>NZ_CP018888.1:1288281-1610352 GCF_001936335.1 Amylolactobacillus amylophilus DSM 20533 = JCM 1125
GGGCCGCTTCTCGTTCAACATTAAGGGTGGTCGCTGTGAGAACTGCAAGGGTGACGGCATTATCAAGATTGAGATGAACTTCCTGCCCGACGTTTACGTGCCGTGTGAGGTATGTCACGGGAAACGCTACAACTCGGAGACCCTTGAGGTAACGTATAAGGAGAAGAATATCGCAGATGTGCTTGAGATGACTATCTCTCAGGCAACGAAATTCTTCGAACACATTCCAAAGATTCACCGTAAGTTAGAGACAATCGTCGATGTTGGCCTGGGCTACGTTCAGTTGGGCCAGGCAGCAACAACTCTTTCTGGTGGTGAGGCGCAGAGAATGAAATTAGCTTCCGAGCTCCAGAAGATTTCGACCGGTAAAAACTTCTATATTCTGGATGAACCAACAACCGGTTTGCATTCAGATGATATTAGCCGTCTGCTTGATGTTCTGCAACGACTCGTGGATGAGGGGAACACCGTGCTAATTATTGAACACAACCTGGATGTGATCAAAAACGCTGACTGGCTGATCGATCTGGGGCCAGAAGGTGGTGAGGGTGGTGGCCAGATTCTGGCTACCGGTACACCTGAGGACTTGGCAAAGGTGAAGAAGAGCTATACCGGGCAGTACCTGAAGCCGATTCTCAAACGCGATTACAAACGTACTTTGGCCGAGGAAAAGGCCCAACAAAAGCAGAAGTAGCATGGAACACAGTGTTTAACTGGACCAAATCTTATTTTGGAGGAGAGAATAATGTATACACAACAAAGACAAAGCAGATTTGACTGGGGCCAATTTATCTCTGGCGTGATTTTCCTTTTAGCCGGCTTCTTCATGATGCGCCACCAAGGAGTCGCACTCAGGAGCCTGGTGCTGGTTTTCGGTATCGGCTCAATCATTCAGGGAATTGTCTGGCTGGCAAGTTATTCCTCGTTCAGGGACCTCTTTCGTGAATCGTGGGTCACGCTGATCTCAGGAATAGTAGATTTGGTAGTTGGCCTCCTGTTCCTCTTTTACGGTGACTTCGGAGCACTAACCATCGCCATTCTCTTCTCAATCTGGTTCTTAACGGATTCAGTGATTGGCCTAGTGTTCTCGTTTCACCTGCGCGATATTAGCGCACCACTGTTTCTTCTCTCGTTAGTCCTAAATATTTTTAGTTTAATTGTGGCTCTCTTGATGCTGATGAATCCGGTGGTTTCCGCGATGACACTAGTCTTGTTGGTAGCTATTTACCTGATCATTTACGGTGTGAATAATGTAATTGTTTCATTTGCACACAGGTTATAATTTATTCATAGACTAGTTTAACTGGCTCTGTTGCTTAGACAGAGCCTTTTTGATACAAAAGAGAGCAAAGAAACACACGGCGTGTTATAATGTGTTGAAGGAAATTGAGGTGGTCTGATGACTGAAACAACTAAGAAACTATTAATCGTTACTGGAATGAGTGGTGCGGGCAAGACCGTAGCAATCCAAAGCCTTGAGGATATGGGTTATTTCGTAGTCGACAACCTACCTCCGGCACTACTACCCCACTTTTGGGAGCTAATCATTACGACGAAGGATATCTCGCGAGTGGCCGTTGTGATTGACTTGCGTGTGAAGGGCTTCTACGAGGACCTGCAGGATGAGATTAACTCATTGGAGGATACGAAGAAGGTTCACACGAACATTGTCTTCCTTGATGCGGCAAACGATGAGTTGGTGACGCGTTATAAGGAGACTAGGCGCGCCCATCCGTTGGCACAGAACGGTCGGCTTCTGGATGCAATTAATCAGGAACGTGCCTTAGTTGAACCAATCAAGAAGATGGCACAACTCGTCATTGATACAACCAATATGTCAGCAGCTGAGCTTAAGGCTGACCTAAAAGCGAAGTTTACCGATGAACAGACGACTGTCTTCTCAATTGAGGTGATGTCGTTTGGCTTCAAGTATGGACTACCAATTGATGCCGATATCGTCATGGACGTGCGCTTCCTCCCCAATCCCTACTATTTGCCCGAATTACGGCCATTTACTGGGCTCGACCGCCGGGTGTCGGATTATGTGATGCACCAGCCAGCAACAGAAGACTTTTACCAGAAATTTCTTAGTCTATTAGAGACGACTATCCCAGGTTACATCGAAGAGGGGAAGGCCAATCTGACAATTGCAATTGGCTGTACGGGTGGTCAACACCGCTCTGTTGCGCTTGCTCAGCGGTTGGCACATGACCTGGATCAAGATTATAAGGTTGACGTCACTCACCGAGAAATTTGGCGTTACAAAGGGGGCTCTAAGTAATGGCGGACGGGATCAATAAGATTGTTCGGGTCATCAAAGGCCGGCGACCGAAAGTTGTCGTGATTGGCGGGGGCACGGGCTTACCGGTTATCTTATCTGCACTGAAGGAAAAGAATGCCGAGATTAGCGCCATCGTGACTGTGGCCGATGATGGTGGCTCTTCTGGTGCAATTCGTGATTATATCAATGTGGTCCCACCTGGTGATATTAGAAATGTCCTAGTTGCCCTCTCAGAGCTTACTCAAGTGGAACTGGATGTCTTTCAGTACCGGTTTAACAGTAATGATTCCTTCTTTTCGGGTCATGCAATTGGGAACCTCATCATCGCTGCATTGAACGAAATGCAGGGTAATATTTTCGATGCGGTGCAGGTATTGAGCAAGATGATGCGGATCTATGGCCGGGTTTTCCCTGCTAGTAATGAGCCGCTGACTTTACATGCTGAATTCGCTGACGGGACCACCGCTAGTGGTGAGACGAATATCTCAAGTACCGCTAAGAAAATCAAAAGAGTTTGGGTGACGGATACTGTAGGTGAACAGGAACCAGCAGCTGTCTTGCCTGTATTGGCTGCGATTATGCAGGCCGATGTGGTGGTGCTTGGACCCGGGAGCCTGTTCACTAGTATCTTGCCTAATTTAATGATTCAAAATTTGGGTGATGCGATTCGACAGACGAAGGCCGAGGTCATCTACATCTGCAACATCATGACCCAAAAAGGGGAGACGGAAGGGATGACGGACGCGGAACATGTGCGGCTGATTAACCAACACCTCGGTGGGAACTACGTTGATACGGTCCTGGTTAATTCAGCTCCTGTTGTGATGGAAAACTTCAATGCTGCAGACTATGATGAATATCTGTTGCCGGTCAAAAGAGACTTTGCTGGCTTACGGGAGATGGGTTGTCGGGTAATCACTGATAATTTCATCAATATGCGGGGCAACGGTGTCTACCATAATGGCCCCAAAGTGGCACAAGAGATCTTGAATCTGGCATTTCAATCTGATAATCGGAAGAACGGAGTGAGATAATGGCGTCATATGCTAGTTCTGTGAAGAAGGAACTAACAGTACTCGAGGTTCATCCGGAACATGCAAAAGCAGAGTTATCAGCTTTTTTACGGATGAACGGCATTCTTTCGTTAAGGAATAAGAATTTATCTTTAGATATTGTGACGGAGAATCCGGCAATTGCGCGGAGAATCTTCTCACTAATGAAGATTGCGTATAAAATCGAGCCAGTGCTGTTGGTTTCACAGAAAATGAAATTAAAAAAGAATAACCAATACTTGGTCCGGCTGAAGACTCGTGTTAAGGAGATTCTTCAGGACCTAGACATTGTGGACGAGCACTTCGCAATCAAGACACGGGTACCGGAGAAGATAATGAAGGATGAACAGCGCACAATGAGCTATCTACGAGGGGCTTTTCTCGCAGCTGGTAGTGTCAATAATCCGGAGACTAGTCGCTATCACCTGGAGATTTATTCACTGTATGAGGAACATAATGCCGATATAGTGGCGCTCATGAATAAGTTTAACCTGAACGCGAAGGCTACGAAGCGGCGGAGTGGTTACATTGCCTACCTCAAGGGTGCAGAGAAAATCGCAGATTTTCTCCGTGTGATTGGGGCAATTAACGCAATGCTTGCATTCGAGGATCTGCGCATCATGCGGGATATGCGCAACTCGGTCAATCGGCTGGTAAACTGCGATACGGCTAACCTCAAGAAGACCGCCAATGCGGCTGCCAAACAGGTCGAGGACATTACCATAATTAAACAGGAGATTGGACTGGAACGTCTACCAGAGAAGATTCGCGTGTTGGCGCAGTTCAGGCTGGAGAATCAGGAGCTTACCTTAAAGGAAGTTGCGGAGCAGATTCCTGACGGTCCGATTTCTAAGTCTGGTGTAAATCATCGTTTCAAAAAAATAGAAGAGATGGCGGAACGGATTCGTTCCGGCCAAGATGTGTACTAAAAGAGGATTAATTGATGGAGAGTAACGATAAAGCTATTAGACTTGATCAGCAACTATGTTTCGAGATCTATCAAGCCCATAAGACATTTAATAAGTTTTATAATCAGGCATTGAAGGAATGGGGCTTAACCTACGCTCAATATATCGTAATGCTGTCCCTATACGAGTTTCACACACTCTCTGTTAAGCAATTGGGAGAAAAGGTGGCGCTCGATAGTGGCACACTAACGCCACTCTTGCGGCGACTCGAGAAGGACAATTGGGTGGTCAAGGAACGCTCACTAAAGGATGAAAGACGGCTGGATGTCTCGCCGTCTGAATACGCATTGTCACAGCGGGACGCCATTTCTGAGCGTGTTTCCGGCTGTCTTTCAATGATGCATATTTCAGACAATCAATACGATAAGTACATGAAGGACGTCGCCCAGCTGAAGTCCAATCTCGACCGGGTTAATTCAGAGCTTCGCGAGGATAGTGAGCTGGTTTAATTGAGTTAGTTAATTTAAGATAAAAAAATCACTTTTGACCGCTAGTTAGTTGGTCAAAAGTGATTTTTATTTGGTGATATTTATTTATTTGGTGTACTAGTCAGGATGTCATCAACTAGGCCGTAATCCTTGGCTTCCTGGGCGGTCAAGTAGTGGTCACGCTCAGTATCTCTTTGGATAACCTCTGGATCCTGACCGGTAGTGTCAGCCAGAATCTTGTTTAATTTCTTCCGTGACTTCAGGATTTCCTCAGCGGCAATCTCAATCTCGGTTGCTTGGCCTTGGGCACCGCCAAGTGGTTGGTGAATTAACACCGTTGCATTTGGTAAAGCAAACCGCTTGCCCTTAGTACCGGTGGCCAAGAGGATGCTGGCCATGGAAGCCGCCATACCGATGGCAATGGTCTGCACGTCTGATTTGATTAGGTTCATCGTATCCATGATTGCAAGACCAGAGGTAATCACACCACCTGGTGAGTTAATGTAAAGTGAAATATCCTTCGTGGAATCTTGTGCGTCAAGGAAGAGGAGTTGAGCGATGACTGTGTTAGCCATTTGGTCGTTAATCTCTCCAGAAAGCATGATGATTCTGTCTTTTAATAAGCGTGAGTAAATGTCGTATGCACGTTCACCACGTGAAGTTTGTTCAATAACTGTAGGTACTAACATTTCCTACCTCCAAAAATTTAATTTTAGCACTCTAATTTGTACTGTGCTAATTCTCGCACAATTATTAAAAATGGTCAATGAGAAAGCACCGAAACTATTGATTAGTTGTTGTCGACCATGTGCAGGTGTAGTTTCTTCTGACACGTAGGACAGATACCGTAAATCTCTAGGTGGCTGCCGCTTGTGAGGTAGCCGGTTTCCGCCGCTGCGCTTTTGCGCAATGCCTTCTCATACTGAACGAAATCTGCATTTTCCACGTCCGCAATGCGGCCACAATTGGTGCAGATTACGTGGAAGTGGGGCTTATCGAAGTAATCGTAGTGTGTGCTGCCATCACCGTTTTGAATCTCGATGACGAGGCCCAGCTCAACGAAAGAATTCAGTGCATTGTAGACTGTGGCAGTCCCGATATTGGGGTTGCTCTTGGCCAAATTGTCGCGAATCATTTCAACTGTTGGGTGATTATGGTGACTCATCAGGTAGGCCAAAATATTCTGTCTCTGTGGTGTCGCCTTTAAATCGTGTTCCCGAATGATTGTGGTTGCTTGTTCTAATTGGGATTTAGTAGGCATATGAAACTCCTTCTAATATATAATGATTCAATTCGATAATAAAAGTTATTTACGTGCGAACATACTCTTTAATACTGGAGTTAACTATGCTACACTATGTGTATTATAACACTAAATAATAATGATTCTAAATTATTAGGACTTAGTAGGGGTGATGAAATGATTCGATTTAGCGGGGTAAACTTTGAATCTGACCACAAGCAGATTCTAACGAATATTAACTTTGAAGTGGCAACCGGAGAAACGCTCACGTTAGCTGGGCCTTCTGGTTCTGGGAAAAGCACTATTTTAAAGCTCGCGGCCAAGATTATCTCACCGACTGCAGGCAAGATCGAATTCGACGGCCAAGATATCGCAGAGTTGAGTCCAGCGGGTTATAGACAGGATGTCTCGTACTGTTTCCAACAACCAGTCTTGTTTGGCGCGGTTGCAGAGGATAGCTTCAAGTTTGTCTATGAAATTAGAAATCAGGAATATAGCCAGGAGCATGTGATAGAAACGCTGCAGAGCCTTGACCTGAAGCCGGATATTTTAAAACGCAAGGTCAACGAACTCTCGGGTGGAGAGAAGCAAAGAGTGGCGCTGGCGCGAAACACGCTCTTTTTACCAAAAGTTCTGTTATTGGATGAGGTAACAACGGGGTTAGACTTAACCACGAAAAACCTCATTCTGGGCTGGCTTGATCAGTTGAATCAGGAGCGCGGCGTGACCCTGATTAAGGTGACCCATGAGGAAGATGAGATTAGTGATAGTAAACATATTCTCCGTATTATAGACGGGAGGTTGCAAAACAATGAGTAATTTAACGGTTTCGCCAGCAACGCTGGCTATTACATTTTCTTTAGTTCTATTTGCCATATTCATTAGTTACAAGCAAAAGCTGGGCATCACGAAGGATATTATCTGGGGTATCTCACGGGCGATTGTGCAGCTGACGGTGGTTGGCTACTTATTGAAGTATATTTTCGGCGTGAATAACGTTTGGCTGACCTTTGCCATGGTGGCGATTATTGTACTAAACGCCGCCTGGAACTCCAGCAAACGCAGTAACGGTCTGCCTAACGCGTTTAAAATTTCGGTTCTGGCGATGAGTCTGTCTACGGCTGTCTGTCTCAGCATCTTAATCTTATCGGGTTCGCTTAAGGTTACGCCGTCTCAAATCGTTCCGATCACTGGGATGACGGCCTCAAACGCGATGGTGGCATCTGGTCTGGCCTATCGGTCAATGGATAGCTTGTTCCGTGACCAACACCAACAGGTGATGGAGAAGCTGGCACTCGGCGCAACACCTGCCCAGGCGACGAAATCAATTGTGCGTGAAGCCATCAAGACCGGGATGACACCGACGATTGATTCAAGTAAGACTCTTGGGCTGGTTAGCCTGCCTGGAATGATGAGTGGATTGATCTTCGCCGGTGTTGATCCAGTTAAGGCAATTGGCTATCAAATAATGGTGACTTTCATGTTGCTCGCCACTACTAGTCTCAGCTCAATTACCGTGGTATACCTAGGCTACAAGCAGTTCTACAACCAAGAGGAGCAATTAGTGCGCTAATGTTTTAAATATTTTGCTGAAAAAGGGCTTGGCATTTTCTTTCTTTCATGTATAATATTACTTGTTGAAAAAATGCTGATTTAGCTCAGTTGGTAGAGCAACGCACTAGTAATGCGTAGGTCGGAGGTTCAAGTCCTCTAATCAGCATATCTGGGGTTTCTTAGTTAAACTTCGTGAAATAAAATCACCTACAGGACGGGGATATTACAGCGTTCGTAGGTGATTTTTTCTTCTATGGAATTTCTTTGTAAAACTATGTTTTATGAAAAATTGTGGCTTAATTGTGGAAGTAACAAAATCAGTAAAAACTTGACGTTTCTAAGTCTACCTTCAGCTGTAAGATTTAGGCTACTCCTTAATTTTTCGTAAAGACGCAGGCATAATCAGATATAAACCGAACCAGATGATACAATGTAAGCGTAATAGTTTGGGTTGACCACATAGTGAATCAAGAATTTAATACTACAATTGTTACGGTGACGCACGATTTGGAAGTGGCTAAACGTCATGATAGAGTCATTGAAATCGGCTGAAAGGAGTCGGGTAGAGTGTTCTTTTATGTAATGATTTTTTCGCTGGCGGTTGGAATAGCTTTGATTGCTGTTGGAATCTATCGTAGAAATAAAAGTATTTGGTATAAAATCTCCATTATTGTAGGAATAGCGCTAGTCCTTTATGCTATTTATTTGGGATTTCCAAAATAATAAATTGTGTATGATTAGAGCTCCTCGCCAACCGGCGAGGTATTTTTTTGCCCGAAATCGGCCACAAAAAAACCAGCCGATTGGCTGGCAATGAAATGCTATTATGCGCCCCCTCGGAGTCGAACCGAGATTTCAAGAACCGGAATCTTGCGTGCGATCCATTACACTAAGGGCGCGAACAATATTATTCTATCAATAATTGCAGAAATAGCAACATAAATTTTCAAGATTAAAAAATTAGTGCCAATCCTTGAATTTCAAAATTGATGTTGGTATACTTGTGTTGTTGAAAAAGAAGAAATGGTTTCAAGACTGTTTCTTCTCTCTTTTGAGAAACGTGGGTCATACAAAGTCAAATAATGGGACATTATATGACCCAGCAAGGAGGAAACTTTTAATGCATGATGAATTTACATGGATTGAAAATCTCGTTCCTGACGTTATCAAGACCATTCGACAAAGATTTACTGTTTTGCAACAGATTTCATGGCTAGCTCCTGTGGGGCGGCGAATCATTGCTGAACGACTAGGAATCAGTGAAAGAACGATTCGGACCGAAACTGACTACCTCAAGTCGCAAGGATTAATTGATATTAATCACCTCGGCATGGTACTAACCCCGAAGGGTGAGAAGACCATTTCTGGCTTGGCACCAATCATTGCCAAGTTATTCGACGAAAGCCAGACCGAATTACGTCTTGCAGAAAAGCTAGGTATTAACAGGGCAATCATTGTCCCGGGTAACGCTGACTTGCAGGATCATGTTTTTGGATTACTCGGTACGGAGTTAAACGCCGCACTCGATTTACTTCTACCATTAGGACAGAACACGATTACGGTCCTTGGTGGTAAGACGATGGCGGAGATTGTACCGAATCTCTCAAGCAACCTCTCACATCATAGACAGCTAATGTTTGTGCCAGGTCGTGGGGCGTTGGGCGAGAGCGTTGAAATCCAGAGCAACACAGTGTGTCAGGTAATGGCACATTATAGTAACGGTAAGTATCGCGCTTTATACCTACCCGAGAATGTTAGTCCAGAAGTTTTACGGTCGCTAACACAGGACCCCTCCATTGGTGAGGTGCTGGATTACATCTCAAATAGTGATGCTGTTATCCATGGTATTGGAGCGGCAGACGTCATGGCCCAAAGACGTGACTTAGACTTAACTGTCAAGTCACAGTTACGTCAACAGGATGCTGTGGTTGAATGTTTCGGGTATTTCTTCAACCGGAGTGGTCAGGTGATTTACAAGATACCAAGAATTGGTTTGCAATTGGAGGATCTTTTCAAAATACCTCATGTATTCGCTGTTGCAGCCGGCACTAAGAAGGCGGCTGCCATCAAGGCTTACATGCACAATGCACCGAAACAGACGTGGTTAATCACGGATGAAGGTGCCGCTAACTCGATTTTAAATGGGATATAGACCCACTTAAAATATAATTTTACTTATTTCCTAAGGAGGAAGAAACTGTTATGACAGTTAAAATTGGTATTAACGGATTTGGTCGTATTGGCCGTCTTGCATTTCGTCGTATTCTTGAATTAGGTGCAAAATCAAGTGACATCGAAGTTGTTGCTATCAACGACTTGACAAGCCCATCACTTTTGGCACATCTTTTGAAATATGATTCAACTCATGGAACTATTGACAACGAAGTATCTGCTACTGAAGATTCAATCGTTGTTGATGGTAAGAGCTACCATGTATACGCAGAACCACAAGCACAAAACATTCCTTGGGTTAAGAACGACGGCGTTGACTTCGTTCTTGAATGTACTGGCTTCTACACTTCAAAGGCTAAGTCACAAGCTCACTTGGATGCAGGTGCAAAACGTGTTCTTATCTCAGCTCCAGCTGGTAAAGATTTGAAGACTATCGTTTACAACGTAAACGACGACACTTTAACTGGTGACGACACAATCGTTTCTGCAGGTTCATGTACTACAAACTGCTTAGCACCAATGGTTCACTACTTGGACAAGGACTTCGGTCTTGAAGTTGGTACTATGACTACTATCCACGCTTACACATCAACTCAAATGTTACTTGATGGCCCTGTTCGTGGTGGTGACTTACGTGCTGCACGTTCAGCTGCTGCTAACACTATTCCTCACTCAACTGGTGCTGCTAAGGCTATCGGTTTGGTTGTTCCTAGTGCTAACGGTAAGGTTCAAGGACATGCACAACGTGTTGGTGTTGTTGACGGTTCATTAACTGAATTAGTTACTATCCTTGACAAGAAGGTTACTGCTGACGAAGTTAACGAAGCAATGAGAAAGCACACTGAAGGCAACGAAAGCTTCGGCTGGAATGAAGACTCAATCGTTTCTAGTGACGTTATCGGAACTACTTACGGTTCAATCTTCGACCCAACACAAACTGAAGTTACAACTGTAGGCGACAAGCAACTTGTTAAGACTGTAGCTTGGTATGATAACGAATACGGCTTTACTTGCCAAATGGTTCGTACTTTATTGAAATTTGCTACACTTTAATTTTTAAAAAAACGAAGCAGAATTTATTATTCAATTACCATGAATAAAGGCGGAGGGAGATAATACTCCTTGCGCCTTTTTTCAAGGAATTATGGAGGAAAATATGGCTAAACTTATTGTGTCAGACCTTGACGTTAAAGACAAAAAAGTGCTCATCCGCGTTGACTTCAACGTGCCTATTAAAGACGGCGTGATCGGTAATGATAACCGGATTGTTGCCGCATTACCTACTATCAAATATGTGACTGAGAACGGTGGTAAGGCAATCTTACTTTCTCACCTTGGTCGGATTAAGTCAGATGAAGACAAGAAGGCTTTGACCCTTGCACCAGTTGCTAGTCGATTAAGCGAGCTACTAGGTAAAGACGTGAAGTTCGTACCAACAAACGAAGGTACTGAACTTGAATCAGCAATCGCAGCCATGAACGATGGTGATGTTTTGTTGATGGAAAACACCCGTTTCCAAGATATCGACAACGATTTCGGCAAACGCGAATCAAAGAATGACCCAACTCTTGGCGAATACTGGGCTGGTCTTGGCGACCTTTACGTGAACGATGCCTTCGGTACTGCTCACCGTGCCCACGCATCTAATGCTGGTATCGCTGAAGCAATCAAGGCAAAGGGCGGTAAGGTTGCAGCTGGCTTCTTGATGGAGAAAGAAATCAAGTTCCTCGGTGATGCTGTCGATAACCCAGTACACCCATTCGTGACCATCCTTGGTGGTGCTAAGGTGTCTGATAAGATTGGCGTGATTGAGAACCTAATCCCTAAGTCAGATCACATCTTAATCGGTGGTGGTATGGCCTACACATTCCTTGCTGCACAAGGTCATTCTATTGGTAAATCACTTTTTGAAGCCGACAAGGTTGACTTAGCTAAGGAATTACTCGACAAGGCTGGCGACAAAATTGTGCTGCCTATCGATCACTTAGTTTCAGCAGAATTCTCTAACGATGCACCATTTGAAGTATCTGATGTGGACATTGCTGATGACAAGATGGGTCTTGATATTGGACCTAAGTCAATTGCGCTCTTCAAGGATGTGCTTAAAGATGCCAAGACAGTTGTTTGGAATGGACCAATGGGTGCATTTGAAATGAGCAACTTTGCTGAAGGTACTCTTGAAGTCGGTCGTGCACTTGGTGCATTAACGGAGGCAACTACAATCATCGGTGGTGGTGATTCAGCAGCTGCAGCTATTCAATTAGGAATTGCAGACCAAATTACCCACATCTCAACTGGTGGTGGTGCTTCACTTGAATATCTTGAAGGTAAAACATTACCAGGAATTGCATCAATTTCTGACAAATAGAAAGGTCGATTAATTTTATGCGTACACCAATTATCGCTGGTAACTGGAAGTTAAACCAAAATCCTGAGGAAACAACAGCTTTCGTCGAGGCCATTAAAGACAAATTACCTGCAAGCAGCAAGGTTGAATCAGTCATCGCAGCTCCTGCTGTTGATTTGCCTGCACTCCTGGCTGCTGCTAAGGGTTCAGAACTGAAAACCGCTGCTGAAAATGCCTACTTCGAAGACAAAGGTGCCTTCACAGGCGAGACAAGTCCACTTGTGCTCTCACAAATGGGTATCAACTACGTCGTGATTGGCCACTCAGAGCGTCGTGATTACTTCCACGAAACTGACGAAGACATCAACAAAAAAGCACATGCACTTTTCAGAAACAACTTAACACCAATCATCTGCTGTGGCGAATCTCTTGAGACTAGAGAAGCCGGCAAGGAGACTGAATGGGTTGTGGGCCAAATTAAGGCTGCTTTGAAAGATTTGACTGCTGAGCAAGTCAGTCAATCAGTTATTGCCTACGAACCAATCTGGGCTATTGGTACAGGTAAGACTGCTTCAAGCGAACAGGCACAAGAAATGTGCAAGGCAATCCGTGATGCAGTGAGTGATTTGTACAACGAAGAGACTGCTGCAAACGTCCGGATTCAATACGGTGGCTCAGTTAAACCTGAGAACGTGAAGGAATTAATGGCTAAGCCAGATATCGATGGCGGCTTAGTTGGTGGTGCAAGTCTTGAACCAGAGTCATTCCTCGCACTTGTTAATTATCAAGACTAGAAGTTTTGGTTTAATAATTAGAGCAACTATTGTAGAATAGTAACGTACTGATATTTTTTAGATGAATAAAAGGAGAAATTAAATGTCTGTTATTACTGATGTTTTAGCTCGTGAAGTCTTAGATTCACGTGGTAACCCTACTGTTGAAGCTGAAGTTTATACTGAATTAGGTGGCTTCGGTCGCGCAATCGTTCCTTCAGGTGCTTCAACTGGTGAACACGAAGCAGTTGAATTGCGTGATGGTGATAAATCACGTTTCGGCGGCCAAGGAGTTTTGAAGGCTGTTGAGAATGTGAACACTGAAATCGCTAAGGCTGTGATTGGACTAGATGTAACTGACCAACGCGGAATCGATTTAACAATGATCGACCTTGATGGTACTCCTAACAAGGCTCGTCTCGGTGCAAACGCTATTCTTGGTGTTTCACTTGCTGCTGCCCGTGCAGCTGCTGACGAACTTGGCTTGCCATTGTACGAATACCTTGGTGGCCCAAATGCACACGTATTACCAACTCCAATGATGAACGTTATCAACGGTGGTAAGCACGCCGACAACAACGTGGACTTCCAAGAATTCATGATCATGCCTGTTGGTGCTAAGAGTATTCATGAAGCAGTGCGGATGGGTTCAGAAACTTTCCACACTTTGAAAGCAATTTTGAAGGAACGCGGTGACAACACTGCTGTTGGTGATGAAGGTGGTTTCGCACCAACTAACATGAAGAACAACGAAGAACCATTTGAAGTGCTTGTTGAAGCTATCCAACGTGCTGGTTACAAGCCAGGTGAAGACATTTCTATTGCCTTTGACGTTGCTTCATCAGAATTCTACAATGCAGAAACTAAGAAGTATGTGACTGTTGCTGATGGTAAAGAATACACAGCTGAAGAGTTCACAGACTACTTGGAGCAATTAATCGACAAGTACCCAGTTGTTTCAATGGAAGACCCATTGGACGAGAACACTTGGGACGATTGGAAGACTTTGACTGCTCGCTTAGGTAAAAAAGTACAAATCGTTGGTGATGATTTGTTCGTTACAAACGTTGATTACCTGAAGAAGGGTATCGACATGGGCGTGGCTAACTCAATCTTAATCAAGGTTAACCAAATTGGTACTTTGACTGAGACTTTCGAATCAATCGAAATGGCTAAAGAAGCTGGCTATACAGCTATCGTTTCTCACCGTTCTGGTGAAACTGAAGATACTACTATCGCAGACCTTGTTGTTGCAACTAACGCAGGCCAAATCAAGACTGGTTCAATGAGCCGGACTGATCGTCTTGCTAAGTACAACCAATTGTTCAGAATCGAAGAACAATTGAGCGACACTGCTGAATACAAAGGAATCAACAGTTTCTACAACATTAAGAAGTAATTTGTAAAATTATATTTTGAAAAGCAGACCTCTGGTCTGCTTTTTTTGTGTAGGCATTAGGCCAAATATATGGTAGAATATTAGCAGTGATTATTCTTTTAGTAGTTACGGAGGAAAACTCTTGTATAATCTGGCAATGACACTCATTATTATCGTGTCAATTTTAATTATCATCGCTGTGATGATGCAACCACAAAAGCAACAAGATGCGCTGAATGCTTTGTCCGGTGGTGCTGTATTCAGTGGACAATCCAAAAAGCGGGGATTCGAAGCATTCATGGAAAAGGTAACTTCGGTGTTACTGGTACTCTTCTTCGTGCTTGCAGTAATCCTAGCAATATTATCGTCGAATTAATTGCCTCCTTGTTTAACGTGGAGGCTTTTTTTCTTGTGGAGGGTGAAAGTGAGTCACTTTAAAATGCCTGAAAACTTTGAATTAACTGGAGGCAAACCTGCAATATTATTGTTGCACGCCTACTCTGGAAGTACTGCAGATGTGCGACTTCTAGCTGGTGCGCTCAATCGTGCAGGTTACTTTGTGACGTCCTTCAATTTTGCTGGGCATGGTACGCTCAATCCAACTGATATCTTGACGCAGGGATCTATTGCTGCTTGGCAGAAGCAGGTGACGGATAGAGTGGCCGAGCTGAAAAAAGATTTCGGCAACAATCTCTATGTCTTCGGACTCTCACTCGGCGGTATTTTCGCCATGGATCTCCTGGAACGTGATCAGGAGTTGCTTGGTGGTGGAGTTTTCAGCTCACCAATATTCATGAATACGGAGAAGACTGGACGAACATTGCCTGCAGGATTCAAGAAATATGCGCAGTATGTCTTGAACCTCAATAATGAGCTAACAGGTGCGGACAAGCAAAATGAACTTGACTACATCGACGAACACCTGAATAATCAAATTGAGCAGATTAACGAATTTAGCGCCTTGGTGCAGGCAAAACTCGCAACCATTAACCAACCAATTTTTATTGGTCAGGGTGGGGAAGACGAGATCGTCGACCAGAATGGCGCGTACAAATTACGTGATGCACTGGTTAATTGCGAGAACGTGACCTTTAAATGGTACGAGAATGCGAGCCATGTTATTACGACAAATACTGCTAAAAAAGACTTAACAAATGACGTATTGAAATTTATAGAGAACAATTATCACGAGGTGATTTAATGACGCAAAACGAACAAGCTATAGCTAATACCCTTGAAATATTTCGCCAGAGTCCTGGCAAACTTTTCAAGGTAGATGAAATTGAAAAAATGGTCAACTTCGACCATTCGCTCGACTTCAGTGAGGTCGTGAAGACCCTGACATTCCTCGAAAATGAGAAGAAAATCGTGTCGGATAAACACGGTCAATTTAAGTTGGCGCAAGAAGACCAACTTCTAGAGGGCTCATTCAGAGCAAATGACAAGGGCTTCGGCTTCATCCATCTTGAAGAAGAGGACGAGCAGGATATCTTTGTTGCGAAAGGTAATACACTTTTCGCATTGGATGGCGACACTGTGACAGTCAAAATAATCAAGGGTGCGAATCCTTGGAACGGCCGCGGACCTGAGGGTATCGTGACCGAGGTGCTCGAGCACAAGGTGACAAGTCTAGTGGGCGAGTTTATGCCTTACAGTGACGTGATGGTCAAAAAAACTGGCTATTACGGCTATGTGAAGAGCCACAACAAGAAGTTGAAGAACTATTCAGTCTTCATCTCAGAAGACGGTATTCACCCCCAAATGGGCGATATGGTAAAGGTTGATATCACTCAATATCCTTCTGCGGTTTTCCCAACCAGAATGCTCGGTGTCGCACTATTCACAATTGGTAACAAGAATGATCCAGGTGTCGATATCATGTCAGTCGTTTACGACCACGATATCAAAACAGAATTTGATCCTGAGGCATTGGAACAGAGTGAAGCCATTCCTGACCACGTTTTGCCTGAAGAAAAAGCTGCAAGACGCGACCTGACTGAGGAAGTTACGGTCACAATCGATGGCGACGACTCGAAAGACTTTGATGATGCAGTTACTCTGTGGAAATTGCCAAATGGTAACTACCATTTAGGTGTACATATTGCCGATGTTAGTCATTACGTGACTGAAGGCTCACCTCTTGATCAAGAGGCTTTTGAACGCAGTAACTCAACCTACTTGGTAGACCGAGTTATTCCAATGTTGCCATTTAGACTATCAAACGGCATCTGTTCGTTGAATCCTGATGTCGAACGTCTCACACTCAGCTGTGACATGGAAATCACGCCAAGTGGTGAACGTGTTAGTTACGACATTTTCCAGAGTGTGATCAAGTCACATGCTCGCTTGACTTATAACAGTGTAAACAAGGTCTTGGACCCTGAAAACACAGAGGTGTTGGAACCTAAGTACGAAGAATTACGCCCAATGCTTGAAGAAATGGGTAAGCTGCACGAAGCGCTCTACCAAAAGCGCCATGCTCGCGGAGCCATTGATTTTGAAGAAAATGAAGCTAAAATCATCGTGGATGAGAATGGTCACCCAACTGATATTGAACTCAGACAACGTGGCATTGCTGAAAGAATGATTGAATCATTCATGTTGATGGCCAACGAAACAGTTGCTGAGCACTACAGAAAGGAACACGTTCCATTCCTCTATCGGGTGCATGAAACACCTGACGAAGAGAGAATCAAGAACTTCTTCGACTTCATCGGTGCTTTTGGTTTGAACATCAAGGCTGATCCAGCAGATGTTAAGCCGCTCGATCTTCAAAGAGTTGTGACTGCGGTTGAAGGCACACCAGAAGAGGCTGTTGTCTCGACTGTACTCTTGCGGAGTTTGAAGCAGGCAAAATACGCTCCAGATGCACTGGGACACTTTGGCCTAGCTGCTGTTGATTACACGCACTTTACCTCACCAATTCGGCGTTATGCTGATTTGACTGTGCATCGCATGATTCATGATTACAGTGAGAAGGGTGAAACTGAGGAAATTAAGCAGCATTTCAATGTCCGTCTTGAAGACATTGCCGACCAAGTTTCTAAGCAGGAACGTCGTTCAATCGATACCGAACGTGAAGTTGATGTCTTGAAGAAGACCGAATTCATGATGGATAAGGTTGGCCAACACTTTAACGCAACTGTGAGTTCCGTAACTAGCTTCGGTATGTTCATCGCACTGCCAAATACTGTTGAGGGTCTCATCCATATCTCGAATTTGACTGATGATTACTACCAATTTGACGAGAAGCAGATGACGATGACCGGTAAAAATACGCACAAGGTATTCAAAATTGGGATGCCAATCAAGGTGACGCTGATTAACGCAGATTTGAACCAGAAGCAGATTGACTTCGAGTTATATGACCCAAATGCGCCAGCAAAGCCAAAGCCAACCGGTTTTAGCCGACCAAGAGGTGGTGCGCAGGTGAATAATAATCGTGCAAATGGTAAGGACGGCAATGGCCCTCGCAGACAAAATCGGGGACAAAACCGCTCTAACAGAAGACACGAAAGTAATAACGGTCACAAATAATAGATAATCGAGGTGATTACCTTGAAACAAAAAGCTAAAGCTGCGGATAATGTGGTCGCTCAGAACAGAAAAGCTAATCATGATTATCTGATTGAAGATACGATTGAGGCTGGGATTGAGTTGACTGGGACTGAGATAAAATCTGTTCGTGCACGCCGGATAACTTTGAAGGATGGGTACGTGCGGATTCGTAATGGTCAGGCATGGCTCGAGAACGTCCATATCAGCGAGTATGCGCAGGGCAACCAGTTCAACCATGATCCAATCAGGAATAGAAGATTGTTGCTGCACAAGCGCGAAATAGCACGTTTGGACGAATATCAACAGGAGAAGGGCATGGCCATTGTCCCGTTGAAGGTCTATCTGAAACGCGGTTTTGCAAAAGTCTTGATAGGACTAGGTCGTGGTAAGAAAAACTATGATAAGCGTGAGACGATAAAGCGGCGTGATCAAGAACGTGAACTGCAGAGAATTACTAAAATTAAATACTAAAAAATGTTGGTTCGATTTGTGAGTCGGGACCAACATTTTTTTATAACTAGAGATTTAATTAAGTTTTTTCGCCATCATGATGTGCTTGATGTCAGCTTCCAAGAAGATGTCACCAATTGGCTCGTAACCCAGTGAGAGATAGAAGTCCTTGATGTATAGCTGCGCATGCAGGTAGATGGTCTCGGCCAGATTGTGTTCACGCACATAGTCTTCAATTGCGATGAGCATCCGACTCCCAATGTGCGCATGGCGGAGGCTCTGATCGACGGCGACACGCCCAACCAGTAACTTAGAGTCTTCGAAGAAGAAGCGGGCAACGCCGACAACACGGCCAGTTTCATCAGTACCAAAGACGTGGTAAGATTCCAAATCTTGATCGTCTAACTCTGGTTCTGTAATTTGCTGTTCGGTGACGAAAACGGCGATGCGCAAACGAACTAGGCCGAAGAGTTCCATTGTGCTCAGCTTATTAAAGGGCTTGATGTGCCAGGTAATGTTCATGTGTTGCTACTCCATTCCAAATGTTTAAAGTAGAAAATAATATTTTTATTTAAACACTTAGATGGTTTCGATGCAAATCGGCGTATTTATTACTAGTAGCATTGATTTGTGATTGCTTAAGCTAGATTACTCTGCCACAATGAATATATCTCAAAATAGAAAATTAGTCAGATGAAAACAAGAATAAGTGAAATTTATGCGGTGCTCCAGCAGGACTTAGGACACCATTTAGTTGAGAACTATACTGTGGGTAACTTTTGTGCGGGCATTCAAATATCCCGTTCTACCTTCTATCGTAGCTACAGTAGTATGACTGAATTGTATCAGTTTGTTATTTCATATCAGGTTGAACGGATTCTAAGCAACACGCGTGAAACCAAGCTTGACGTCCGCTACCGCCAGTTAATTCAATTAATGAGCTCAGAGCGGCACCTGTATATTAATTTCTATCATCAAACTAAACGTTTATTTTTCAATGACGTCCTCGAACCATTGGTTCAGCGTAATTTGAAATCATTCTACCGGGAAACCGAATTGACTGAAGTCAGTCTCAATTTGATTGCCGATTACGTCGTCAGACAGATAATTCGCTACATTGACCAGGATTTACAACAACCTGTTGCCGAAGTGGCGCTAGACATTTATCGGATCTTAGCCGTAGCTGAGAATACCGCGCAACTACTAGCCCCGCCAAAATAAAATAGGTCCTTCACCCAAAATTTGGTGAAAGACCTATTTTATCTATGTTATTTAGATTACAAGTAATACTGTGTGTTTGTGTGGTAATCTTGTTTGTCTGTTATTTGATACTAGATGAATTGAATTAAAGCTATGAGAATTGGCACAACGATGACGAACAATACCGTACTTGTGGTCACAACGTTGGTGGCGTATTTAACATCACCGTGTGCTTTACCGGCCAGAATTGGTAACACGGCTAGTCCAGGAGCAGCTGATTGAATAATCAATGTACTAGATTCAAGTGTTGGTAATTGATTACCGATGCTACCACTAATCACGGCATAGAGAATGCCGCCTGAAAGCTCAATCAACTTGTCCCGTGTCAAATACTTTGACACAGAGACGAAGATTGATGCTGGTAAAGCAATGTTCATAATCAAGAATGAAATGCTTCCCTTGAAATGATCGTCAAACTTACCTTTAGAACGTAGGTAAAATCCGAGTGCGATGACGATGATAATCTCAGCCACACTCGCAAGTGATGTTAGAAATGCAGTCATAATAAAGTCCCCTTAACCTTTTTTGCTAAAATAATGAAACAGAATTAATCCAATAGATTCTTTGGTAACTCCTCGTACTCTGGTTCCCATTTCAGATCAGCAACTAGTTGTGCTGCGTCCTTGCTATCTGCCTGTGAGATACCCTGATCAAGTGCACTTTGTGCCACAGCCTGTGCGACAGTCTGGGAGAACTCTGCAAGCCGTGTCACAGGAGGTAGAACAGCTGCACCAGGCTTCGTTGCGTCCACGATACCACCAAGTGAGTGTGCAGCCTTTGAAATCATTGCATCATTCAGAAGCGTAGCTTTTGCTGCCAGCGTTCCTAGACCAAGACCCGGATAAACCAACGCGTTGTTAGCTTGACCAATCTGATAAGTAACGCCATTTAAAGTGACATCATTAGCTGGAATACCCGTAGCTACGAGTGCTTTACTAGCGGTCCAAGTGAGTAAGTCCTCTGCTTTAGCTTCGGCTAATTTAGTTGGGTTGGATAGTGGGAAGATGATTGGCCGTGCAGTGTGGGCCGCCATCTCTTTGACAATAATCTCAGTGAACGTGCCAGGTTGTGTTGAAGTACCAACCAAGATGGTTGGGTGAATTGCCTGCACAGCAGCTTCTAAGGTGGTTAGCTATGATAAAATATATTTATATGAGCAGGATGCAATGAGGAGATTAAATGAATTTTCGAGATCTGGAATACTTCGTTCAGTTAGCTAATGATCGCAATTACACAAAGACTGCACAACATTTCTCGGTGAGCCAGCCGACGATTACGTACATGGTTAAGCGCCTTGAGGATGAGTTACAAGTGCAATTATTTGTGCGTGATCAGTCGCACCATCAAGTGAATCTCACACTTGCAGGTAACGAATTCTTGGCGCATGCCCAGAAGATTCTGACGGAACTACACACGGTAAAGTCCGACTTGAAGGCTTTGTCTGCGCAGAAGGTCAGATTTGGCTTGCCGCCGATTATCGGTAACTATTACTTCCCCCAATTGGCGCAGAAACTGCTGCAGGAGAATCTAATGTCACACCTCGAGACGGTGGAGGCGGGATCAGCCACCTTGACGAAGCAGCTGCAGGAGGGTAATTTAGACGTGGCAATTCTTGGCGCGATTGAACCAATTAGCATACCAGAAATTGCGACAGTTACTTTAGCGAAGACGCGTTTCAAAATCATTGTGAGTAAGGATCATCGCTTAAAAGATGTTACTGCTATTAAGTTCAGCGAACTAAAAAGTGAGAACTTCATTGCGTTGAAGGAAGGGTTTGTCCATCCCGCGGCCTTGCGGGAGCTCACGGAGAAAAACGGTTTTCAGCCCAAGATTGTCTATACGACGCCCGACATCAATGTCTTAAAGGGCATGGTGCATGAGAATGTGGGTATCGGCTTTCTTAGCGAGATGGCGATCAGTGGTGAGCGGGACTTGCATGCCATTGATATTTTGGATGACGATCAACCGTTATTCAATATCGTGCTGGCGTACCATCCGCAAGTTAATCCGTTGATTGAGCAGCTAATAAACGTGTTAGCGCGTCCGGTTTGAAATTTCACGGTGAGTAGTAAATGAGCAATATTAGATGAAGGTAGAGGTTAAAGATGATTAGAACAGCAACTGAACAGGATTTTCCAGCAATTTTTCCAATTCTGCAACAGATTTTTGATGAAATGGAGCTGAAGAGCATCGCCGCAATTGACGACAGTGCCTTCTACCATCTCTTAGAGGAGGGCTGGCATACGCCTGGCTATAGATATTCCCTTGGTCGCACACTGGTTAGTGAGCGAGACGGTGAAGTTGCAGGCATGATTACTAGTTATCGCGCTGAGGATGAGCCACTGATTGATGCGCCCTTAGAGCAATACTATTCTGAGGTTGGCCTACCAAGAGAGACTAAAATTTTCACGGATCGAGAAGCCCGGCCGGGGGAGTGGTACATTGACTCCCTCGCGGTCGCACCTCAGTTTCAGGGGCACGGTATCGGTGGACAATTGCTAGACGCCATGCCTGATCTCGCCGCACAAAATGGCTACAAAAAAATTAGCCTGAATGTTGATCAGACTAATCCTGGGGCAAAGCACTTGTATGTCAAAAAGGGATTTGAAACCATTGATCAGATGACGATTGGTGAGCACCTCTACGACCACATGGTTAAATAAAATAAATTAAAAAGTGGGTTGGTAGTTCATACCAGCCTTTTTGCGTACCAGCAACTGCTCGACGAAACTCGGCTGGTTGAAAATCATGCTTGTGAGGATGATTTCCGGCTCATGCTTGTCGTCAAAGATATTTATTTGTAGCGTGGGACCAAGGTTCGTGACTAAAATGAGCGCCTGAGCAACCTTGTGGCGTCCTTTCCTAAAAGTGTATTCGTCGCGCTTCTTGTTGCCAATAATCCAGTAATTGAGTTCTGGCAGGTAGTATAGGCGTGTATTACTGAACTTAACTTGTCTAATGCGAATCGGTACCTGGTTTAAGACAATAAGAAGGTAGGACTCTGCTAGTCGTTTTGCAGTGTTGGTAATTCGTGCAACCTCACTTCGATTGAGGTCGTTTAAGAAGATTGTACTATTCAGCTGATTCATGTTGCCAAGCACCATGTAATGCGCCTTGTTATTCGCGTCTAACACAGGAATACGCCCAGGGTTTGCTTGGTCATCTAAAGGTAAAAAGTACTTCATTTTAAAACACCTCAGTTACACTGTTATTCTAAGATGTGCTTCAGAATAGATGCGCCTACGCCATCATCTGTGTTGACAGTGGTGACATCGTCTGCAATCTTTTTGATGTAGTCGATGGCGTTTCCCATAGCTACGCCTGTGCCAGCCATCCTAATCATCGACTCATCGTTTAGGTTATCGCCGATTGCCATGATCTCTTCTCTTTTGATGCCGCGTTCCGCCGCGTAATCGACCAAAGCCAGACCTTTTTGTGCTTTAATATTATTGATTTCAATGTTGTTCTCACTTGATGAAGTGACGATTAACTCGTTGCTAGCTGCAATCTCGTCTCGAATTCCGCTAAAAGCCGATTGACCACGACTACTAAATACAATAATCTTATAGATATCTGTTGTCGGATCGTCCAGCAGATTCTGATAGTTGTCAACATAGTTGATGTTGATTATTTCTAGTCTAGCTGCGGCCAGAATCATTCCCGTTTTGAAGTTGGTGTCCGGGTTAAGGTCAACCAACAGGTCGGCGACGTTTTGAATTCGCCGTACCCGGTCGTCAGAATAGACGCCTTTACCAGTTACTAGCTCGAAGTAGTAGTCTGCATCCTTTAGATCGTGGACCCACTTGGCCGCTGTTTCGTCAGCGATTGGGAGGTCGACACTGAGCTCACCGGCGGTGTTGAAGACGCGCGCGCCATTCAGCGTGATGTAGCCAGTGTGTAAACCGGCGGCCTCCACCAACGGTTCTGCTTCTTTCAGCTCACGACCGGTGGCCACGAGAAACTCGACTCCTTGTGCTTGTGCTTGCTTGATGGCTGCGACGTTCCCCGGCGAAATTTGCATTTTATCGTTCAAAAGTGTACCGTCCATGTCGGACGCAATCAGTTTGATCAAGTGTAAACCCTCCAATTCTTAACTACTATCATCTTACCATAAAACGCATTCAGCAAAGGAAATGGAAAATGAAAAACTTAATTCATAATCATTGGGACGAAATCCTGGGGCCGGTATTTGATAGTCCTCGCTACCGCCAACTACATGACTTTTTGAAACAAGAGTACCGGACGAAAATAATTTATCCGGAGATGCACCATATCTTTACCGCCTTTCAGTTAACCGATTTTGCCGACGTCAAGGTGGTTATTCTTGGTCAAGACCCATATCATAACCCCGGTCAAGCACATGGACTGAGTTTCTCAGTGCTACCGGGCGCACCAATTCCGCCATCACTGCGAAATATTTATAAAGAGTTGATGACGGATGTCCAGTTTAAGCCGGTTCAACACGGCTACCTGGCGGACTGGGCCAAACAGGGTGTGTTGCTGTTGAATGCCGTTTTGACCGTACCCGCCGGGCATGCTAACGGTCATGCTGGCAAGGGGTGGGAGCAAGTTACGGACGCCGCGATTGGCGCACTCAGTGCCCGCGGCCACGTGGTCTTCATCCTCTGGGGTAGTTATGCGCAGAAGAAGATCCCGTTAATCGACCAGACCCGAAATTTTATTTTACGTTCGGTTCATCCTAGTCCGCTGTCGGCGAGCCGCGGTTTCTTTGGTACACGGCCCTTTAGTAAGACAAATGAGTTTCTCAAATCATGGGGTGTCACGCCCATTGACTGGCAATTACCAGCGAAAGTTACTGCGTTAGATGAGCGTAAAAATTAACCTGCAAGCGATTCCAATAAATGATATAGTAAGATTAAATTATGACTAAGGAGAGCAAGTCAATGAATTTATTTGTAAGTTTGACTAATAAAATCAAGGGTAAGAACCTCAGTGTAGTTTTCCCGGAGGCGACAGACACGCGCGTGTTGGGCGCTGCTGTGAGATTGGCGCAAGATGAGTTATTACGGCCAGTACTGCTCGGTGATCCGACGGAGATCAAACGGGTGGCAGACGAAAAGAACTTCGACTTAAATAGCAGTGAGATTATCGACCCAAATAACTATGCTGACTATGAAGCGATGGTTGCGGCGTTCGTGGAACGGAGAAAAGGTAAGGCAACAAAGGAGCAGGCCGAGACGATTTTGCGTGACGAAACCTACTTTGGCACAATGTTGGTCTACATGGATAAGGCTGACTGCCTCGTGTCAGGTGCAGTGCACTCGACGGCGAACACCGTGCGCCCAGCGCTCCAAATTATCAAGACCAAGCCGGGCATGACGAGAACGAGCGGTGCATTCATTATGCAAAGAGGCGATGAGCGCTATCTCTTTGCTGATTGCGCAATTAACATCAACCCAAACGCACAAGAATTAGCGGAGATTGCCGTTCAGTCTGCGAAGAGCGCGGAGCTATTTGGTATCGAACCAATTGTCGGATTGCTGAGCTTCTCCACTAAGGGGTCTGCTAAGAGTGAAGAGGTAGAAAAGGTCGCCGAGGCAACGAAGATAGCACATGAATTAGCACCAGACTTGCAACTTGACGGTGAATTACAATTTGATGCTTCATTTGTACCAAGTGTTGCTGCCCAAAAAGCACCAGATTCAAAGGTTGCCGGTAATGTTAAAGTCTTCGTCTTCCCTGAACTACAATCTGGTAACATTGGCTACAAAATTGCACAACGGTTCGGTAACTTCGAGGCCATTGGTCCAGTTCTACAAGGGTTGAATAAGCCGGTCTCGGACCTTTCACGTGGTGCAAACGAGGAAGATGTCTACAAAACCGCGATATTAACGGCGGCACAAGCCTTAGATTAGGAAGAACAAAAGTGAAACAAATTACCATTGACTCAGCTTCTGCGATGCAGCAGTTGGGAGAACAAATTGGGCATAACTTGCGGCCCCATGACCTCTTGTTGCTTGAGGGGGACCTTGGTGCAGGCAAAACCACCCTGACGAAGGGAATAGCGCGCGCTCTAGGTATCAGACGTCCAGTTAAGAGCCCGACGTTCACCATCGTGCGTGAGTATCGTGAAGGCAAACTACCGCTTTTTCACATGGACATGTATCGCCTAGAGGATGGAGACACAGCCAGTCTAGACCTCGAGGCATACCTACAAGAAGATGGTGTTGTCATCATGGAATGGCCAAACTTTGTGCAAACGGAGCTCCCGCCGGAATACTTGACTATCGCGATTGAGCGCGATGACACCGACTTGGATTCGACTAGGAGAATTGTAAAGGTCAGCGCCACGGGACAGCGCTACGAAGAGCTACTTCAACAACTATGACAAAAAAACTAGTTCAACTCAGTTAATGAGTTGAACTAGTTTTTTGATGGGCTCGTCACTGAAATGTTCATCGT
The DNA here is from genome assembly GCF_001936335.1 of Amylolactobacillus amylophilus DSM 20533 = JCM 1125. Classification (GTDB taxonomy): domain Bacteria; phylum Bacillota; class Bacilli; order Lactobacillales; family Lactobacillaceae; genus Amylolactobacillus; species Amylolactobacillus amylophilus. The sequence continues at coordinate 1,314,169 of NZ_CP018888.1, forward strand.
CGTGAATCAGAATCTGAGCACAAGCTAGGCTGTCCGAGAGGGCGTGGTGGTGGTGCTGTAAATCAATTTCAAGTGCCGCACTGATGGTGTTTAATTTATGATTAGGCAATTCTGGATGGAATTTTCTACTCGTTTTGAGTGTATCGAGCGCCAGGAAGTTTGGCCGGGCCAAACCATATTTATCAAGCATCGCCTGCAGGACCCTGATGTCAAACCGGGCATTGTGCGCCACAACCAGTGAATGGGGCGAGAATAGGGGACTGAAGCTCGGCCAGATTTCGTTGAATTTCGGTGCGGCCTGTACGTCTTCGGGGTGGATCCCATGAACCTGCACGTTTCGGTATTCAAACTGCTCCTCGGGGTTGATTAGTGAATAGTATTCATCAACCACCTTGTTGTCACGCACCATGACAAGAGCTATCGAGCAGGCGCTTGACGCAGAGCGGTTAGCTGTTTCGAAATCCATTGCAATAAAGTTCATTATTAAACCTCTAAGTCTTTCATTTCAAGTAAAATTGGTGCGTGGTCCGAACCCATAATCTGGTCTAGAATATCCGATTCCTTAACATTGATTGCTAGTCCCTTACTGAGACCGAAGTAGTCAATCCGCCAACCAGCGTTGTTTTTGCGGGCATTAAAGCGGTAGCTCCACCAAGAATACTTGACTTCCGTAGGGTGGAGCAATCTAAAGCTGTCGATGAAGCCGGCATCCAGTAGCGCAGTGAATTGGGCACGCTCTTCGTCGGAGAAACCAGCGTTGTGGTGGTTGGTCTGATTGTTCTTCAAGTCAATTGGTTCGTGGGCCACGTTTAGGTCACCACAGAAAATTACTGGTTTCTTTTCGTCCAGGTGAACCAGGTAGTCCTTGAAGTCGCGGTCCCAGACTGTCCGAAAACTCAGGCGCTTAAGCTTGTCCTGGGAATTCGGCGTGTAACAGGTCACAAAGAAGAAGTCTTTGTATTCGAGTGTGATGACTCGGCCCTCATCATCCCCAATCTCGTTGCCGATACCGTAGCTGACGGAGAGCGGCGTGTGTTTCGTGAAGATGGCCGTGCCGGAGTATCCCTTGCGCTTCGCAAAGTTAAAGTAGGTTTCGTAGCCAGGTAATTCTAATTCAACCTGCTCTTCTTGTAACTTGGTTTCCTGAATGGCGAAGAAGTCCGCATCCGTGGCGGTAAAAAATTCGGTAAAGTTCTTTTTCAGGATTGCGCGTAATCCGTTGACGTTCCAAGAGATAAATTTCATGTTTTGACTGCCTCCAGCGGTTTTCTAGAAGCTAGTATAACACAGTCATTTAGTAAACTTGCTAGTATAATTCCAATCCTTTTTTTGGTAATATAGACGTATTGAAATACGGGGGTAAATCATTTGCAATTACTAGACTTACTGCAAGAAGGAATCAATATTCAAGAGCACATTCCACTTAGTCGGTTTACGTTCACCAAAACCGGGGGACCAGCTGAATTTATCGCTTTTCCGCGGACAATCGAGCAGATTAAGCGGCTGATTGAGGTCACAAAGGAGAATGAAATACCACTCACTGTGCTTGGTAATGCTAGTAACTTGATTATCAGGGATGGGGGAATTAAGGGATTAGTGATTCTCTTAAACCAGATGAACCAGATAATTGCGCTCAGCGACCACCGGATCAAGGCTTATGCCGGTGCGCGGATTATTAATACAAGCGAAGCGGCCTACCGGCAGAGTTTAAGTGGCTTGGAGTTTGCTGCGGGGATTCCCGGTAGTGTAGGTGGGGCGGTCTACATGAATGCCGGCGCCTACGATGGCGAGATTAAGGACGTCTTGGAGTCTGTCACCGTCTTGACCCGGGACGACGAGTTGAAGACGTATACGAACGAAGAGATGAACTTCAGCTACAGGCACTCGCTGGTCCAAGAGAATGGGGCAGTCGTCTTATTCGCTATCTTCAAGCTGAAACCAGCCAAGAGCGAGCCGATTAGAACGAAGATGGACCACCTAAACGCACTCAGACGGGCGAAGCAACCACTAGAATATCCATCATGTGGTAGCGTCTTTAAACGACCCGCCGGCCATTACACTGGTCCGCTGATTATTGAAGCGGGCCTTCAGGGCAAGCAAATTGGTGGGGCCCAGGTATCCATGAAGCATGCCGGCTTTATCGTGAATGTGGATCACGCAACCGCGACTGACTACGTGAATTTGATTCACCTGATCCAAACCACAATTAAAGAAAAATACGATATTAATTTAGAAACAGAGGTTCGAATTATCGGACAAGAAATTTAAGGCAGGTGATCCAATTTGACGGTTCAATTATTAGAAGGGGTAGTCCTCTTGATTAGTTTGGTGGTTGTCTCAAACGTCATCAACCACTATTTTTCGGCAATCCCCACGAGTTTAATTCAGATTGGATTAGGACTAGTACTCGCGCTCACTTTTTCGATTACAATTCCGCTAAAAACCGATTGGTTTTTACTCCTTTTTGTTGCACCATTACTTTATAACGACGGCCGGACCTTCCCGAAGCAAGATCTCTGGTCTTTGAAACGGCCCATCATCATTAACTCGATCGTGTTGGTTTTCTTCACGACCTTTGTTGGTGGGGCAATCATCCACCTCTTAATTCCAAGCCTACCATATGCTGCTAGTTTCGCATTGGCGGCTATTTTGAGCCCAACGGATCCTGTCGCTGTTCATTCTATTACGAGTCAGGCCAAGCTACCAAAGTGGATTGTGAACTTGGTGGCTGGTGAAAGCCTGATCAATGATGCCAGTGGCCTGATTGGTTTCAAGTATGGGGTCGCTGCTACGATGACTGGCGTATTTTCGCTATTCGAAGCGGCAGGCGACTTCGTCTACATCAGTGTGGTCGGTGCATTGACCGGCTTTATCGCTATTTCGTTGATTCGCTATGCACTGCGTTCACTCATTAGGCGCGGTTTCAATGATGTAACAATCCTCGCCGTGATTAACTTCATTACCCCTTTTCTGATCTACTTGATTGCCGAATATCTCCACGCATCCGGCGTAATTGCCGTAGTGGTCGCAGGTATATTCACCGCATTACGCGGTCGTAATTACTTGGAGAGCGGCTCCGAGTATGTGGTGGTCACGAATAAAAGTTGGGAGATTATCGTTTACATTTTAAATGGCATGATTTTCCTAATTCTTGGGATCGAGTTGCCAGTAGCCATGAACCAGGCAATTCAAAATCCAGATATTCACACAGGTTATGCGGTTGCCTTGGTCTTTGCTATCTGGTTCATCCTGTTTCTCATCCGCGTGCTTTGGATTTACGGCTCGAACTTCGTTCAGTTTGTTTTCCAGAAAAGTCAGGGTAAAAGGGAACAGGTCACACTGTCCGATGCCCTATTATCGGGTTTAACCGGTGTACGGGGAGCAATCACGATGGCAGCGGCACTCTCTATTCCGCCCCTATTAAATAATGAACAGCCCTTTCCAAACAGACCGTTAATTCTGTTTATCGCTGCTGGTGTAATTGTCCTTTCGTTAGTCATGGCCGTGGTGCTCATCCCAATTCTGACTAAGCGTGCGTTTAAATTACAACTTAAGCAGACACTGGATGAAACGGTTGAGGAGAATGTCGCGCCGGCGGATTCGATGTCAGAAAAGGAAGCTAAGAACTACCTCTATAATAGTGCGGTTCAGGCTGTCGAGGAACAGAGACGCCAAAATGAGAATCAACGGGCAGCTCTTGATGTGATTGATGAATACCAGAAGCTCATTGCGAGCCTCATGCACGAGGAATTTGGCACGGAATCTGACCAGGCACAAGTGCTTTTGAAAGATGAGTTGACGCTTAGACGGGTCGGCTTTCGTGGTGAAGCAAGCACGCTAGAGTACTTGATGTACAACGGCCAAATCACCCAGAAAGTTTATCTGGAGTTACGGAAAGAATTAGCCGATGCGTTTGATGCCTTGACCAACCTGCATCAGGGCCGAGAGGTCAAACGGCTTAAGCGCATGTCGTATCATCTGAAACATTCTCGGGGCATATTGAGGAAGCAGTTCCAAAGCATGTTTAAATTGCGCGCTAAACAAAATCCGGAGAAGGCCTTTGCATCGAAGGAAATGGCTAAGAATGCATTGAAGTTTCTCTCTGATTTTTTAAGTGATGACAAACAAAAAGAACATCAGTATAATCAAAGGGTTGTTTACCGACTTGTGGTGGCCTACCGCCGTAAAATCGCCCAACTGAAGGCGAATGAACACGAGCAGAACAGCAACTATGATGCCCAAGTTTATCAGTTGAGAATAGTGGCCTTTGCTGCGCAACGAGCTGCTATCAGCAACTTGGTTGATGCTCGTAAGCTGGCGCCGACGCTAGCAGATAAATTACGACAGGAAGTTAATTTTGCGGAGAGCGCACTACAACTTACTGTTGATACTACTGAATAGAGGACGATGATTGTGGAACCAATTATTGAATTAAGAAATATTGGCAAAGAGTACGAGGACGGGTTCGTGGCACTAAAAGATGTGAACCTAGAGATAGAGAGTGGCAAAATTTACTCACTGCTGGGTCCGTCTGGTTCGGGAAAGACGACGATTTTGCAGATCATTGGCGGCTTCTCTAAACCAACAACAGGCTCCGTCTTGTTCGAGGGCAAGGATATCAGGAGCGTTGACGCAAGTAAGCGCCAGATTAACACGGTATTCCAAAACTACGGTATTTTCCCACACCTCGATGTCTACGATAACATTGCATTCGGGCTGGTCGTCCGAAAGCTACCAAAAGCGGAAATCGACGCTGCCGTGAAGGACGCGCTGAAGATGGTTCGCCTTGAGGGTTTTTCAGACCGAGACCCGGCAGAATTGAGTGGCGGTCAGAGACAACGTGTGGCAATCGCGCGCGCAATCGTCACGAAGCCTAAAGTGTTGCTGTTGGACGAGCCCTTATCTGCTTTAGACAAGCGTCTCAGAAAAGACATGCAATACGAATTACGGGAACTGCAAAAGCGCTTAGGGATTACCTTTATATTCGTGACCCATGATCAAGAAGAAGCGCTCGCCATGAGTGACGAAATCTTCGTTTTAAATGATGGTCAGGTGTTACAAAGTGGTACGCCGGTCGACATCTATGATGAACCAATCAACCACTTCGTAGCCGAATTTATCGGAGACTCGAACATTGTTCCCGGTAAGATGATTGCGGATTACCAGGTTGAATTTGTTAATCGACTTTTTGAATGTGCCGATGCCGGGATGCGGCCAAACGAGCGGGTTGAAGTAGTGCTCAGACCAGAGGATTTAGACATTACGACCGTGGAGCAGGGTAAGATTGTGGTGAAGGTGGAGACACAGCTGTTTCTGGGGGATCACTACGAAATTCTGGGAGTTGACGTAGACGATAACGAATGGCTGATTCACTCTACTAATCCAACAGAAGAAGGCAAAGAGGTGGGCCTTTTCTTCGAACCCGAGGATATTCATGTCATGCGCTTCGGCGAATCGGAGGAGGACTTCGATGCGAGACTGGAGGGGTACGAAGAAGATGATGAATAAGAGAAAATATTTTTTCCTTGCACCATACGTTTTATGGATCACCTTTTTTGTCGTGCTCCCGATTATCCTAATTACCTACCAATCCTTTACCGACATTGCTGGTAAGTTGACGTTGTCTAATTATGTCACATTCTTCACTAACGGGACCTTCTTAAAGATGACCCTCAGTTCGTTCTGGTATGCCTTCCTGATTACACTATTTGCACTGCTCATTAGCTATCCTGCTGCGTATATCTTAAGCACACTAAAACGCGCGCAACTCTGGTTACTGCTGATCATTCTCCCAACGTGGATTAATCTTCTGCTGAAGGCTTACGCATTCATCGGTATCCTGGGTCGGGATGGCATGGTCAACAGTTTCCTGGGTTTCTTCGGGGTGGCGCCTCAAGGGATGCTCTTCACAAGTTTTGCCTTCTTATTTGTGGCGACTTACATCGAGATTCCATTCATGATTCTACCAATCTATAATTCCGTCATCGAGCTTGATCCGGCGCTGCTACGGGCGAGTCAGGATTTAGGTGCGTCGAAGTTCCAGACTTTCAAAAAAGTTGTGTTGCCACTGACGCTGCCGGGTATCCAAGCAGGGGTTCAGGCAGTCTTCATCCCGTCACTCTCACTCTTCATGTTAACTAGGCTGATTGGTGGTAACAAGGTGATTACACTCGGTACCGCAATTGAGGAATACTTCTTGACGACGATGAATTGGGGCATGGGCTCCACCATCGGCGTGATTCTGATTGCTATCATGATTATCACGATGGTCTTCACTACCGACAGGAAAAAGAGAAATAGGAGGGTGAACTTCTAATGAAAAATATCAAGTGGGGTCGCATCTACTTATTTGTTGTCTTGGTGGTCCTTTACCTCCCAATTTTCTACCTGATTTTCTATTCATTCTCTACTGGTGAGCGAATGAGCAACTATCAAGGATTCACGTTCAGCCACTATGCGGATCTGTTCGCGGATAGCCGGCTGATCACGATTGTCATCAATACGATGATTATCGCATTGCTATCGAGCCTGATCGCCACAATCATTGGCACTCTAGGTGCCATTGCCATCAACCAGACCGTTTCGCGCCGCCAAAAGAATGTCCTGTTGACCCTCAATAACATTCTCTTGGTCTCGCCCGATGTCATCATCGGTGCAAGTTTTCTCATCTTCTTCACCGCACTCGGGATTGGTTTGGGCTTCGGCTCGGTCTTGTTTAGTCACATCGCATTCTCGATTCCAATTGTTGTTTTAATGGTTCTTCCCCGGTTAAAAGAAATGGATTCTGCATTAATTGATGTTGCTAAGGACCTTGGGGCAAGTGACATGCAGGTTTTGAGTCGTGTGCTGTTGCCATTCATTACTCCGGGAATTTTATCCGGCTTCTTCATGGCATTCACGTACTCACTGGATGACTTTGCCGTAACATTCTTTGTTACAGGTAACGGGTTCTCCACCCTGTCGGTTGAAATCTATTCAAGAGCACGTCAGGGAATCAATTTAGAAATCAACGCACTCAGTGCTTTGATGTTCGTTTTTGCCTTGATTCTCGTAATTGGTTATTACCTAATTAGCACTCATAATAGGTCGAAGAAAGATAAGAAACGGGCGACGGTTTCTGGGGTGGTACGATGAAAAAGTTAATGACTGCTACACTAGCCATCCTCCTCGTCTGCCTAGGATTGTTCTTCTGGACAAAAGCGTTGAATCCGCAGCAGAGTGGTGGTGGCGCTAAGTCTGTCACAATCTACAATTGGGGTGACTACCTCGATCCTGCGCTAATCAAGAAGTTTGAGCGGCAGACTGGCTATCGTGTCACCTATGAGACCTTTGATAGCAACGAGGCAATGTACACGAAGATTAAACAGGGCGGTACTAGTTATGACTTGGCTGTGCCGTCCGAATACATGATTGAGAAACTTCAAAAAGCTCATCTGCTCGAAGGAATTGACAAGAGTAAAATTAAAAATTTCAAGGAAATCGATCCTTTATTCCTCCATCGTTCCTTCGATCCGCAGAATAATTATTCCGTTCCTTATTTTTGGGGGACACTGGGAATTATCTATAACGATCAGATGGTTAAACCGGGCACGATTGAGCATTGGGATGATCTCTGGCACAGTCAACTAAGAAACAAGATCCTACTCGTGGATAGCGCGCGAGATATCATGGGCTTCTCGCTCGTTTCTTTGGGTTACTCAATGAATTCGACGAACCACGTACAGTTGAAACTGGCTCAAACCAAATTGAATGAGCTGAGTTATAATGTGAAGGCCATCGTTGCCGACGAGCTGAAAATGTACATGATTCAAAACGAAGCCGCGGTCGGCGTTACTTGGTCAGGTGAGGCCAGTGAAATGCTCGCTGCAAACAAGCACCTGCACTACGTAGTACCTTCAGAGGGAAGTAACCTTTGGTTTGACAACATGGTGATTCCAAAGACGGTGAAGAATAAGGCTGGTGCATACGCTTTTATCAACTTTATGCTTGAGCCAAAGAATGCCGCCCAAAATGCGGAATATGTGGGTTACGCGACGCCGGTCAAGCGGGCAAAGGAGATCCTACCAAAGAGCATTAGCTCCGATCAGCAGTTCTATCCTAGTGAGAAAACAATGGAAAAACTTGAAGTTTACCGTGACTTGGGGACGAAAATAGTTCAGGACTACAACGATTTGTTCCTTGAATTCAAAATGTATGTCAGATAGTTACTAGAAGACATGATTTGACGTGCTATAATATTTTACATAGACAGGAGAGATACATATGTTACAAGATTGGGCTCATCTTTTAACGCTACAGAACTTAATGAATTTGCTAGATATCTTGATTGTCTGGTATATTATTTATCGTTTAATCATGTTGGTGCGCGGCACGAAAGCGGTACAGTTAGTTAAGGGAATCGGCATCATTATCGTTATTCGACTGGCAAGCGGTTATTTGCAGTTACACACACTTGCCTACCTGGTCGATCAGATATTGGCCTGGAGTGTGATTGGTGTAATTGTCATCTTTCAACCAGAAATTCGCCGCGGCCTTGAACAGCTTGGTCGTGCCCCGATTTTTGGTGGAGCAAGCTTCTCTGAGAAGGAACAAAGCGAACAATTTGTGGAGCAGCTCGATAAGTCAATCCAGTACATGTCGAAACGCCGGATTGGTGCTTTAATCAGTATTCAACAGAAGACTGGCCTCGAGGATTATATCGAGACGGGTATTACAATCGATGCGGAGACTACCGGTGAATTGTTGATTAACATTTTCATTCCGAACACACCGCTCCATGATGGTGCCGTGATTATTCGTGACGGCCGAATCGCCGTTGCTGCGGCTTACCTACCATTGTCTGATAGTAATATGATTCCAAAGAATTTGGGCACTAGGCACCGGGCGGCTGTCGGTATTTCCGAAGTGACGGACGCCATCACTATTGTGGTGTCCGAGGAGACCGGTGGGGTAACCATTACGAAGAACAGTCAATTTATGGTTGATCTTTCGCGTGAGGATTACCTGAAGTACTTGCGCGCCCAGTTAGTCCCGGCGGCAGATGGTAAAGAACCTTGGTATCGGTCATTTCTTGATCGATTATGGAAATGGGGGTCGAAACAATGAAGAAACTGTTTGATAATCCCTGGATTTACCGGATTGTTGCACTTATTTTTACGATATTACTTTTCATCTACATCAATCAATCGCAGTTAACTTCGACGACGCCACAGAACCAGGAACAAACTACCAAAATGGCCACGAAGACGCAGTCTGTCAAAGTGACACTCCAAGTTAGCGCTAATACTGAGAAATACTTTGTGACAGGTTATCCGGAGAAGGTGACCGTCAAGTTGGAGGGTCCGAGCGCGCTGGTCACGTCGACGGTGAATACAATGAACTTTCGGGCCTTCATTGATTTATCGAAATTCAAGACGGGCAAGTACAATGTGCCGATCGAAATCTCTGGACTGAATAACCAAATTACATATTCGGTTAAACCGGCGCGGGTAGATGCGACCATTCAGACCAAGAAGTCGAAGAACTTCCCCATTCAGATTGTTTACAGCAAGGATGGCGTGCCAGACGGCTACGAAGTGGGAACGGCGAAGGCTGCGCCTAGCGTTGTCGCTGTAACGGGCCCGAAGAGTGAGATCGAACAAGTAGATCATATCGAGGCGAAGATTAGCGTACCTAAGGGTGCCACGCAGACCATTGACCAGGAGGTGATGCTGGTCGCAGTTGATCAGGATGGCAGACAGCTCAATACTATTTTGACCCCGGCAACGACGCACGTCACGGTCCCAATTGTCTTACCGTCAAAGACTGTGAAGGTAAAGCTCACGCAGAAGAATGGCGAGTCCGATAAGGTCTACGCGTTGACGACTGACACTGCCCGGGTACGCATTTACGGTCATACTGCTGATCTAAAAGAGATCGAGGAGATTGAGGTACCAGTCGATTTGACGAACCAAAGTGTCGATTATGAAGACACGTTCACGCTCAAGAAACCAACTGGTGTGGTTAAAATTGACCCGGCAAAAATAAAAGTAAACGTAAAGATAAAAGGAAACGATTAGGGAAGGTAACTAACGATGACAAAATATTTTGGTACTGATGGAGTTCGCGGAGTCGCAAATGAGGGACTGACGCCAGAATTAGCATTTAAACTTGGGCGTGACGGCGGATACGTCCTCACGCAGCAAAAAGAAGATCAGTCAAGGAGACCAAAAGTATTAGTTGCCCGGGATACACGTATTTCTGGTGAGATGCTTGAGTACTCCCTGATTGCGGGATTGCTCTCTGTGGGGATTGAGGTCTTGAACCTCGGTGTGATCTCTACCCCAGCTGTGGCGTACTTGGTGAAGGCACAGGATGCGGATGCTGGTATCATGATTTCGGCCTCACACAACCCTGTTGAGGACAATGGAATCAAGTTCTTTGGTGGAGATGGTTACAAACTATCAGATGCTACCGAAGAGAAGATTGAGGCGTTATTAGATACACCTGAAGACGTTTTGCCGCGTCCGTCTGCTGACGGGCTAGGTAGTGTCGAGGAGTATCCGGAGGGTGCATCGAAATATCTCCAATTTATCGAACAGACCATTCCAGATGACGTCGCGGATATTAAAGTGGTCGTTGATGCCGCAAATGGTGCTACTAGTTCATTAGTGAGCCGGCTCTTTGCGGACGTTGATGCGGACTTCGAGACCATTGCTGATCACCCGAACGGCTTGAACATCAACAACCAGGTGGGCTCAACCCATCCTGAGCAGTTACAGGCTGCCGTGGTGGAGAAGGGGGTACAGATTGGGTTGGCCTTCGATGGTGACGGTGACCGGTGTATCGCTGTGGATGAGAATGGTGCGATTGTCGATGGTGACAAAATCATGTATATTCTCGGTAAGTTCATGAGCGAGAAGGGGCGTTTGAAACAAGATACGATTGTGACAACCGTCATGAGTAATCTGGGCCTGTATAAGGCTATTGACGCGGCTGGTCTTAACTCAGTCCAGACACAGGTCGGAGACCGCTACGTTGTCGAAGAGATGAGAAAAGATGGCTACAACATCGGTGGTGAGCAATCCGGTCATATCGTCTTATTCGATTATCACAATACTGGTGATGGCATGCTAACTGGTTTACATCTGCTCTACGTGATGAAAGAAACTGGTAAGAAACTCAGTGAGTTAGCTGCACCCGTGAAGACCTACCCACAGAAATTGGTCAACATTAAGGTGACAGATAAGAATGCTTGGGAGAATAATGAGGCGATTCAAGCCGTGATTGACACGGTGGAAAAGGAAATGAACGGTGAAGGTCGCGTGTTAGTTCGTCCTTCAGGAACCGAGTCTTTGCTGCGTGTGATGGCCGAGGCAGCAACCAAAGAGTTGGTTGAGCAATATGTAAACCGAATTTGTGACGTCGTCCGGGCCGAGATTGGTATTAATGAATAACTTACAAGAGGAGTTACCACTCGAACTGGTTGTTGATGACGATATTATTCTTAGAGTAAAAAAACCGGAATTTGCGCTGGAGCTCTTTACACTAATTCAGGTGCAAAGAGACTACTTACTGGAATGGTTGCCCTGGGTCGAGCACGTCACTTCGCCCGCTGCGCAGGAATTATCGCTCAGGCAATTTTACAATGCCACCATGAAAGGTGAGGCTTACGAGACTTTAATTTTCTACAAGGGACAAGTGGCTGGCAGCCTAAGTTTCAACGAGATATCACACCTCAATCACCAGGCCGATATTGGATATTGGCTGAGTGCGGACCTAAAGGGACGGGGAATTATGACCAAGAGTGTAGCCAAGTTGATTAAGTTTGGCTTTGGCCAACTCAAGCTCCATAAAATTACGTTAGTGGCTGCAGTTGAAAACCAGCCCAGCAATGCCGTGGCTAAGCGGGTCGGTATGACGCTCGAGGCGACACTGAGGGAGCAAATTCTCCTTAAGTCAGGTTATCATGACGTCAATTATTACAGTATTTTCGCATAAAAAAAGTTTCTCGACTCTCTAATCAGAGAATGAGAAACTTTTTTTGGTGCTAGCAATATTTAGTTTAGTTACTAAATTTATATTTCGTAGGAATACTCTTGCTTCGTTCGATTAAGCCGAAGATGATGGCACCAGCTGCACACATCACAAACTCGGTGAGCATCAGTCCGGCATACGTAATCCAAAATGGTGCGCCGGCAATGTACTTCAGCTCGAGCGCAATCATGAACATGCTGAGGGCGCCAACGACTGGCACGACAGCTAAGCGGGCCCAGTAATTCTTGATCAGGCGGCTAATTAAGTAGCTACCGCCCGTGATAACTAGTGTATTTGCTGTACCGACAATCAGGTCAACCGCGGCGAGGCTGCTGAACATGTTGACGATGAAGCAGCCGATGGTCACAGACCAAACATAACGCTTGTTGAAGACGGCAATTGCGTTGGTCATCTCGGCGAAGCGGAATTGGAGCGGTCCAAAGCTCAGGGGCAGGAATAAGAGTCCGAGGGCAACATAGAGGGCTGCGACCAGACCCATCTTGGTTAGTTCTAACGTTTTTTCTTTCATCACAAAATTCTCCTTAGTTTTTTATTGTGGGGTGGTTACGAACCACAGTGTGATAACTTGACCTATTTTACAGAAATTTAACAAAACTGCAAGTTCTCACAGAATCATCCTACAAGAAACCGCTTTTTCCGTTATACTAGTACTAATTGAATTGATAGGAGTTAATAATGACAATTAAATTAATCGCCACAGATATGGATGGCACACTACTGACAGACCAAAAGGAAATTTCACCTGCAGCACTCGCGGCAATCGCCGCCGCACGCGCAAAGGGTGTTAAGGTAGTGCTCGCGACTGGTCGGCCATTACCTGGTGTAGCGCGCTATGTACAGCAATTAGGATTGAGCGGTGAGGATGAATACGTCTTGACTTACAACGGCGCGTTCGTCCAGAACCTCGCGGGTAATCCCGTAATCGAGCATCCGCTGGGCTATCAGGACTTCAGTCGTTGGAATGAACTAGCGGTGCAGAATCAGACATACCTACACTTCGAGACGCTCAACCACTTCTACACGCCAAATGCCGACATGAACCTCTACATTTCGATGGAAAGTTTCCTGACTCACATGCCAATTAGATATCGGCGCCCGGAACAGATTCCCACTGGCATTGAGATTAGTAAGATCATGATCACAGATGAGCCTAGTAAGCTCACGCAATTCATTAAGCAGGTTCCAGCTAGCATGTATGAGGATTATCAACTTACACAGAGCGAGGATTTCTTCTTTGAGATAAACAGCAAGGACGCATCAAAGGGAACCGGCGTACTAGAATTAGCTCAAAAACTAGGAATTGCCCCAGATGAGGTGATGATTCTTGGCGATCAAGGAAACGACCTCTCGATGTTTAAACAACCCGACTTCTTAAAGGTAGCCATGGGTAACGCCATTCCAATGATCAAGGAGCATGCGACATATGTGACGGCGACGAACGAGGATGATGGGTTTGCTAAAGCTGTGCGTAAATTTGCGCTGGGCGAATAACCACTAAAAAAAGCAGCATTACTGCAGCTTGATGTTACCGTTAACTGTACTCAGAGTGACGTTGTTAGCCGGTAATTGTCCGACTTGGCCAAGCGTCTGACCTTTGTTGTAGTCCGTGATCTTGGCATTTTTGGGTAGAAGCACGCGCCCCGTCTTCGAGGTTACGTCGAATTGATAAGCAGTTTCTGTTGGGAAAGCGACCTTAATCTGGCCGCTTTTTTCTTCAACCCGCAAATCACCAGTAAGCTGATTGAAATCTAGCCGTACGTTTCCGGAACGGCACAAAATCTTCCCTGCTCCTGCGATATTTAAGGCACGAATATAACCACTCTGGGTTTTCAGGTCGAAGAACTTTGCCGTGACATCCTCTAGACGAATGTTGCCGCTGGTGCAGTTGGTGACCAAGGTTTCGGCTATGATGTCTGTCAGTTTCAGATTACCGCTCTTCATGGTGATGACGAATTGATTGGCCGTTCCTTGAACGTGCACGTCTTGTAAGCGCACGTTGCCACTCTTGCCGTTAATGTGGAAATCCGTCGTCTTAATGTGCTGTGCTTTTAAATTACCGCTCTTCGCATCGACCTGAATTCGTTTCACATCCAGGTCGGTTAGTCTGATGTTGCCCGAATTAATCGTGAGATCGAATAGTATATCGGAGTGTAACTTGGTGACGATCACGTTACCCGTACTTGAGGTTAGTGAGAAGAAGCCGGCAAAACTCTGGGGAAGTGAAATTTCAATTCTGTTCCGCAGGATGCCCACGATTTTACGTGGCCCCTGCTCGATTTGGAGTACATTACCAACCTTGCTCGGAGTTGAGAACAATCCCTTGATTTCTCGCGACATGAATTCCCGGACCGTCAACTTATTATCGGTAGTTGGTAAAATTAGGATGTTCCCGAGGTGGAAATTCAGGTGCAGCTCCGAAATATTCTGGAGCTCGACGCTATAGGAATTAACTAGTTCTAGGCTGTTCAAGCGCCGATTGATCTGTGAATAGAGGTTGAAGCTCTTCGAGTAGTCGACCTCTTGCTCACCAATAAACTTGAGTAATTGGTCAAGATCACTCGCGTTCTCGATGGCAATCGCCACTGCCTCTTCCTCGGTGTGGCCTGAAGCCACCTTCTGCTGCACGAAGTTATTCATATCTTCCTCAATCGATTCACGCAGGTCAGCCAATTCATCAGTTTTCGGGTATTGCCCGAATTTGTTATCTAAAAAATCATTAATATTCATATTATCTCCTTGCAAAATTCCACTAAATCTCTTATACCTAGAATACTGTAAATTTATTTTTTTACTAGTGAAATGACGTAAGATGGCTGAAAAAATGCGTGAAATTACGTTATTATTGCGTCAAATGCACGTGAACGGCAGAAAATTAGATCGGTGAGGTAGATTCATTTGAGTAAGAAAGAAAAGATCGCATTATCCCTCGGATTAGTGGTACTGGTGTTAATCTTCATCAGTTCATCTATGACATACCAACAGCAAAATATCCAAAGTGACTTGCAACCATTCTGGCCACCATTCACCCGGTTCCTCAACTCATTCAGCTTTGTCTATGCAGGTGAGAAACATTCGCTTGCTCTCGATGGCTATGCCGGATATCTGGAGTTTATCTTGCGTAAATTGGCCCACTTCGCCTCATATTTTCTGATGGGTGCCTTCTTCTACTATGGGTTACGACGCCTCATTAAACACAATTTCTTCCCGGCACTCATCATCTGGCTCGCGATGACCGGCTTAGCCGCATTTGATGAATACCACCAGGCGATTACCGGTGGTAGAACTCCGAGCGTCCACGACGTGATGCTTGACAGTTTCGGTGCAGTAGTAGGCATTCTGCTTGTTGGCCTAATTATTTTCGTGGTGTGGCGTCATCACGAACGAAAAAAACTGGCTGAAAACTAGCAGAGTCATTGAATGTACGAATCTGTTTTGCTATTATTATTAAGGTTAACAAAAAATTGAAATGAAAGAAGGAGACCAAATGTCAGGACATTCAAAATGGCACAATATACAGGGCCGCAAAAATGCTCAAGACGCAAAAAGAGGTAAAATTTTCCAGAAATTATCTCGTGAAATTTACATGGCTGCAAAGAGTGGTGGTCCTGACCCTTCAGGTAATCCTTCTCTTCGTTTAGTATTAGATAAGGCCCGTTCAGCGAACATGCCAAAGGACAATATCCAACGGGCAATCAAGAAGGCAGAGGGTGGCGATGCCACTCACTACGACGAGATTACGTACGAAGGATATGGCCCAGCAGGTGTTGCAATCTTTGTCCAGGCGTTGACAGATAATAAGAACAGAACCGCCTCAGACGTGCGGGTTGCTTTCACTAGAAACGGTGGTAGTCTCGGCGCAACCGGTTCCGTCTCTTACATGTTTGACCGCAAGGGTTACATCGTGATTGATCGGACAACAACGGATGCAGATGAGGACACCGTCTTGATGGACATCATGGATGCTGGTGCGGATGATTTGCAGACAAGTGATGAAGCATTTGAAATATATACCGATGCCAAAGATTTCACGGCTGTCCGTGATGCACTCGAGCAAGCCGGCTATCAGCTTGCCGTCTCAGAACTAACAATGATTCCACAGAACAGCTTGGAAGTACCAGCAGACGAGCTTGAGAAGCTACAACACCTTGTTGACGCGCTCGAAGATAGTGATGATGTGCAAGATGTTTATACTTCAGCATCAAACTTAGAGGAATAAGAATTACATATTACATTTAGACACAGAATTAGATCAGATGAGTAATCATCTGATCTTTTTTTGCGCTGGCAAAAGTTTTACGCATTTTTCTGCGTATTTATTAATGTGACTAGAAAAAAGGAGGGACAAATGAAGGTACAAGAATTATTCAAACAGCTGGTTAGTGCAGCACAGGCCCAGGAGGTCAGCGATATCTACTTTCTCGTCGATGGTGAAGAATACGTCGTGAAATTTAAAGAGATTGCTGGCTTAAGCACATACCGCCGCATGCAGTTAGATTTAGGTGGTGAGTTGATTAATTACCTGAAATATCACGCCCGCATGGATATTACGGAGCACAGGCGCCCGCAGGTCGGGTCGTTTCAATTGCCAGAGAAGTCCTGTTACTTACGGTTGTCTTCCGTTGGTGACTTTCACGGCCGTGAGTCTTTGGTCGTCCGGATAATCTATCGGATGCGAGCTTCAAAATATTTCTTTCCAACAGATTTTACGCGTCTGGTAGAAGTCTGTCAGGGACGTGGTTTGGTACTGACCAGCGGACCAACAGGATCGGGCAAAACAACGCTGATGTACCAGTTGGCGAGAGAGGTCGGGCAGGACAAAATGGTGATGTGTATGGAGGATCCTGTTGAGATAGAGGAGCCCAGCTTTTTCCAAACGCAGATTAACTTGGGCGCAGGAATTACATATCCCGAGCTTTTAAAGGCGGCATTGCGTCACCGACCAGATATTCTGATTATTGGTGAGATTCGCGATAGTGTAACGGCTCAATTAGCTGTGCGAGCAAGTTTAAGTGGCCATTTAGTATTGGCTACCATTCATGCAATGAGTACGAAGGGCACGGTAATGCGTCTTTTGGAACTAGGCGTCAGTGAGTTGGAGTTAATTAATGCGCTTCGTGGTCTCACGTATCAGCGTTTAATTAAGTCAACGGATGACGAACTTAATTGTCTCATTGATGTGGGTAGTGGACCGGACCTAATGCAGGTGATTGAGCAACCAGAGCAGGGATTCTTTACTTGGTCTGCGAGATTAACCCAACTGATGGAAGAAGGGAAATTAAGTGAACAAAACGCCGCAAGCTTTGAGTTTGGGTAAATGGAACACTACTGACCGCATCAAGCTATTAGAGAATATCACTCTGCTCCTAGACAACGGGTTCTCCTTAAATGAGGGCTTGCAGGCCTTGCCGGGAATTTGGCATCAGCGTGAGCATGAATTGTTCCGAATAAACGAATTGATGCGCCAAAACAGGCATTTTGCGCTGATTCTTGCCGAAATTGGTTTCTCTTTGACCACGACGACCCAGATTGGAATGGCACTTGAGGAAGGTACATTGAGACAGTGTCTCCGTCAACTAACGGGCGTGCTGGTTCTGAGACGAGAGCAGATGAAGAAGATTAAGCAAGAGATGGCTTATCCTGTTGTGATTATTGTGATGATGAGTTTTTTAATGATCTTTATGCGCGTTTTTATGGGGAACTACCTCCCGAAGAGTCCCACAGCTGATTGGCAAAAAATTCTGTGGCTATTACTGGGTGTGGGTATTTTAGTGATTATCTATTGTGTCTACTACGCAATAAAGTCGATTAACGAACAGAGCTATGCCCAATTGCTAGTGCTTAGAAGTTGGCCTGTTATTGGCAAGATGGTCTTAAGGTACGCCCAATACCTCATCTTGTTTAATTTAAATATTCTCCTCAGCAATGGTTTTTCGTTGCAGGATATCTGTGGTTTCGCCCTGAAACAGCCCGCGGGCTCCTTGCAGTATCAATTGGGATTAAACGTCAAGCAAAAGCTGGTTGCGGGGCGTACACTACAGGAGATTATCACTGCGGAACCATTTCTGAGCGATGAGCTATTATTTGTCGTCAATACCGGGAGTGAGCGAATAGTGGTGGCGCGACAGATAAAAATACTTGAAGTAATTGCCTATGAAGAGCTATCTGCTGGTCTTCAAAGACTCAGCTTGAAGATTCAACCACTAAGTTTCATCGTGATTGGCATCGGTATCTTAACAATGTATTTAAAGTTGTTGATGCCGGTCTATAGTATGATGCAGGGATTTTAATTAAATCAGTTAACGAAAGAGGAGTATCTAAGTGAGAAAAATAGAGTGGAACAATTTAGGTAAGAGTAAACGAGTTGGCGGCTTTACGCTCATCGAAATGGTGATCGTGGTCCTGATCATCGCGATGTTAACGGTATTGATTCTCCCAAATGCCGCGAAGCAAAAAGGAATCGCCGAACAGAAAACGGATACCGCTTTTATTCAGACAATTCAATCACAGATTGACATTGTAGATACGGAATCCGAAAGAATTTCTTTTGCAGCATTGAAAGAGAATAAACATATCACAAATGAGCAATATAACAAATTGCAGGATGGGTACGTACTAAATGCGGATGGAACAGTTGCTAAAAAAGGAGACAGCTAAGGGTTTTACACTGATTGAAAGCATGGTCACTCTTTTTATCGTGACTCTTTTAATACTGGTACCAGCCGTGGAGCTCACCGGGATGAAGAGAAGTGTAGAACGCCAGCAGACCGTAACGACATTTGTGACCCAATTTGAACAGGCGAAGAAGATTGCTGAAATAAGCAATAGCAGCGCATTAATTCGCTACTACCCAACTAGTCGGAAAATAGTGGTTGCTCAAGCTGGCACAACGAAGCTGCTGGTGAGAATACCAGATCAAATGCAGGTCTTTGGCCTAACGAGCGCACTGAATATTGGCAATGATGGTTACGTCGCACCAACCACCATTACCTTTACAGATGGCTCCTGGAGTAGAAAAATCACGATTCAGATGATGTGGGGTGAGCTGATTGTGGCGTAGATTAGAGGGAATGATTCTGGTTGAGACGATGACCGCCCTAGTCGTCCTAACCATTGGAATCGGTTTTTTAGAGTTAAATATTGCCCAAACGAAACAAATTTTGCTGGCACAGAATCAACGGGTAGATGTTTATCTGGCGGCTAGAATGATGAGGCTAGGTAGGCTTGAGTCAGTCACGGTGCACGACCGAGAATACACTGAATGGGACGTACAAGCGATTCTAACGAAAAGTAGTGAGTAAGCTGATGAAGAAATTACGTGGATTTACGCTGATTGAGAGTGTGATTGCCCTTTTCTGCCTGACCCTGGTCGTGCTACTGCTCGCTAGTAACCTACAGCTTATTAAGCACGCAAACGAGTTCCTCCCGCAGAGTAACGATGTGGCGTATGCTTATGTTAAACTTGATAATTTTCTCCAAAAAGATGGTGGATTCTCGATCGATACCGAGAATTCGACCAGTAAGAAAATGGTTATTCAAAAGAGCCGACAAAAGGAACCAGGAATCACTGTTTCTTATGTGGTGGAATTTTACCAGTCGATGATTCGTGTTCGTGGCAATTCGAGTGGTCATATGCCGTTAATTGTTAAAATTTCTAGTGCTACTTTCAGAATTTGCGATGATGGTTTTCAAATTAGTTTGAGGGAACGAAATGGACAAGTTAGTGAGTTATATTTTAAAGCGAGTTTACTTGAACAGACAACTTAAGGTTCGGGGAAGTGTCATGGTTAGCGCGGTCCTGGTGCTTATTTTGAGCCTGGTCCTCTGGCAGATGTATTACCAGAACTTTGTTGCTATATTGCATGAAAATCAGTTATTAATTACCAATCTCCACAAATGATTAAAGTCATTTCTTGCGTCTCTTATGTCTAATTTGTACAATTGAGCATAGTGAGGTAATTAAATGAAAGCAATTGAAACAATCTACCCTGAATTTGAGCAGGCCGTGAAACTGCTACGGACCGAGTTGAACTCGGACTTTACCACGGCACTCGTTGAGACGTTTGATAACCTGGAGCACCAAACCGTTAAGGTTGACGAGGGAGCGCCGTCAGTCGAAGGTGTAAAACAACTGACGGATGCGTATGCTAAGTTAAATTATGATACGCTCTCTGTAGCGAATAAGGAAACACTGCTTTATTTACTAACGCTGACCGCGGTTAGCCATGATGGTTATGATGAGAACCAGCAAATTACACCGAAATATTTAGCGATGGTAATCGCGATGTTAGCCGAGAAGTTTGTGCCCGATTTAACCGGCAAGAGTATTCTGGATCCAGCAGTTGGGACAGGGACCCTTTTATTAGATGTCCTTAATGAATACAAAGCTAATAAGCGACAGGAACTTAGAGTTAGTGGGATTGACAACAACGCTGATTTACTTGACCTGGCGGATGTCAGGGCATTGGTTGCAAAACAGCCAATCGATCTCTATCATCAAGATGCGCTTGAACCGTGGCTGGGGGATGCACCTGACGTTGTTATTTCTGACTTGCCAGTGGGCTATTATCCGCTTGATGAACGGGCGAAGAAATTTGTTAATGCGCGGCCAACCGGCCACTCTATGGCACATGAATTACTAATTGAACAGATTGTCCTGCATCTCAACCAAAACGGGTTTGCCTTTTTGGTAATTCCTGAGTTATTATTAAAAGGAGAAAACGCTACCAACTTCATTGGCTGGTTAGCCAAAAATGTTTATCTTCAAGCAATTATTGATTTACCAGATGATTTGTTTACGGAACGGAATAAACGTCGGGCGATTATGGTCTTGCAAAACCACGGGGATGACGCACACCAGCCAAAGAATATTCTTTTAGCTAAAATAGGTTCTTTACGTAAGCCAGAATCTCTGGTTGAATTCAATTATGAGCTAAATGAGTGGTACAAAAATAACTTAGGATAGCAGGTACATGATTATGCAAAAAATATTAGCAATTAATTCCGGGAGCTCTTCATTCAAATTCAAGTTATTTGAAATACCTAGTGAAGAGGTTATCACATCAGGAATTGCCGAACGCGTGGGAATCGATGGTTCATTCTTTGAGATTAAGTATCAGGGCCAGAAACAACATTTTGACGTAGCCATTCCCGACCAAGAAGCAGCCGTGAACCTGTTATTACACCATTTAACTGAAATGAAGATTGTGGCTGATCTTGCTGAAATTAAAGGTGTGGGGCACCGGATTGTGGCCGGCGGTGAGGACTTCAAAGAGAGTACCATTATCGATGAGACAAATTTGCAGAAAATTTACGACTTAGCCCAATATGCACCACTGCATAATCCTGCAGAGGCACGCGGTATTGAGGCATTTATGAAGATGTTGCCTGGGGTGCCTCAGGTTGGTGTGTTCGACACGTCATTTCATACCTCGATGCCAATGATTAATTATCTTTATTCCCTACCATATGAATATTATGAAAAATATGGTGCAAGAAAGTATGGTGCACACGGCACGAGCGTACGTTACGTAGCACATCGTGCAGCTGAATTGATGGGAAGAGATATCAGTGAGTTGAAACTCATCGTTTGTCACCTCGGTTCCGGTGCCTCGGTGACCGCAGTTCAGGGTGGTAAGTCGCTCGATACATCAATGGGTTTCACACCGCTAGCGGGTGTGACGATGGGCACCAGAACTGGCGACATCGATGCCTCGCTGATTCCGTTTCTGATGAAGAAACTAAATCTATCCAGTGCACAAGAATTGATTGATATTTTCAACAATAAATCTGGTCTCCTGGGTATTTCCGGTGTTTCACCTGATATGCGTGACGTTGAAGCTACATTTGATCAACCTCGTTCTCGTTTAGCACACGATATCTTCATCAACCGGATTGTACGCTATATCGGCCAGTATGTCTTTGAAATGGGCGGTCTCGACGGTTTGATTTTCACCGCCGGGATTGGAGAACATAGTATCGACATTCGGGACCACATCGTACGGGGACTAGACTTCTATGGTGCCCGGATGGACTGGGATGCGAACATCGCATCGGGCGAACGGTTTATTAACACACCCGAATCAACCGTGAAACTACTGGTTGTGCCAACGGATGAAGAGTTAATGATTGTTCGAGACGTGATCGCACTAACTAAATAGATTATTGAGAGGATTGTTCAGTTGAACGATCCTTTTTTATATTAATAGCGCACAATTGAGGAGTATGAGTAACTTTATTGGTATAATTGGGTCAAGCATTAGGAATCTACTGCCATAATCCCCACAACAGAGGAGACACGATGATAGAAATTACAAACCTTAGTAAGCATTATGGCGAAAAAGCAGCGCTGGCTAATGTTTATTTGACCTTTAGCGACAACAAGATATACGGTTTGCTGGGCTCAAACGGTGCCGGTAAGACAACGCTGATGAAGATTATCGCGAACAGACTGTTCCAAACGGCTGGTACGGTGACGGTCCAGGGTCAACCCGTGCTGGAGAATGAACGGGTACAGCAGAATATCTTTTGTGTGACAGAGAATGATAAGTACCCGAAGGATATCAAATTAAAAAATCTGTTGGTCTGGGAATCCCGTTTCTTTCCTGATTTTGACTTGGATTATGCGAAAGACTTGGCGCAAAAGTTCGATCTGGATTTGAATAAGAAGACGAACAGTCTTTCGACGGGCTACTACACGATACTAAAAGTGGTTGTGGCCCTAGCTAGCAAAGCCAAAATTATGATTCTGGATGAGCCCGTGCTGGGAATTGATTCACTCTACCGTGAGTTATTTTACGAAGTGCTATTAACGCACCACCGGCAGTACCAAAACCTGATCATCATTTCGACGCACTTGATTGAAGAGGTGGAACCCGTTCTTCAGGAGGTTGTGATTATCGATCGGGGACGGATTATCAAGCAAGGTACACTCCAGGAAATCGCTGAAAACGAGAGTTTAAATCAGGCTTATGTGAATATTCTGAAAGGGGTGCGTCATGGATAAGAAACGGTTGAAGTATCTCATCCTCTATCATGTGAATTCGGCTAAGTACCTTTTGGCAATTCTGGCACTGATTATGGGGATCAATTTGGCACTTGGCCTCATCTTCAAAAATGTGCAAAATCCGGTAGGCTCGATTGAGATTGCGGCGTTTGGCTTCGCTCTTTTCGTAGGATATGAACTATTTGGTGAGGCGTTCTCATTTGCGCTGATCAACGGTATTTCGCGGAAGACCTATTATCTCGCTAACATCATCTCTACTGTGATTTTAAGTGTGATTCTGGGAGTCGTCACAGCTGCAACCACCTGGCTCTCAATTAAATTTGCCAACAATCTAATTCTGTACACTCTGCTTTACGGCGAGAATATTCTGGGTTTGTTTATCTGGTGTGTGGCGGCGATGTTTGTGCTAATCACACTGCTGCACTTTACCGCACTCGTTGTCTACCGGTTGAGCAAAAGGGCGAAGTACATCGTGTTGACGGTGGCCGTATTGTTAGGGCCGGCAATTTATCTGTTGAACTACGCTTTCACCGGGCTGAATGCGGCATTAGCCAGATTTGGACTGTTATTACTGGGCTTTTCGAGGACAGGACAGCTAGCACCAAATCCGTTTCTAGCAGCGGGCATGTTCACTAGCTTGGCAGTCTGCGTGCTTCTGTTATCGTGGCTGTTCTTGCGCCGGGTTGAGGCAAAGTAAATCTGAAATTTAGAGGAGAAATCATGTCAGCACCAAGTTATATTTATTTATTAATCAGCCTCCTGCTGGTTATCTTTACGATTTGGCAGAGGAGGACAATCAAGTATCCGGCGAGGAGAAGTCTAGTAGTGCGCCTAATTTGGCTGACTTTAGCACTTGTCATGGCAGCAGTTGTTCTCCTCAATGGGCGCAACAGCGACACAATTGTTGGAGGAATCTTCATCACCGTCTTCTTATTGACCCTATTTCTTTGGTATCCTGGTTTAGGCGAGTGGGGAGTTTTAACCTCGCTCCGTCAAATTCAGTCGTACCAGGCGTTCACGAAGTATGAGCTGAAAGAACTGAGCCCCGGTTTAACGGAGGTCCAACTTTTCCGTGGGGATGTGTTAATTACCGCCCTCAAAATCAAGGGTAAGGTGGAGATTGTAGCGCGGTTTCTTAGCCGTAAAATCAAGCCGACTGCAGAACGATAAATTAGTAATCCCTAGCGGTTTATGCTATACTTTATTAGCAAATCTCCCGGGGGTGTTTTGGAATTCGACAGGCGTAGATTTGCGCTAATCGCGCTTCGTAGGTCGCGTCTACGTTAAAACGCTCAGTTAATCATAACTGCAAACAATGATAATTCATACGCATTAGCTGCTTAATAACCAGTTAGCGTGATCCAATCTGGCTTGCCCGGCGCTAGAATTGGGTCTCAAAAATACGGGCTACGGTCGTCTCTTTCCACCTGCAAGAACGAACAGAGATCATCAGGTTAGTGCGAGCAGGGGAGCCCTGTTATACGGCGGACTGCTCGTGCGAAATTCTAAATAGTATAACTATGAGTGTAGAAGTTAGCGACAAAATGCGTTTGGACAGGGGTTCGAACCCCCTCACCTCCATTATCGAGAGTGTAGATGTTGTTGAATCAATGTCTACACTCTTTTTTGTTTGTGAAAGACGCGCATCATGTTGTTAGATTACTTCCGATGTTTTACCACTACTGTCAGCGTTTTAGCAGCGACAATAATAAGTATAAAGTATTTACAAATTGGTATGTTATATATATACTATAGGTATAGAAAAGAGAAATTTATTAATGCCGATGAAACCCGACAAGCTCGAGAAAATTGTCTTAAGACAAGGTTTTAAATTAGTTCCGGGGAAGGGGAAAGGAAGTCACAGAAGATATAAGCATCCTGACGGACGTACAACCGAAATAAATTTCCATTCAAGGGAGATTAAGAAAGGTACACAAGATAAGATATTTAAGCAGATTGGGCTTAAATAACATCGTGTTTGGGTATATGTTTGTTAGAAAGGACATAAAATATACAATGAAAAATAAAATATTGGTTTATCCAACTATTTTTGCTGAATTTCATGATGATGGAGACTATTTTACAGTAACCAGCCCTAATATTGAGGGAATGATTACACAAGGCGATACTAGAGAAGATGCAGTCATTGAGGCAGTTGATGCAATTGCAACAATGATTGATGGAGAGGATTATCCTAAACCGATGGATCCCTCATCTTGGCGACTTAAATCTAATGAGTCGATTGTTTATATTTCAGTAGATATGAAGCAATGGTACTTAGAAAAAGAAAAACGGTTAAAGACAAAGACGGTCAAAAGAACTATCACAATACCCGAGTATCTAGATAATTTAGCTAGGGAAAGAAAAGTAAACGTTTCTGGACTTGTGAGAAAGGCGTTGGAAAAAGAGTTAATCTAGTGTTGATCAGGGTCAATAAGTAATAGTTAACATCGACTGCACAAGTTCTATGAAAAGACTTTTTGGCTATTTCCCACATCATTGTTGGTGTGGGGAATTTTTTTGCAATCGCCGCCACCATAATAAAAAACCAGCCACCATTTACTGGCAGCTGGTTCAAACTTAAGATTAGGTTGTTACTGGGGCATGATGGTCGTGATAATTCCGCCGGCGACGACGAGTACGAGTCCCACCAGTGTGAAGATAAGCTCTCGCTTCGACTTTTCTTCCTTCAGAACGTAAACGCCGAGCAATGTTGCAAGCACAACATTCATTTGTGAAATTGTGAAGCCAGTGGCGATGCCGTTTGCTTTGGCAGAGAGCAGGTAACCAAAGGCGGCAATGCCGAACAGAATCCCACTAAGCACGTTTGAATATGTGTTCTTATCAAAGAGAGGTTTTAACTTTAGATTACTTGGTAACAGGCTGAATAATAATGCTGCCCCAACCATCCCGATGGTCTGTGGTAGGAATGCTTCCTTACCATTTAGATCGCCAAGAGTAGGGAAGACTGAGTAGCCCACGTAGCCGAAAATTTGGAATACAAAGATTAAGACAACCTTCTTCACATCGACTTTTTTGTCAGTGTGCACAATCTTCTTATCAGAGATGGTCGTCAAATAAACGCCGACAATGATGATGAGAATTGCTAAGAAGCCGATCAACTTGGTCTGAGTCTTTGGCCATTCGCCGAACAACACGATCCCAGCTAACGAAGTACCGATAATTTGGAGACCGGTCGAGATGGGCATTGCACCTGAGACGCCGATTTCCGTGAAGGCCTCGAATTGTAACATCTGGGCGAAGGCCCAAGAAGCACCACTGAGAATTCCATATAACAAGGCGTGGCTCGATAGGCCTGGGCTCGTAATGAAGAAAATCACAATTGAAACAAGGAATGCACCCATTGTCGTTCCAAGGATTTGGTTGATTGGCTTACCGCCTGCTTTCACATTTGTGATAGGCATGATTCCCCAGAAAATAGCAGGGATAAAAGCAATTAATATATTCATTTTTCACCTCAAAAAATTTCCGATAGAAAAGATTGTACACTAAATGAAAACGCTCCGCAAGAAAATCATTTCGAGGTACCATTTAAAAGCTGAAACCGATATAATGAAAAACGAGGTGAATAATAGATGGAACCAATTTTTTTAGCACCATATTTTCAGAAGAAGATTTGGGGTGGGCGCAAGCTTGAAACCCAATTTAACTATGATATTCCTGCTGGTGATATCGGTGAGGCGTGGGTAATCTCGGCACATCCCCATGGCCCAAGCACGATTTTAAATGGTGCATTGAAAGGGAAGACCCTAGATGTAGCCTACAAGGAGAATCCTGAGTATTTCGGTAACCCGAAGGAGCCAGTATTCCCGCTATTAACGAAGATTCTAGACGCGAACGACAGCTTATCGGTTCAGGTACATCCTGACAACGAGTATGCCCGAATTCATGAGGGCGAGCTCGGCAAGACCGAATGCTGGTACGTGTTGAGTGCAGAGCCGGGCTCATACCTAATCTACGGCCATCATGCGAAGACTAAAGCAGAGCTCAAGGAGATGATTGAATCTGGTGATTGGGACCATTTGTTAAGAAAAGTTCCCGTGAAGAAAGGTGACTTTTTCTACGTTCCAAGTGGCACCATTCACGCCTTAACTAAGGGAATCGTTGTGCTCGAGAGTCAACAATCAAGCGACACGACTTATCGGCTATATGACTATGACCGGGTTGACGCCGTCACCGGTGAGAAGCGGGAACTGCACTTACAGCAATCGATTGATACAACGACTGTACCAGCGACGGATCCGAAGCTAAACATCGTGACTACTACTCAAGGTGAATCTAAGGTGACCGAATATCTGCAGCCCCCCGTCTCACCATTCTTCTATGTTGATAAGCTGGACGTGGTCGATGAGCTGCAGCTGAGCCGAGGAGAACACCCTTATGTGCTCGTTTCGATTATTGATGGCGCCGGCCAATTAGTGGTCGACGGCCAGCAGTTTGGGCTCAAGAAGGGAACGAACTTCATCATTCCTAACCAAGTGCACGATTACACGCTCACTGGTCAGATGGCCGCCATTCTTTCTGCCCCAGTGGAGAATTAATTTTGGTAAAAATTTACTAATCAAGTATACTGATTTAAAGAGAACAAGGACCGACTTGCGATGCCGGAACACAATTCTTTAGTGCATCAGTGTACTTTTTTTGTTGGCGCGATTAATGCTTTGAGCTAGATAGGAACGAGTAATGAGAATATTAATGGTTGAAGACGACAATTCGGTGGCCACAATGATGGAGATGTTCTTTCAGAAGGAGCAGTGGCAGTTAGATGTAGCAGCAGATGGCCAACAGGCAATCGACATGTTCAAGACGAAGCAGGACGAATACGACATGATTACGCTCGACCTCAATTTGCCCGGGAAGGATGGGATGCAGGTGGCGCGGGAGATTAGAGCCGTCTCTAAGGCCATTCCCATCATCATGCTTACGGCCAGAGACTCGGAGTCGGATCAGGTACTTGGCCTAGAGCTTGGTGCAGACGACTACGTCACAAAGCCCTTCAGTCCGATGACCTTGATTGCCCGCATCAAGGCTTTGCACCGGCGCGCAGAATTGACCGAAACCGAGACACAAGAACAAGAAACGAGTGGTGAATACGATGTGCAGACAAACCACCTGAAGATTAGCCAAAGACTCCGGGAAGTCTTGTTCGACGACCAGGTCGTTGAAGGACTGACGCCAAAGGAGTTCGATCTGCTGCTAACGATGTCCCAAAAGCCAAAGCAAGTCTTCTCGCGCGATAAGCTCTTAGAGCTAGTCTGGGGTTACCAATACTTTGGCGAGGAGCGCACGGTTGACGCCCATATTAAGAAGCTCCGGCAGAAGCTCGAGAAGGTTGGGCCCCAGGTCATTCAGACGGTGTGGGGAATCGGTTATAAATTTGACGATACGGAAGTTTAGTAGATGAAATTAATCTATCAACAGATGCTGGCTTTTTTCTTTATTATCATCACCAGTGCGGCGATCATTGGCTATTCGGTCCTGAGTTTCGCCAGTGAGCAGGCGTATGATTCGACTTTTGCCAGACTCGAGGGTTACGCCGATTCACTCGGTGAGCTCGCTTTAGCGAGTGACGGTCAGCTTGATGCGCACTTCTTAGATGAGCTGCAAATCGTGATGAAGAACGACGATGTTAGTCTGCGTGTCTTCGATGGTGATAATAACCAAATCTATCCGGCCTCAAAAACGAATTGGCAGTTACCGAAGAACATCTGGAATACACTGCAATCTGGCCGCAGCATCCACATCAAGAACGACCACCAGAACGAGCACAGCCTCCGGGTCTCAAACAAGGAGGCCTATTCTGGTGTGATGGTTCCTTGGCGTCACGGTGACTCGTTGATTGGCGTCGTTTGGCTTGGTGCGAAGGTAACGAACATCGAGGCACCGGTCAACATGGCGAAGAATAATCTGGCTACGGCGCTATTGATTACAATGATTGTTGGGCTTATTTTGAGCTACTTCCTGGCCTACTTCACGGTCAACCGGATTAATCGCTTGAGTAGGGCAACGAAGAAGGTTGCGAGCGGGGACTTTGATGTCCAGTTGGCTCATAAGGATCGCGATGAGATTGACGAGTTGGCGACGGACTTTAACTCAATGGTGCAGTCGCTGCGTAAGTCGAACGAGGAGATTGCACGCCAGGAGGAGCGGCGCAACCAGTTTATGGCGGATGCTGCCCACGAGATGCGGACGCCATTGACGACGTTGAATGGCATTCTGGAAGGCCTGCAGTATGATGCTATTCCCGAGGAATCTAAGGGCAAAAGCATTGAACTGATGCGTAACGAGACCAATCGGTTGATTCGACTCGTGAATGAGAATCTGGACTACGAAAAGATTCGCAACAACCAGATTCTGCTGTTCAAGACGGAGTTCGACAGTGTACCGGTGACCCACGATATTCTCACCCAATTGCGGCAAAAGGCGCAGGAAACCGGCAATGAATTGGTTTATGAGGGTAGTGAATCAGCTAATGTGTTCGCTGACAAAGATCGCTTCACACAGATCATGTTTAATTTGATTCAAAATGGCCTCCAGTTCACGCAAAACGGGCAGGTACGTGTGGGTGTAAAACGAGCTGAGGAGCAGCATGCGACGATTTTCACCGTGGCTGACAACGGCATTGGGATGGATAAATCTCAGATGCACTTTATCTTCGACCGGTTCTATAAGGCGGATCCGAGCAGGAAGAAGGCTGGTACGGGAGAGTCTGGCCTTGGCTTGTCGATCGTTTCCTCGCTCGTACAACAGCATGGCGGTAAGATTGATGTCCAGAGCAAAGTAGGTGAGGGCACAACCTTCACGGTCACCCTCTACGACGACGGCTTTCAACAATATGTTGACGCAACGACGGGTAACCAACAAAAGTAGTCCTCATTTCTGAAAGACAAGTAAATAGCCCGGTACAAGAACCAATTTGGTCCTGTGCCGGGCTATCTTTATATGGTTAAGATAGTTAATCAAAAACGTGTGCCAAAAGACTGAGAATTCCGTTTAACTTCTACCAGTTGAAATCCTAAAAACCAAGATTTGTAACTGGTATTTGTTAATCCTCGTTCTCAATGCGTCTTTTGTCACACTCTACTTGTCCTCGACCTTCGTGGTCGCCGTCTCTGGCAGTGTGTCGATATAATCCTGATGATCCTTTAACTCAGGCGCATCGGTCTTGTAGTCGCCCGTGGTTGAGCCCTTTTTCTTCGAATAAATACTAGTCGAGAGGCTGCCTAACTCCTTCCGAATCTTGACCATCTGCTGATATTGATTCCGGTAGTCGAAAGCTGTGGGGTCGGTCGGGATGAATCCAGCCGGCGTATACAGCTTCAGTAAGTTCTTGTTATTCAGCATATCCGAATAACCAAGTGTTTGCTGAACGTACTTCTGTTTGGCGTTAATCTCGGTTCTTTGTTCCTGCGTCAAGCTTGTCAGCTTGCTGCCGGTGCTGTTCTCGAACACCTCACCGCTAGCGCCGGTGCCACGGACCACGGTGTATTTCGGTGTGACGAAGTCCTGGTTACGAAAGGCGACGGTTTCGTTATGCGCAGTAGACAAGAGGTCCGTGCCAAACAAAGCAAACTTCTTGGAGTCGACACCAACGAGGTGCAACAGAGTGGGCAGCACATCAATTTCACCGCCGTAGGTGGTGTTCGTTCCACCCTTCAAACCAGGCATATGCATGATTAGGGGTACACGCTGCATCTGGGCTGTATCGAAGTCGGTCCACGTGGTCGGATCCTTGCCAAGCAATGGCGCTACCACCAGGTTGTCCGGGTTCGAGAGGCCGTAATGGTCCCCGTAAAGGAGAACTAATGAGTTATCATACAGGCCACTCTTCTTCAAGTAGTCGAAGAACTCGCGCAGTGCCTCGTCCAGGTAGTGGGCGGTCACAAAGTACTTGTTGACCGTCTCACTCTTGGTATCAGATGTCTGGAAGTCTGAATTCTGTTCATCTAGGGGATACGGGGTGTGGTTGGTCACGGTCAAGAACTTGGTGTAGAACGGTTGTTGCATCTGTTCCAAGTACTTCACGCTCTCGGAGAAGAGTAACTTATCCTTCAGTCCATAGCCGATGGTGTTATCCGTATCGGCGGAGAAGTAGCTGGAGTCGAAGAAGTAGTTGTAGCCAAAGTTCTTATAGACGACGTTTCTGTTCCAGAAGGTACCCGCATTCCCGTGGAAAACCGCGGAGGTATAGCCGCCGTTTTGGCGGAGGATGGCTGGAGCAGCTTGGAACGTGTTATCGCTCCCGAGTGTGGTGAGTACTGACCCATCTGAGAGGCCAAAGGCCCCGGTTTCAAGCATTGTTTCGGCGTCGCTTGTCCGGCCCAAGCCGACCTGATGGAAGAAGTTGCTGAAACTGAGGGTGTTGTTATCCTTCACTAGTGAATTGAGGAACGGCGTCACCTCTCGTCCGTTTAGCTTGAAGTTTAATAAGAACTGTTGGAAACTCTCGAGGTGAATCACGATGATGTTCTTCCCTTTAGCAGCGCCAAAGTAGGTGGGATTTGGCTTAGCATAGTTGTTCTTCGTGAAAGCAAGAATGTCGTTGATGTCGCTAGAATTGGCCGATGTTTTGGCGTTGTTGGTGTTCATTGTTTTCACCGCGTCTGAGAGCAAAAAGGTGTTGACCCCAAGGTACTTCACGCCGTAAGTTCTGTCATAGGTATTGACGAAAATCCGGGGGCGCGCCGTCTCGGCTAGAGTGATGTTCACTGCGAGGATGAGAAAGCCAAGACTCGTGATGGCAAAGGGTTTCATGATGCCGTACGATTTCTGATCAATCTTAATTTTCTTCATGAAGAGTAGGACGATAATTACGATGATATCGAGCCAAATTAGGACGTCCGTGATGTGCACGAGGGAGAGGGCACTCATGCCGAGCCCCTTTGAGACCTTGCTTGAACTGAGCATCGTGTTGAAAGTCACGAAGTCACTAAATTGGCGGTTGTAAATCACGTTGCTATACAGCAGGATGGTGCTCACAATATCCAGTACCAGGATGATGATGTAGGACAGGATGGGCCGCGCCAAATAAAGCCCGAGGCTCAGGATAATGAGCGTCATGCCAATGGGGCTGAGCCACATGATGAAATGTTGGTATGGGTCTGAAAATTTGAGATTAAAGTCGACGTAGCCGACAAAGATGGTCTTGGCCCAGTAGGCTGCCAACAGAAGCGTCAGGAAACCGGGGCGCGTATTAATGAAATTAATTATTTTTCGTTTCACGTTTTTCTCCTCAATCATGAATCATTTTAAAGGTTATTCGGGTCCGTGGCAATTTTGTGGTGAAATTTGACCAATAATTAAGATTCTGAGGTGTGTTCATTTGCGATAATTTAGCTTACACTAGTAGAAGAAAAAGAGGGAGTACGGCAGGATGATTTTCTTACAACCATTTTACCAATTCGTGGTGACACACTATAGCAACTCTATCAACCATTTCCCGTTGGTGAAGCTGGTCTTCTTTAGTGTGGACAAGACACTGTTCTACTTCTTGATATTCGCCGTGATTCGCCTCATCTGGCTGCTGGCGGTTAAGGAACGCAGAAAGATTTGGTCGGAACTTGCCGTTTGGCTATTTGTGTTCTATATAATGCTGCTCCTTGCGCTCACCGTCTTTCGGGGAACGTATTTCCCGTGGCAATTGCGCTTCTACTTCGACCGGCCGCTGACACAGATTAACTTTAACTTCTTGAGTGAGACGCTGAAACTAACAAGGGGAGCCTCGCTGCTCGACTTCATTTACAACTTATTTGGGAACATCTTCTGGTTTGTACCATTTGGCTTTTTGTTCCCACAGGTATTCAGGTGGTTCAACCGGGCGTGGCGAACGATTCTGGCAGGCGGATTATTCTCACTATTGATTGAGAGTCTCCAACTTGTCCTCTACACGGGTGTGAGTGATTTAGACGACGTGTTTTTTAATTTAATTGGAACATTGATAGGATACGTCTTGTTTGCGCTTACAGTGAAAAAGCGCAGTAACTTAAGCTAGAAAAGACTTTT
Source organism: Amylolactobacillus amylophilus DSM 20533 = JCM 1125 (assembly GCF_001936335.1). Classification (GTDB taxonomy): domain Bacteria; phylum Bacillota; class Bacilli; order Lactobacillales; family Lactobacillaceae; genus Amylolactobacillus; species Amylolactobacillus amylophilus. Next base: position 1,347,230 of record NZ_CP018888.1, read on the forward strand.
TAATGTGTTACAATACCAGAGGTATATTATTTAATATAGGAGGACATTTAAATGTCATTTATACACGGTACAGAAATGTTTCAAGCTGCTCGTAAGGGTGGTTATGCTGTCGGTGCGTTCAACACTAATAACCTCGAATGGACTCGCGCAATTCTTGCTGCAGGTCAGAACACAAACACACCTATCTTGATTCAAACATCAATGGGTGCTGCTAAGTACATGGGTGGCTACAAGTTAGTACGCAATCTTGTTGCTGATACAATCGATTCAATGGGCATCACAGTGCCTGTTGTAATGCACTTGGACCACGGTAACTACGAAGCTGCTAAGGAAGCTATCGCTGCTGGTTACTCATCAGTTATGTTCGATGGCCATGACTTACCATTTGAAGAGAACCTAGAGAAGACTAAGGAAATCGTTGCACTTGCCCATGAACACGGCATCAGCGTTGAAGCTGAAGTTGGTTCAATCGGTGGTGAAGAAGACGGTATCATTGGTGCCGGTGAATTAGCAGACGTTGAAGAAGTTAAGACTTTGAACGCTGCTGGTCCTGACTTCTTGGCTGTTGGTATTGGTAACATCCATGGTGTATATCCAGAAGGCTGGAAGGGCTTGAACTTCGAAAGACTTGGCGAAATCGCTGCAGCTGTTGACACACCACTTGTATTGCACGGTGGTTCAGGTATCCCTAAGGAACAAATCCAAAAGGCTATCAGCATGGGTATTGCTAAGGTTAACGTTAACACTGAACAACAAATTGCTTGGGCAAAGGCTGTTCGTGCATACGTTGAAGCTGGTAAAGATCTTGAAGGTAAGGGCTTTGACCCTCGTAAGATGCTTGCTGGTGGTACACAAGCTATCCAAGATACTGTTGAAGAGAGAATCGACTGGTTCGGTACTAAGAAGATCAACGGTTAATAACTATTAGTTGTGAACTACACCGGGAATGAACGAGCAGTTAACGATGTCGTCGATGTGCGTAGCACAGAAAGCGACAAGTCAAGGTGATCTCATTGTTGTAGTGAACACGATTACACTAAATTATACGGAAGCATCCACGATTGTGGATGCTTTTTTAATTTGAACAACATAGATACTAATTAAGAGACAACTAGTCTATAGTGTAGGATGACAGAGTAAGTCAGGAGGTGTGTCAAAATGAATTCAAATACGGATTGGATTAAAGAATACACTAATTGGCTATATTCACAGTATAAACGTTCTGAAATATCTGATATTACGGAAATTACGACTCCATTCACGAATTCAATCGGTGATAACTTTCGTCTTTACATTAAGGAAAATAAAGAAAAAATAACTATCTCTGACGATGGTAATACGATTAACGACTTGGCTATGTTGGGCGTGGATTTAACAACCAAGACTCGCAGTCATTATATTGATTCTGTCTTACAGCAATATGGTGTTGACATGTTTGAAGAGGTTATTAAAGTTACGGTGTCAAAAGATAGGTTTCCAATAATTAAACAAAACATTCTTCAAGCGATACTTAAAATAGATGACCTGTACAGCACAAGACATGAGAATCTAAAGATTTTTTTTCTTGATGATATTATTAACTACTTTGATAGTAATGATTATGGTGGCTTTGCTGGTCACCCATTAATCGGTGAAACAGGTAATAGTTATAAGGTTAATTATGCAATTCCTGGTACTAGTAAGCGGCCACTACAATTAATTAATATTTATAATTCAATTGACTTTTCCAAGGTTGCCATAAATCTCATTCAGTTTGAGGATATTCGTCAGTCACCTGAAATTGGTAAAAAAGAAATTTATTGGTATATAGTTTATAACGAAGAAGAAAGAAAGCCAGACGATAATTCCCTAAATATCTCAAAGAAATCTGGTATGAAATTACTTTCAAAAAATAATATAGTAGAAATCAGAAGTGATGTTACTAGCAAATTTCTTTAGAATTTTTTGGCCCAAATTCCCCAAAATATAGACTAAGTACAAAGAAAGAGCCGCGATTTTTCGCGACTCTTTTATTCTGCCAGGATGGTCTTGGCAACCAGTTGAACTAAATTTGATCTCCCTAACTTGTTAGGGTGAATGTTATCGTCGTAGAACCAATTTGTTTGGCCCTCACAATAATTATGCCAATCGATGATCGTCAGGTTAGGATATTGCTGTGCTGCTGTCGTGAGCTCCTGATTAACGCTCGTTTCCCAGTTCTTCGATGGCACGTGGGTATTGACCCAGTATACCTGGCGTTTATCTCCAAGCTGCTCCATGATACCAGCCATCATTGAATCGGTGATCGGACCATTTGTGCCCAGGCCAATTAAGACGGTGTTGGCAAGCTGGTTACTTGATTTAAGATCATCAATAATTGCGGGTGCGGCTGCTACCTGGCGGTTAACCTTTGCTCTAATAATCGCTTGAGGAAAGATTTGCTGGTAGGCTTTCTCGGCACCCTTCGTGATGGAATCACCGATAATAGAAATTTCAAGTTTCTTGGCCTTCTTGTGCTCAGACTGGGTGAAGTTTGTGTAGTTGAGTGCAGTCTGTTGTTTGAATTTAATCTCTGCTTGTTTCTGCTTATCTACTTGTGTTGACTGGGCCTGGGTCCGCGTCAGCTGCTGCTGGTATTCGAAGAGTCCGAGACCAACTCCAACTAGAACTATGATGGCGCCGACGAAGAACCAGGTTGAGATGTGTTTATGTGCTTTCATAAAAGGGCTTTCTATTGTGTAACAAAAATAAAGTAAAACTTGAAACTAACCAGCATTATAACATATCCAGCGATAAATTTTACAATTATAATTCTTAGTTCCACGAAATATGATAGAATAGTAAAAGATTGTTACCAATTTTTGGGAGGAATAATTGATGGATCAAGAACAGCTGAAACACGAACATCATAAGCACCATAAACATCATAGTAAGAAGCATCGGAATAAGGTGATTAGACGGACTGTGATTACAATCTTTCTAGTCTTACTTGTGGCAGTTGGTGGCTATGGCTTCTGGGTCTTCAACACGGCTAAGAATAAGCTGGATGATTCATACAAGTCAGCTGGCGAGAAACAGGCCGCTCGCTCAATCGTCAGCGATAAGAAGCCGTTGAATGTCTTACTGCTAGGCGTCGACACGGGTGCCTTCGGTCGTAACTACCAGGGTAGAAGTGACACGATGATCATTGCAACCGTTAATCCTGCAAAGAAGAGAACCACATTAACTAGTATCCCTCGTGATACGATGGCTGAACTCGTAGGGACCAAGACTTATGACTTCGAACGTATCAATGCTGCCTATCAGCGCGGTGGGGCACCGATGGCGTTGAAATCCATTTCCGAATTATTGAACGTTCCGCTTGAGTATTACGTGACCATCAATATGGGCGGGATGGAGAAGATTGTCGAATCCGTTGGTGGAGTTGATGTTAATGTGCCATTTACTTTTACTAGTCGCGGACAGGAATTTGTTAAAGGCCCAATGCACTTGAATGGTGAACAAGCATTGAAGTATGCCCGAATGCGTTACGAGGATCCACGTGGTGATTACGGTCGACAAGATAGGCAAAGAGATGTTATTGCGGCAGTAATCAAATCTGCAGTTACAACACGCTCGTTAACTAACTTCCAGGATATCCTAGGTTCTATTTCGAAGAACATGGTGACGAACCTGAGCTTTGACGATATGGTTGCTGTATTTACCGATTATCGGCAGTATGGTAAGACAATCAAGAACGATTATGTTCAGGGAGCAGGCGCACTTTGGGGCGACGCAATGGTGCAGATTGCATCCACGAAAGAACTCCAGCGGGTCTCTGATAATTTACGCACTGAGTCAGGGCTGGATAAAGCAACGTTAAATAATGAAACAACCTACCAGAACAAGATGAACGTCGAAAAGAATGGCTTCGTCTTTGGTAGTTCAAGCAATCAACAGGACTTTAAGGTCTTTGAGCGTTAACATAAACTACTTTACACCGGGGAGAAGAGAATGAACCAAGTAATTGGCTTTGAGGATTTATGGAAGATTGTTAAGAAGAATATTGGATTAATAGTAATCACAACTGCAATTGGCCTGCTATTGGCAGCATTTGTGAGCTACTTCGTGATGACACCGAAGTATGATGCGAATGTGGATGTGCTGGTTAACCGGAAACAAGATAAGGCAATAACCAACCAGTTAAGTGATCAACAGGCCGATGTCAACATGATTAATACTTACAAGGATATCATTACTAAGGAAGTAACGCTTGTACCCGTTCAGAAAGAACTTAAGGATAAGCTAGGTTACTCAATTAAAGTGGCAAAGTTGATGGATAACACAGCTGTGACCAACCAACAGAATTCGCAAGTCTTTTCGATTACATACACTGATACTGATGCTGCTCGGGCAAAGACCGTTGTTAATACAATTGCTAACGTCTTCAAGAGCAAGGTAAAGACAATTCTGGACATTAACAATGTTTCAATTATTGCTAAGGCACGTCAGCCAAAGGAACCAAGCTCACCCAATAAGAAGATTAACATGGCAATTGGAGTAGCGCTTGGACTATTTATTGGTCTAGGAATCGCATTACTAAGGACTGTTACCGACAAGAAGGTCAAAGACTTGGACTTCTTAACTGATGAACTTGGTTTGACGAAGCTAGGAATTGTTGGTCATACTAGAAAGACTAGTCGCCATTCAGTGAAACAACCTGTATTACAGCATAATAATATAAGTACCAGACAATTGAGACGTTCAGACAATAAGCCAGTTCAGAGGGTAAAGTAGGAGGATACGATGGCAATATTTAAGAAGAAATCAAATGGTCTTCAACCTGTTGCAGCCGCAAATTTATTCACCTTAAACAATCCGAGTGCGGTGGCTACGGAACAAATAAAGACAATTAGAACTAACATTAGCTTCTCGCAAGAGGCTCAGAATTTGCAGACCATCATGATCACCTCGACTGTGGCTAGTGAAGGTAAATCAACAATTGCTGCTAACCTGGCGGTAGAATTTGCACATGCTGGTAAGAATACTTTATTGATTGATACGGATTTGAGACGTTCGACTGTCGACCGAACTTTTGGTATGCATGGAACTACAAAGGGCTTAACGAGCTATCTGGTACACAGGTTCGAAGAATTGACAGATGTCATTCACGAGACTGAGGTGGAGAATCTTTCGGTGATTCCAAGTGGTCCGATTCCGCCAAATCCTGCTGAGTTGATTGCTAGCCAGGGCATGAAGGACGTACTCACCCAGCTCAAGGAGTCATTTGACCTAGTCATTGTTGACGCACCACCATTGTTACCAGTAACAGATGGACAAATTATGTCTAACATGGTTGACGGAGTTGTTCTGGTAGTACGGCAGAACCATACCTTGAAGGCTGGTGTAAAGGAAGCTAAGCAGACACTGGAGAATGCCAAGGCTAATATTCTTGGTGTAGTCTTCAACGATGTCGAGAGTAGCAACGATAGTGGCTACTACGGTGAAGGGCATTATGACAACAATGAACAGTAATAATCTGATTGACTTGCACTGTCACATACTACCTGGTATTGACGACGGCTCGAAAGGATTAGAGGCGTCATTAAGGCTGGCCCAAGAGGCAATTGATGATGGTGTACGCTACATTGTAGCGACCCCGCATCATTTGGACCGCCATTATATTAATCACGCAGGTGATGTGCAGGAAGCGGTAGATACTTTTCAAGCTGAACTAGATCAAAGGGGACTTGAATTGACAATTTTTGCAGGACAAGAGATTCATCTTAATGGTAATTTGGACGAGATAGTGCCAGATTTACTTGGTTTAGATGCAACTGGTAAGTATCTCTTAGTTGAGTTACCACACGAAGACGTACCTGATTATACTGAAAACCTCTTCTTTAGACTCAAGTTATTGGGCATCACACCTGTCATTGCACACCCCGAGCGTAATGCTAGGATTCAGGCAAATCCTGAGTTACTACAGGGATTCATCAATAATGGGGCACTGGGCCAAGTAACAGCGACCAGTGTTGTTGGTGATTTCGGTCGTAAGGTCAAGAAATTTAGTCGGGAACTTCTTGAAGCTGGCTTGGTGCATATCATCGCATCAGACGCACACTCCTTAAAGGGTCGTAAGTTTGTCTTACGTGAAGCGTTTGAAGAAGTCGCTAAGTGGGATTCAGAACTTGCACTGCAGTTAGAGCAAAATGCGAAGCAGATTGTTAACGGTGAAGAATTACTGAATTAAATGTAGTCTAAAAAGTCAATTATGGAATACCTAATTTAGTCTTATCGAAATTTATCTAGTGTACAATTTGCTCGGTCATATTATTAATTTAATTTATTGGCTTGAAATACGGTCGTGTAAGCATTTTCTTCATTAATACTATTATTTAATATATTGTAAATAATCGTAAGGAATTATAAAGTTAGAATATGAGTATGTAGATTATTCTAGGTTGAATAAAAATCAAAATATTGGAGGATTTGTAATGGAACAACGTGGCGGTCTAGCAACAGATGAATATTTGAAACGCCAAGATACAGATTCACAAGTGTATCGTGACAATGATAACTTATATTGGCTGAATACAGCTAAGTTAGAGTCGCAGTCAATTTATTTAATTGTAAAACGATGCTTTGATTTTATTGCTAGCTTACTGGCACTTATTTTACTCTTGCCCTTATTCTTAATTATTGCCATCATCATTAAAGTGGATGATCCAAAAGGTCCAGTTTTTTATTCTCAAATTCGATTGGGTAAGAATCAACAGAAATTTCGGATGTATAAATTTCGTTCAATGATTGTTGATGCTGACCAGAAGCTCAAGTTGCTTTTGGATAAGAACGAAGTTGATGGTCCGATGTTTAAGATGAAAGAGGATCCGATAATTACAAAGATCGGTGAATTTATCCGTAAAACAAGTATTGACGAATTACCACAACTGTGGAATGTACTTCACGGAGATATGAGTCTTGTGGGTCCTAGACCACCGTTGGCACGTGAGGTTGAAGAATATACTGATTATGATTTACAACGTCTATTAGTTCAACCGGGTTGTACTGGATTATGGCAAGTTAGTGGTCGAAATGATGTTGGGTTCAACGAGATGGTTGATTTGGACATTAAGTATATTCGTAGTCGTAGTGTTAAGACTGATCTAAAGATTATTTTAGACACAGTGAAAATAATGGTTCACCCAAATGGGGCATACTAGTAAAAGAAAGTTGATTTTGTGGAAAAACATGTATTTATAGTCGGATCAAAGGGTATCCCGGCTAATTATGGTGGATATGAAACATTTGTCGAATATTTAACAGATAAACAAGTTGATAAGAGTATTAAGTATCATGTAGCCTGTAAAGTTACCGATAAGAACAGCATGATACCAGAACACTTCGAGCACAATGGCGCAGATTGTTTCAAAGTCTATGTGCCCAATATTGGTCCGGCGCAGGCTATTTATTATGACTTGAAAGCGCTCAAGTATTCACTTGAGTACGCTAAAAAGTATAAAATAAAAAAACCAATATTTTATATTCTTGCTGCGAGAATTGGCCCATTTATGGGTACAGTAGTTCAACAAATTCATTCAATAGGTGGCGAAGTTTTTCTTAATCCAGATGGACATGAATGGATGCGTGCTAAATGGAGTAAGCCAGTTCGTGCATATTGGAAATATTCAGAGAAACATATGGTAAAACACGCAGACTTAATCATCTGTGATAGCAAAAATATTGAAAAGTACATACAGGATACATATCCGCAGTACCAGCCAAAAACAACATTTATTGCATATGGAGCAGAAATACAGCGGTCAACTTTAGCCGACGATGATGCTAAAATTACTGATTGGTTCCATAAATTCAATATTCGCGCTAACGAGTATTATTTGATTGTTGGTCGCTTTGTCCCAGAAAATAATTATGAAACCATGATTCGGGAATTTATGACTTCAAAATCACAAAAGGACTTGGTGATCATTACTAATGTCGAACATAATCAGTTCTACGATGCGTTAAAAGCTAAGACCCACTTTGAACAGGATCAGCGCATCAAGTTCGTTGGTACGGTTTACGATCAGGACTTGTTAAGCAAGATTCGTGAAGTGGCATATGGTTATCTACACGGCCATTCGGTAGGGGGAACTAACCCATCGCTACTTGAAGCCTTAGCTAGTACTAAGTTGAATCTACTCTATGACGTCGGCTTTAATCGTGAAGTTGGTGAAGATAGTGCGTTATATTGGAATAAGAAAGCCGGTAATTTGGCAAAGCTAATTGATACTTCTGATAGACTTTCCGGTGATGAGTTAGCTGCGTTTGATCAACGTTCGATTAGACGCATTAAAGAAGCTTATAGCTGGTCATTTATTATTAATGAATATGAAAAGGAATTTTTGGACTAAATATTCAAATTAAATTAGGAGTTGCATAATGGTATTAATTGCTGCATTAAAAAAGCATGGTATAAAAAGTGTTCTCGGTGAAAAAATTAAAAGTGGAAATTTCCTTTATGATATTGGTAGTACTCTTTTGAATGGTACCGATAAGACCTCGCTTGAGCTTATTAGGCTGGGTGAGATAAATAGAATATCTCGAAAACTTAAAAAAAAATATCGTAAAGTAATTTTGAAACCACTCGAAATCGAAGTTAAAAAAGTTCCGTTGGATACTTTGCCAGTTTGGACCATGTGGCTTCAGGGTGAGGAGTCTGCCCCTGCGATTGTAAAGTCATCGTTAAGGAGTATTAAAAAAAATTATGACAATGTTACTGTAATTACTCGACAAAACTTTAATGATTTTGTGAATATTCCAAATAGTATAGTCTCAAAATGGAAATCTAATGTAATATCAGATACTCATTTTTCGGATATCATTAGAACTGAATTACTAATAAAATATGGCGGTACTTGGATTGATTCTACAGTATATGTAAACAACAAATGTGAGTGGTTTGAAAAAAAAATAAATAATTGTTCGCTTTTCTTTTTTCAGAATATGAGACCTGGATCTACGGGAAATGCTATCTTTCTTTCAAGTTGGTTTATAGTGTCTGTTCCTAATGAACCAAGTTTAATACGATTAAGGGAACTTTTGTATGAATATTGGAATGATTACGGTGTTTTGAAAGATTATTATTTATTTCATATTTTTTGGCATCTAATTTTTCAGGCCCACCCTGATGAATTGGATAAAGTTGTTAAGATATCTAATTCATTGCCACTACAGATGATGTATTTATTGAATAAAGATATATCTGATTCTGAATTTAAACAAATATTTGATGATTTTCCAATGCAAAAATTAACATATAAGCAACTTTCAGATGACTCAAATGCGGCATACCACAGATTTATAGAGGATTAGAAAATTATAGATTAACATATATACTTTTAGATGAATTAAAAAAATACATATGAGTCGGTTAAACATTGAAGGGTTGAAGAATGAAATCTGATCTTGAAAAAATACAAAGAATCGAATTAGAAGCGTTGACTACTATCATAAATATATTAGAAGAAAACAATTTAACTTATTTTTTACGGGGAGGATCGGTTATGGGTGCTGTCAAATATTCCGGTTTTATTCCTTGGGATGATGACATGGATATATCTCTTCCAAGAAGTGATTATGAAAAATTTATCTCTATCTTCTCAAAGAATTGGTCTGAAAAATTTTGGCTTGCCAGTTACCGAAATGGTGACGATATTTTTTGCTATTTTCCAAGGGTTCTTGTTAAAGAAGAATATCGATTAGACAATAATCTACCAAAAAATAATCATTTAGGTTTCTCGATTATTGATGTTTTGCCAATTGATGGGCTTCCTAGCAACGCGATTGGACGAAGATTTTATATATTACATGTTGCTATTTTACGTGCTCTTGGTGCAATTTGGACAATGGATGTCAAGGATACTGTGGTCATGCATAAACCAAGAAGGCAACGCATCTTAAAAATAATTAAAAATTTTGGTTTACAAAAGTTATTTACACAAAATGATGTTTATAAAAAGCTAGAAAAAGTATATACAAAATACCCATTCAGCTCTACATGGATTACTACTATTACTGGTTCGTCCTTCTCTAAAGAAATTTTTCCACATAAAATGTTTGGAAATGGAGTTATTAAAGAATTTGAAAACATCAAAGTTAGAATTCCCTATGATTTCGATAATTATCTAAAACATATGTATGGTGAAAATTACGCAAATGAGGAACCTGAAGTAAAAAAGTCACACCTCACAGATAAAAGAATATAGGAGTATTAATTTGGTTGTATTTGTTATTCTTCATTACTTAACACTTGAAAATACAATTTCTGAGATTGACCATATTATGTTCGATCTTTCCGGAGAAAAAAGAATTATCATTGTTGATAACGGATCACCTAATGGTTCTGGTGAAGTACTAGAAGAAAAGTATCGCAAAAACGACTTTATTGAGGTTATAATTAGTTCAGTAAATCTCGGATTTGCAAAGGGTATGAATATTGGATACCAACGTGCAAAGAAATATGATGCGGAAAATATTATTTTGTTAAATAATGATATTGAGTTTATACAGGAAAATTTTATTAGTCTAGTTAAAGAGTCTTATGCCAGACAACCATTTGCTGTTCTTGGACCTGATGTAGTTGTCCCTGAGACTCATCAGCATCAAAATCCAAAAAAAACTACTGAGTATAGTCTTGCGGAAGTACAAAATATACATGATAAAAATCAAAAAATATGGGATTTACCCGACTATTTATTCAAGTTACGAGCTAGATTGAAAAATTCAAAAATTTTAACAAAAATTTATTTAAAGATAAAAATTAAAAACGATGATCAAAGAAAATCGATAATGACAAATGTGGTTTTACATGGATCAATTTTGATTTTTTCTAGAGAATTTATTGATAAATTCAATGTACCTTTTTCTTCTCGAACTTTCTTTTATTTTGAAACTGAAATTCTTGATCGTTTAATACGTGAAAAAAAACTTATTTCAAAGTACGATCCTACTATCAAGGTCTTACACCATAAGAGTTCTTCAACAAAGAAGTCTTTTTCAAGTGAGGCTCAACAATTAAGGTTTCAGGTTAAAAACATGATTAGGTCAACCGAAGTATTTCTTGAGTTATTCGGAAAGGAGGATAAAGATGGACTTTAATAGAGAAATAGTTGCTGTTGTTGTAACTTATAATAACCGTTTTAATTATTTAGTTAAAACAGTGAAATCGCTTGTACAACAAGAAAAAATTAGTAAAGTTATTATCGTTCAAAATGGGGTTCAGTATGATTTACCATCCTTATTGAATAAATACTCTTCCGTGTCTGTCATACAAAATTCTGACAATCAAGGATCAGCAGGTGGATTCTGGTTAGGATTCAAATATGTTTCTAATGTAGAGTTTAAGAATATGAACGTCTTAGTTTTAGATGATGATAATATTCTTGACTCAGAAGCAATAAATGAGCTGGAAAAAGCTGAATCACTCCACGATTATCCAGCACATATTTGGTCACTTTTTAGGCCTAACGTACAAAGTAAAAAACAGTTTAATAAAACCTCAGAAAGAACGTATGATTCGCTGACTGATACAATTAACGGTTTTACAATTGAACATCTATTTAATAAGAATAAGGGAAATGAACCGCGAAAATATAAAGATGTGAATTGCTTAATTACTTCTCCATATTCAGGACTTTTTTTTCCTCAAGAATTACTGAAAAGTATCGATTTACCAAATAAAAACTTTTATCTTTACTCGGATGATATTGAATTTACGTTGCGTATACAACGATTTGGACATTTGATTCTTCAATACCAGTATGCTTGTGCATATGACCAAAGCGTAGCTTGGCAAACTTTAGAAGAAGATAATAGTAAAAGTAGAAAATCTTTTTATATAACTTCGGAAATATTCCGCCCATTATATACATATCGAAACGAAGTATATATAAGTTATTACATCTTAAAGAGAAATAAGTTTTTACTATCTTTGAATTATTATCTACTGCAATTGTGGATGTTAATATCTTATATGCCCAAAAACCGAACTGGTGTTAAAAAATTTATGCTATTGAGACGAGCAATGGCAGACGGGAAAAAATCAATTTTAGGAAAGTCTACTTGGATTGAAAATATAAGGGAAGCACAAAATGAACATTAAATTCATAATGAGATTTCATGATAATACACCATCGGGGGGGAGAAAGATTGTCTATGAATACATGAATTATTTAGTTAATAAAGGAAATAACATCAGTTTATGCTTTGTAGCAAATACCTCTTTTAAAACTCGAAAATATAATCATTTACTTTATATTAAGTATTATTTAGATTATTTGAAAAGAAAAAAGGGTCAATCTCAAATAGATTGGTTCAAATTAAATTCAAAAATTAAAATTGAAACTAGATTCTCTATTGATAGTAGTATAGCTGATACCGATAATCAAATTATTTTTGCATTTGACTACGGAATTGCACTTAGTATATATGACCATCTTACAAACATTAGAAATTGTGTTTACATGATTCAACATGACGAACGTGTTTATTATGACAAGAATGTCATCAGACAAGCTTGGCGTCTTCCAATGAAAAAAATTGTTATAAGCACATGGTTGTATAAACTAGTTAATTCAGTAGATCCGGGTAATGTTATTTTAGTAAAAAATTATGTTGATCTAGATACATTTTATTTAACGAAACCGATTGAACAACGAATGAAGACGGTAAGTTTGATTTCGCACCCTAATCCCTATAAAGGAACGAAGGTTGGACGAGAGGCTTTAAGCCTCGTTAAAGAACAGGTACCGGAGTTAAGAGTAATTATGTTTGGTACGCAGCCTTCACCTACCGATCTTCCAGATTATTATGAGTATTATCAAATGGCTAACGAAAGCATATTGAGGGAAAAAGTATATAATCAGTCATCAGTTTATTTATTGCCAAGTGTATTAGAGGGATGGGGACTCACGGCAACTGAGGCAATGTCCTGTGGCTGTGCACTTGTATCCACTAAGAATGGTGGTGTAGAAGATTTTGGTGTTGATAACTATAGTGCACTTTTGTGCGATGTAAACAATACTAAAGATATATCAAAAAAAATCATTAGTTTGTTAAATGATTCTTCTTTTAGAGTGAAAATAGCTAACAATGGTTTAGAAATGGTGAAATCAATGAATTTTTTGGATAGTGCTCAACTTTTTGAAAATGTACTTTACGAAATTAATCATAGTCATTAGCTTAGTTTTTTAATATACTTTTTTGAAGTTTTTAATTAGAAGGTCGTTACGATAAAACGGTGTTTGTAATTTTTTTGTAGAAGGGATTTAAACTTTGAAAATTAATTTTGTTTTGCCTGAGATACAACAATATCCAATTGGTGGATATAAATTGGTTTATCAATATTCAGATTTTTTTGCCAATTTGGGGCATGATGTTGTTATTTACCACAAATTAAGTAATTCTAATAAACCAATACCTAATTCTATAAGGTCCTTGAAAAGAAAAATTGACTTTGCAAAGAATGAACATAAAGTTGATTGGTTTTTCTTCAACTCTAATGTGAGGTTGATTCCTGGTGTCTATAAAGATGAACATATTAGGGATGCGGATGTTATTATTGCAACAGCAGTCTCAACAGCAGAATTTGTTAGTAGTCTCCCTGCAAAAGCCGGAAGTAAGTATTATTTCATTCAAAATTACGAAAATTGGGGTGGATATACAAATGAAATGGTTGATGCTAGCTATCGATTACCTATGAAAAAAATAGTAATTTCAAACTGGTTGGCGGACTTCGTTGAACAAGCGACTGGTGATCGACCTTATCTTATTCCTAACTTTATTTCCGCGAAAGATTTCTATATATCTAAAACAAAAATGCGAGAAAATATTATTTCTATATTGAACCATCCACAGGAAACGAAGCGTACTGCGTTTGGGTTAAAAATTTTAAGTCAGGTAAAAAAAGAAATCCCAGATTTGCAAGTTAGGCTTTTTGGAGCTTATATGGCACCTAAAGAGGTTCCTAGTTGGGTTACATATTATCATCAGCCGTCGATTGATATTTTAAGAAATAATGTGTATGGATCCTCCAAGATATATTTGATGCCTTCTGTACTTGAAGGATGGGGATTGACTGGTATGGAAGCTATGGCCTGTGGTGCTGTTCCGGTAGCATCTAAATATGGGGGGATGCTAGATTTTATGGCAGACGATATAAATGCAGTTTTAGTAGAAAAAGATAATGAACAATCATTCGTTAAAACAATAATAGATTTGTTACAAGATCCCACAAGGCTATCTAGATTATCAGACAACGCTGTGCAAATCACTTCTAATTTTTCAATCGAAACATCAGCTAATAAATTTCTAAAGATATTAGCATATATTTAAAAAACTTTATTGTAGGTACGGAATTTGAAACATTTCTTAGCCGAAAATCATTCAATATAATTAGAAAAACTGTATTAGTAAAGGAATACTTAATTTGAAATCATTATTTAGCTTTTTAGTAACATTTTTGACCTTATTATTAATGGTACCAGGAACCATTAAGCGTTTATGTTTTCAAGTGGGCATTAATAATAGTACCCTAATTATAAATGGTGTTAGATACCTATTAATTTTATGTTTGATGACAATTCTTTTTTTCTCAGTTTGGTCAAAATTTGGAAAACAACAAAAAAAAAATCTAAATCTTCGATTTATTAACGTATTATTTTTACTTCTCTTAATTTTTCAAATTGTTGGAGGAATAAGTGGTCAAGGACTTTGGATTCGTATAACAGGTTATTTCTTATTCGTAATAGCTTTAATAATATTATGCTTTTCACTCAAGGACTCAACATTCTTTTTTTCGCCTACCGTAATGAATACTACTATTATTTGCTATGCGTTAATCAATGGATTACTAGGAATTGCACAATATTTGACAGGAAGCAGTATTATCTCAGTTATTAATGACTCTGGTATTTCAAATGTCTCTAGTTCACAATTAGATAACGTACAGATATTAGGAATTTTAGCATGGAATGGTGGCCAACGTGCTTTTGGATTTTTAGATTCGGGAATGATTCTAGGAGTATTATTAGTAACAGCATTTGGTATATTATACTATGACGGTATACCGGCTAATAAACATTTGAAATTTTTTTTAGAGTGTATATACGTATTCGCGATTGTCGCGACGCTCACGCGAAATGTATATTTTCTGTTCTTATTAATGTTACTAAGTAAGTTTGTTATTAAAAATGGTAAATTAGTTTTTTTATTTGGACTATTCGTACAGATATTACCGATAGTGTATGTAAATTCATTCAACACATTCAGCTTTCTACAAAGCTCTTTTTTTGGAACACTAAAATCAAGACTAGATGGTATTCTTTTCTTTGAAAATTTTTATCCTTCCTCAACAATCAGAATTTTGTTTGGAAATGGTTATCAATTCGATAATTCATTTAAATTGATTACGGCATATGTTGTTGATAACCAAGGTCTTGCGTTGTATCTTGATATAGGATTATTTGGTACAATTTTAGTCTACTATATATTCTATACACTATTGGCTCATGCGTCAGTAACAAAAATTAATAGTGCAATGTATTCAATGATCATGATCTTCCCTTTTTTTGGACTTGCAAATAATCATTTAGTTTTCTTTTCTGGACTATTAGTATTGCTAGTGATGAGTAGTAAGTACGATGCAGATTCAATAGAAAGAGAAAAAATTCAATTTAATAAAGATTTTAGGAAACCAACTATTGATTTTCCTTAAAATAATCGTTTATAAAATAAAATTATTTGTCTATAATAATTATCTTGAAGGAGTATTATTGGCGTGAAATTGAACAATTTATCAAGGACGAAGGCCTCGGTTGTTAACTCGTCAGTCGCAACTATTGCACAAATAATTCAGTTGATTTTTCAATTTATTGCGCGCTCAGTTTTTATTTATACATTAGGTTCTAAATATTTAGGTTTAAACGGCTTATTTCTTAATGTACTGGGATATTTGAACTTTGCTGAATTAGGAATTGGTAGCGCAATCACATTTTCGTTGTATCGTCCATTAAATAACCACGATGATGTTCAAGTATCGGCCGTTTTACATCTGTTTAGGAAAATATACCATTATATTGCACTTGTTGTACTTGTAGCTGGGTTAGTAATCACACCTTTTGTTCCTCGATTAATTGGTGGTAGCACGAATGGAATTAATGTCAGTATCTCAAAAGCTTTCCTTCTGGCATTATCTAATACTGTACTATCATATTTTACTACATATAAGAGGACACTCCTTATTGCTGATCAAAAAAGTTATGTAAATACTATTAACACTGTGGGATTTAATGTGGCGGGTCAATGTATTCAAATTATACAATTACTTATTTGGAATAATTTCTATGCCTATCTTTTTATTCAGGTCTTAATGATGCTAGCTTCTAATATACGAATTTCGTATGTTGTTGATCATTTTTATCCAACAATTGATTTTAATTCAACTGAAAAGGTTGATCCTAAAGTAATTCAGTATTTGAAAAAAAATATTGTTGGAATGTTTTCTGCCAAGCTTGGTGGCATTCTTGTTACTGGTACAGATAATATTTTGTTATCGTATTATGTAGGATTGATTGCTGTGGGTATGTACTCGAACTATGTCATGATTATTAATGGTTTGACGATGTTAATTAATCAACTTGTTTCAGCGGTATCAGCTTCAATTGGAAACCTAGGTGTTTCAAGAGCAAGTAAGGAGCACCAAGAGAGAATTTTTTATCAGTATTTTATGATAACCAGTCTTATTGCTTTATTAGCTAGTACTGGTTTTTCAGGATTTGCATCTGCATTTGTCAAACTTTGGATTTCTGATAAAATGGTATATTCTTTTTTGCCGCTTACTATTATTTCATTGAATTTCTATTTACAGATGTTACGTCAAAGTATTATTAATTATACAAATGCGTACGGACTTTACTGGTACGAACGTTGGAAAACGCTTTTTGAAGCCGGCGTTAATTTAATAATTTCATGGTATTTGATTAGAAATACAAACTTAGGTATATCTGGAGTTTTACTTGGTACAATTGCTAGTAATTTAATTGTAAATTATATTTGGGAATCACATATTGTTTTGAAATATGGACTTCATACTGAGGAAGGGCGTTTTTTGAGACTTTATGCTGGTTTTATATCTGTTGGATCTATAATAATTGTGGGAACAACGAGTATCATTAATTATTTTGCTGGGCCATACTTATGGCGTAGTATTCTTGTTACTATTTGTGCTGAGATTTTTGCCGTTGTTGCATATACATTAGTCACTATTTTTTTCTATCCGAAAGCAATTGAAAAAATTGATTTCAAACGAATTTTTTGTAACACTTTTAAACATTTTTAAGATTATAATAACGGAGGTATTTTAATCGTGAAAGGTATTATTTTAGCAGGTGGTTCAGGAACACGGCTTTATCCAATTACACGAGCAATTTCTAAGCAATTGATTCCAATTTATGATAAACCAATGATTTACTATCCACTTTCAACATTGATGTTGGCAGGTATTCAAGATATTCTAATTATCTCAACGCCTAAGGATCTTCCAAGATTTGAAGAACTCTTTGATGACGGTTCAGACTGGGGTCTTAATATTTCGTACAAAGTGCAAGAAAAGCCAAACGGTCTTGCTGAAGCTTTTGTCCTAGGTGCTGATTTTATTGGCAACGATTCAGTCTGTTTAATTCTTGGTGACAATATTTTTTACGGTGGTGGACTCTCTAAAATGCTGCAAGATTCTGCTGCTAAAGAGACTGGTGCAACCGTATTTGGTTATCATGTTAATGATCCCGAAAGATTCGGCGTGGTCGATTTCGATGAAAATATGCACGCTAAGTCAATTGTTGAGAAGCCAGAAAATCCTGCAAGTAACTATGCTGTTACTGGTTTATACTTCTATGATAACGACGTGGTTGATATCGCGAAGAATATTCAACCATCTCCACGTGGTGAACTTGAAATTACTGATATTAACCAAGAGTATTTACGTCGAGGACAATTAGACGTTCAATTACTTGGACGTGGTTTTGCTTGGTTAGATACTGGCACTCATGAATCCTTGCAGTCGGCATCAAGCTTTATAGAAGCTATCCAACACCGTCAGAATCTACAGATTTCATGTCTAGAAGAGATTGCCTACAGAATGGGCTACATCACACTCGAAAAGATGGTTGAGTTGGCTCAACCACTTAAGAAAACTGAATACGGTCAGTACTTATTAAAACTAGCAGAACGAGAAGGTAAATAAATTGGTTAAAGTTATTGATACAACATTACAAGACGCAAAGATTATTGAAACAGATGTTTTCGGTGATCACCGTGGATTCTTTACAGAATCATACACGGCTGATAAGTTCCATGAAGCTGGAATCGATATTGATTTTATTCAAGACAATCAATCATTATCTGTTGAACCAGGTGTCTTAAGAGGACTTCACTTTCAACAAGCCCCACATGCTCAAACTAAGTTATTGAGAGCGATTACTGGTGTAATCTACGATGTTATTGTGGATATTCGTGAAGGATCACCAACCTATGGTAAATGGGAAGGATTTATCCTAAGTGAATTTAACCACCGTCAATTACTTGTACCAAAGGGTTTTGCCCACGGATTTGTTACCTTAACACCTAACTGTAATGTTGCCTACAAGTGCGACGGTTATTATGTACCTAATGCCGATGGTGGTATTGCCTTCGATGATCCTGATTTAGCAATTGATTGGCCAATGCCTCTCGAACATTTAGTTCTATCAGATAAGGATAAAAAACATCCTAATCTGAAGGATGCAGACGTTCATTTCGTTTATGGCGGCAATTACTAGGAGGATTTCATGAAGAATATTATTGTTACTGGTGGAGCAGGCTTTATTGGTAGTAACTTTGTTCACTATGTTGTAAACAATCATCCAGAAGTTCATGTGACAGTTTTAGATAAATTAACATACGCAGGTAATCGCGCTAACCTTGCTGGTCTTCCAGAAGATAGAGTAGAACTTGTTGTGGGTGATATCTGTGATGCCGACCTGGTAGATAAACTTGTAAGTAAGGCAGATGCAGTTGTTCATTATGCCGCAGAAAGCCACAATGACAATTCACTTGTTGATCCATCACCATTTATCCAGACGAATATCGTTGGTACTTATACCTTACTTGAAGCTTGTCGTAAGTACGATGTACGTTATCATCACGTTTCAACTGATGAAGTGTATGGAGATCTTCCACTTAGAGAGGACTTACCTGGTCACGGTGAAGGTGAAGGGGAGAAGTTTACTCCTGAATCACGTTATAACCCAAGCAGCCCATACTCATCATCTAAAGCTAGCTCTGATTTGTTAGTACGTGCATGGGGACGTTCTTTCGGACTTAGAGCGACTATTTCAAACTGCTCTAATAACTATGGTCCTTATCAACATATCGAGAAGTTTATTCCACGCCAAGTAACCAATATTTTAAGTGGTATTCGTCCTAAGTTGTATGGTGACGGTAAAAACGTGCGCGATTGGATTCATACCAACGATCACTCTAGTGCTGTTTGGCTTATTCTTACTGAAGGTAAGATTGGTGAGACATATCTTATCGGAGCTGATGGCGAGAAGAATAACAAAGAAGTACTTGAAGCAATTCTTGTGGCAATGGGTCAACCTAAAGATGCTTTTGACCAAGTTAAAGATCGTCCGGGGCACGACTTACGGTATGCAATTGACTCAACCAAACTTCGCACTGAACTTGGTTGGAAACCTGAATTTACCGATTTCGAAACAGGATTACAACACACAATCGATTGGTACACTCAACACGAAGACTGGTGGCAGGACGAGAAAGCT
This sequence comes from Amylolactobacillus amylophilus DSM 20533 = JCM 1125, assembly GCF_001936335.1. Lineage (GTDB taxonomy): Bacteria > Bacillota > Bacilli > Lactobacillales > Lactobacillaceae > Amylolactobacillus > Amylolactobacillus amylophilus. Next base: position 1,367,065 of record NZ_CP018888.1, read on the forward strand.
GCAGTTGAGGCTAAGTACGCTAAGAACGGACAATAAGATACAAGGGATGGCCTATTAATGGAAATATTGATTACTGGCGCTAATGGCCAGCTTGGAACGGAACTGAGACATCTACTCGATGAACGTAATGTAGGATACACGTCTGCGGGTTCAAAGGAGTTAGATATTACAGATGCTACTGCAGTTAATGAGTTTTTCGCGGCAAACGAGCCAAAGATTGTTTACCATTGTGCTGCTTACACTGCTGTTGATGCGGCGGAGGAAGAGCCTGGTAAAACACTCGACGAGAAGGTTAACGTTGATGGCACAATAAACATTGCCAAGGCTGCAGAATCTGTTGGAGCAACTCTTGTTTACATCAGTACTGATTATGTTTTTGATGGTACTCGCTCAGAATTGTACTCAGTGGATGACACACCTAATCCTAGAAATGAATATGGTCGTACGAAGTATGAAGGTGAGTTAGCAGTACAAAAGTATGTCTCAAAATACTACATTATTCGAACATCATGGGTGTTCGGAGAATATGGTAAAAATTTCGTTTACACCATGCTTAATCTCGCTAAGACACATGATTATCTGACAGTTGTGAATGATCAAATTGGTCGCCCCACATGGACAAGAACTCTGGCTGAGTTTATGACCCACGTTGTCGATAAGCATTCAGACTATGGTGTTTATCAGCTTTCAAATGATGATTCATGTAGTTGGTATGAATTTGCGAAGGAAATCCTGAAGGATACCAACGTTGAGATAGCGCCTGTTACCTCAGAGGAGTACCCACAGAAGGCTTATCGCCCAAGACACTCCATCATGGATTTAAGCAAAGCAAAGGCAACAGGTTTTGAGATAATCAGCTGGCAAGAGGCTTTGGAAAAGTTTAAAAAGAAGATATAGAGATAAAAACACACTAGAGGATAGTGTGTTTTTTAGTAAGGTTAGGATTATGAAGAACAAAGTTTATATGTGGTTTGGTAAGTATCGAAATTTGAAGAATAATTTTTTAAAATTGTTGATCAGAGTTAAAAATAAAACAAATCATTTTGCTAAGCTAAATCCCAAATGCTTATGGTGTATTTGCATACTATTATTGTGTTTTGTGACTGTGCGGTTTTATAAAATACTTAATCTGCTTATTAGTGAGTACGTCTCTTTCAGTGGTATGGGTATATTTGCAGGTTTGATATTGGCTATGTTGTTTCCGGTAGTTACAGCAGTTTATGAATCGGTTAATGACGATGAATTTAATCGTACAATTATTGGTATTAAACTGTTTAACATACAATTTCTTTATACCGGTCTACTGATTATTGGTTTACCATTCATATTTTGGAAGATTACTATAGCTAGATTGTTCTTATTCACTTTATATTTAGTAGGATGCTGCTACTTTTTAAATATCATAATTCGTGCGTATAAATGGAACAATGATTGGGATGAAAATCCAAACGATGGAATAAGAACCATTTGGCGTGATGAAGTATTGGAAATGTCAAAATTAAGTTCAACCAAAAGAATTGTACTTTGGCAAAGTTACCTTTTTGAAATCGTCAGGAAGGAACTTAATCAATTGAGTAGAGTTTGGCTTCAACATTTTGATTCACTTTATAAAGATGAAAAGATCGATAGATACCAGGTATCTGACATCACCATTGGATTCTGGAATAAGAATAGAAATAAGTTGCAATTTCGTTTCGAATACGACTTCATATCAATGGCTATTCAAATATATCTTTACGACTTGAACTCAACCGGGATTAACAAAAGTGGTTCAATTTGGCTAAAATTTTTGAAGGAAGAATATGGAAATTTTTCAAATAAGCAATTTTTGTTAGATGATTATTCTCGAGCATTAGTTGATCAAATAAAAAATTCTCCTCAACAAAAAGGGCTAGAGGAGATAACTGGTATATTATTCAAATTGTTGTATAGGCATTATTCAGATAATATCGGTTTTGTTTATTTTCCAAACAACTGGAAAATATCATCTGAAACCCTCCTCAATAATTCTAGAGATGGTTTTGTACAAAGAGTGTTTCTTCAAAATTTTTTTGAAAAGACTTATATTACGCTAGTTCGTGATGACAAAAATCAATCACAGGTTCTTGCTAGTCTAAATTACTTATCATTTGAAATTTTTAGAGGAATAGATTCCATTTATTTCGGATATTTGTTTGAAATATTCATGTGTGTTTATAACTATGAAGTAAGTACTAATAAAGAAATACTTGATTTGTTGATGAAACGTAGAATTTTTGGTGTCAGTCAGTTTGATGATGGGGTAATGAAGCCGATTTCTGAAAGACAATTAAAAACTAATATGATAAACAATCGTATATTGAGAAGAGAGGAAAGCTTTAAAATCATTAATCTATATATTAATGACCAGAATTTATTTTCAGATAGACCAGAAAAGACTAGTAAATTAATACAATTACTAGAAAAGCTGAATCTTGAGCAGATTGATGATGAAAATGAGAAGGAATTCATCCGACAGAGACGGGATGATTGGCTTAAGATACTCAATTTATCGTTTGAGACTACTGAAAAGATTAAAAAGTAAGCTTAGACTATTATCCTATATAATTCGAAAAGTTATATCCATCTACATAAATAACGTTATAATTACATTGTAATTTAATTATTACGTTTTTTTAAAAGTAGTCAAGTATATATCGAATAGGAGAGTGAGTAATATGTGGGACTTTTTAGGTAATTTGTTGGGAGCCTTACTAGGAACGGGACTTGCGTTCTACTTAGGTACTATTTCAGAGAAGAAATCAAGAAACAATCAACAAAAGGAGAAGTTAAAACGATTAAAGAATGAAATAAGTAGAAGTATTTATGTAATGAGTGATACCGACTTAAGTCCGGCTCATTTTATTGTTAATGCTCCAAAAATAGGAATATTAGTGAAGGATATGCAGTCAAAATTCAATGAAATTGAATCTTCCAATAATACTTTTGCAGATGAACTAATTATTTCTAATTTTTCCTTCGAAGGCCAACAGGAATCATGGCTCGAATTTAGAAATCAATATATTTCTAAATTTATGAGTTCTTGTGAAAAATACTTTAATTCTGTCAACAGATCTAAGTCAATTAAAGATCCTGTGGAGTCGAAAAAAATCGTAGATGAATCGGCAACTGCACTGTGTGGTGCAAAAAAAAATCTAAATAAGAAACTTGATAAATATCTGGAATCTTTGAAATTTATTGATAATTTATAAACAAAATTTTTAAAATTAGCATATTTCGCGTGTTCTGAATATATTGATAGTAATCAGCCTTTGCGAAGCATATACTTACCTTAATTAGGAATGGTAGGAGGTGAATAATCATGGCAGAGACATATAGAGTCCCAGTTAATTGGGATGTTGTTAAATGGGCAATCGAAAATGGTGAGAAGAGCTACACGGAGTTGAAAAACAAGTTCAGGTTAGATTCTTGGATGTCGCCGAAGTCTGATCGTGATTATCCAACCTTCAAACAGTTGCAGGAATTTAGCAAAGATACTAGAACTCCATTTAGCTACCTTTTTAAAGATAAAGTTCCAGTCGAGGAACATGAATTTGTCAAATACCGTACAATTGATAATTCATCTGTAAAGCCTAGTCGTAAACTCATTGATACAATCTATGCAATGCAAATTAGACAAACTTGGATGAAAGACTATCTTCAAAGTGAAACGCTCACTGCGTCTTTTAAATACTTACATTTTATTAAGCTGGGTACAGATCCAGAAGAGGTAGCAGATAAGATAACCAAGATTTTAGGTTTACCAGAGGGTAAGAAACGATACTCATTGGATTCTGGGCGATACTTTAATTTGCTACGAAATAGTATCAGCAAACTTGATATTATGGTAATGCAGAATGGCATAGTAGGATTAAATACCCACAGAGTGTTAGAGGTTGAGGAATTCAGAGCATTTGCACTGATTGATGATACAGTACCATTGATATTCCTAAATGGCGCGGACAGCAAGACAGCTAAGATATTTAGTCTAATACACGAACTTGTGCATGTGTTACTGGGAGAAAATGAAGTACTCAATGTCGGACTCGATGTTGATATCGCTCAAGAACGTTGGATTAATTCTGTGACTGCAAATATCTTACTACCTAGAAAAGAATTTTTGGCAAGTCTGAATGACGAGGAATCTGCCGAGGATAATCTTGTAGGACTTTCTAGAAAATTTAATACTAGCCTTTTAGCAACTGCAATTAGAGCAAGAGAACTTCATATTTATGGAGATTCGTTGATTGGTTGGGCAAAGGAACTACAAGAAAATAATATGGTAATCAAAAATAAACCTAAAAGAGGAAATTTCTACAATAATGTAGCATCCAAAGTGGATCCGTACTTTGCAAATGCTGTAATCAGTGAAGAATCTAGTGGACGATTGGGATTGAGTGAGGCAGCAGAGTTGATTGGGACATCACTAAAAACGTATAAGCTGACTGCGGATAAAATTTTAGGATTGGAGTAATCGGATGGAATATTTACTAGATTCAAATTCCCTTTTTGATGCTCATGAGAAATGGTATCAACCACAAGTATTTAATTCACTATGGGATTTTATTGGCAGTAAAGACTGTATTAAGATGGGACAGTTTGTATTTGAAGAGGTTCAGTATCCTGAAGATTTAGTTAACTGGACTAAGAATTCGTTTAAAACAAGATTACTTATACCCGATGCTTCAGTTGTCAATGAATACAACAAAGTAATGGATTGGATAAAACAGAGTGGCTATTGGGCTACAAGCGGGATTGCTGAATGGGAGATAGTCGAAAAAGCAGATCCTTGGCTAATTGCTACTGCAATGGCGAAAAACCTCACAATAGTTACTTTGGATGGGATAGGTAGATCTTTGTTGCCACAAGTTGGTATGAAGGTGAAAAAAGAACCGAAGATAGTTGCAGTAGCTCAGCATTTTAACGTGAAGACAATTGCAATATATGATCTTCTTGAGGTATTACACTATTCCGCATAGGTTAACCATCCACTTTCCTTGATCCACATCAATTACTAACCACGAGCACCCCATAATCCACCAATAATTAACGTTCTCGTCCGCGATGAGGACGTTATTTTTATATAATACTCCATATTATACTTAATATACTAATTATTTATCTAACCAGACCAATACCGAAGATAAGCGCTTACATCACTAGTTAATTAATCATTATTTATTATAACAATTAAACGTTATTAAAAAACGAAGTTATACTTGCTTTTATAAGCCGCACTTTTAATTGCACATCGCAAAAAACTAAATTATAATGGGGTAGACGCAGAGTGAAAGCGTACACAGTTTATAAAAGGAGGAGAAAAAATGGTCGGAATCATTTTAGCGAGCCACGGTGAGTTTGCCAAAGGCATCTTGCAGTCTGGCTCCATGATTTTCGGTGAACAGGAAAAAGTACAAGCCGTTACTTTTATGCCTAATGAAGGCCCTGATGATCTGAAAGCACACCTCGAAGCGGCTATTGCTAGCTTTGAACCGGATGATGAAGTACTTTTTCTCGTGGATTTATGGGGTGGATCTCCATTCAACCAAAGTAATGGGATCTTTGAACAACACAAGGATAAGATGGCCATCGTGACCGGATTAAACTTGCCAATGCTGATTGAAACATATTCAGCGAGAATGACGATGAACACAGCGAAGGAGATTGCTGCTCACGTCACAGTGGAGGGTAGAAACGGTGTGAAGGTTAAGCCTGAAGACCTCGAGCCTAAGGCTGCAGCACCTGCTGCTACCAAGAAGGCCGCTACCGGTGGTAAGCCTGGTAAGATGAGTTATGCACTTGCCAGAATTGACTCACGTCTCTTGCATGGACAAGTTGCCACAACTTGGACTAAAACGACTGGTGCAACACGGATTATCGTTGTTTCAGATGCCGTTGCTAAGGACGAGTTAAGAAAGAACTTGATCAAGCAGGCTGCTCCAATGGGTGTAACAGCGCACGTTGTGCCTATGGCACAAATGCTGAAACTTGCACAAGATGACAAACACTTCGGTGGCGAACGTGTTCTGCTCTTGTTCGAGAACCCAGAGGATGCATTGACTGCAATCGAGGGTGGCGTGGACTTGAAGTCCGTTAACGTTGGTTCGATGGCGCACTCAGTTGGTAAAGTTCAACCAAACACAGTGCTTGCTTTTGACCAAACAGACGTTGACACATTCCGCAAGATGGAAGAGATGGGTGTCAAGCTTGATGTCAGAAAGGTGCCAAGTGATTCAGCCGCTAATATGGATGATATCTTGAAGAAGGCACAAGCTGAACTCGACAAGCAAAAATAATTTGTCAGGAGACAATTGGAGGATAAATAATTATGGATTTAAACGCAATTCAAATTATCTTAGTCATTCTCGTTGCGTTTCTTGCTGGTATGGAAGGTATTCTTGATGAATTCCACTTCCACCAACCAGTAATTGCGTGTACGTTAATCGGCTTAGTAACAGGTCAATTAATCCCTTGTTTAATCTTGGGTGGTAGCTTACAAATGATCGCTCTTGGCTGGGCAAACATTGGTGCTGCCGTTGCTCCCGATGCTGCTTTAGCATCAGTTGCATCTGCTATTATCTTGGTCCTTGGTGGTCAAGGTGAGAAGGGTGTCCAAACTGCTATTGGTATCGCTATTCCTTTGGCTGTTGCTGGACTATTACTTACTACTATCGTCCGTACTTTAACCACTGGTGTTGTGCACATCATGGATAAGGCTGCTGAAGAAGGTAGTTTCCGGAAAATCGAAATTTGGCAATTAATCGCGATTGCTATGCAAGGTATCCGTATTGCTATTCCTGCAGGTTTGATTCTTGCAATCGGTGCTGGCCCTGTTAGCTCAGCATTGAACGCAATGCCTGCATGGTTGACTGACGGTCTTGCCGTTGGTGGTGGTATGGTTGTTGCCGTAGGTTACGCAATGGTTATCAACATGATGGCTAACCGTGAAGTATGGCCATTCTTTATCATTGGTTTCGCTTTAGCAACAGTTACAGATCTTACTCTTATCGCTCTTGGTGCAATCGGTGTGTCTCTTGCCTTGATTTACTTGGCATTGCAAGGCAGAGGCGGTTCATCAGACAACAGCGCAGCTGCTAACACAGGTGACCCAGTTGGCGATATCATAGACAATTACTAGGATGAAAGGAGAATAACAATGGCTGATAACAAAAGAATTACTTTAACCAAAAAAGACAGAATTTCAGTTTGGTTGCGTTCGAATTTCATTCAAGGTTCTTGGAACTATGAAAGAATGCAAAACGGTGGTTGGGCATACTCAATGATCCCAGCACTTAAAAAGCTGTACAAGACTAAAGAAGACCGTGCCGCTGCTTTGAAGCGTCACCTTGAGTTCTTCAATACTCACCCATACTTAGCATCACCTATCATCGGTGTTACACTTGCCCTTGAAGAAGATCGTGCTAATGGTGCACCTATCGATGATGTTACTATCCAAGGTGTTAAGGTTGGTATGATGGGACCTCTTGCTGGTATTGGTGATCCCGTATTCTGGTTCACTGTAAAGCCAATCATTGGTGCTCTTGCAGCAACAATGGCTATGAGTGGTAACATCTTAGGACCTATCTTGTACTTCGTTCTTTGGAACGTTATTCGTTTAGGTTTCATGTGGTACACACAAGAATTTGGCTACAAAGCCGGTTCACGTATCTCAGAAGATTTATCTGGTAACTTACTCCAAAACGTTACTAAGGGAGCTTCAATCCTTGGTATGTTTATCCTTGGTTCACTGGTTAACCGTTGGGTTTCAGTTAACTTCACTCCAGTTATCTCAACTTCGCCTTTGGCAAAGGGAGCTTACATCGAGTGGGATAAACTTCCAAAGGGTGCAGCTGGTATTAAACAAGCCTTAGAGCAACAAGCTGCAGGCCTTTCACTCGGTTCAGATAAAGTTACAACCTTGCAAGAAAACTTGAACTCATTGATTCCAGGTTTCGCAGGATTACTTTTAACTTTATTCTGCATGTGGTTACTGAAGAAGAATGTTTCACCTATCGTGATCATTCTTGGACTATTCGTAGTCGGTATCGTTCTTCACGTATTGCACGTAATGTAATTCTAGATTAATCAACAACTTGAAGATTGCCTTTTGGTGCGATAACATTAGCACGTAGGCAATCTTCTTTTTTTGAAAAGGATAGACAATGGTTCAATCAATAAACACCAAAGTAGATTTAGTTGAAAAGGCGACATCCCATACGGCAATTGCTGAATATGGCAAGATTATGATTGGTGATAAGGGATTCGAGTTCTTCAACGATAAGAACGTCCAGAAATACATTCAGATTCCGTGGGATGAAGTTGATCTAGTCATCGCTTCGATTCTGTTCAAGGGTAAATACATTCCTAGATACGCATTGAAGACGAAGAGTAGTGGTACATACAATTTCTCTTCAAAGGACCCAAAGAAAGTGCTGCGTGCAATTCGCGAGTACATTCCAGCAGACCGAATCGTTCGTTCACTCAGCTTCTTTCAGGTGCTGAAGCGCGGTTTGAAGAATATTTTCATGGGAAAAAGAAAGTAGTGACAAAAGATGGTTAGCTTCTGAGCACTTACGATGACACTAAAGCGTGGAACGCTTGAAGTGGCAAGTAAGGCGGAGGAAGTTATCTTTTGAAACACAGTTAAGAAAGTAGTGACAAAAGATGGTTAGCTTCTGAGCACTTACGATGACACTAAAGCGTGGAACGCTTGAAGTGGCAAGTAAGGCGGAGGAAGTTATCTTTTGAAACACAGTTAAGAAAGTAGTGGCAAAAGATGGTTAGCTTCTGAGCACTTACGATGACACTAAAGCGTGGAACGCTTGAAGTGGCAAGTAAGGCGGAGGAAGTTATCTTTTGAAACACAGTTAAGAAAGTAGTGGCAAAAGATGGTCAGGATCCACACTCTTAGCCGTTGATTAGTCACGTCCGTTTCTTGCATTTTGCCGGTAAAATGGTTAAAGTATACAATGTTAAAACAAATTTTCGGAGGAAAAAAATGACACATATTAAGTTTGACCAATCGAAATTAACCCCCTTCGTTCATGAGAACGAACTACCTGAGATGCAACAGCTTGTTACTGCGTCTGACCTTGCATTAAGAGAGGGGACAGGAGCTGGTAATGACTTCCGGGGCTTCATCGACCTCCCTGTTGATTATGACAAGGATGAATTTGCTCGGATCAAGGAAGCTGCGAAGAAGATTCAATCCGATTCTGATATCTTGGTTGGTATCGGTATTGGGGGCTCATACTTGGGTGCTCGTGCAGCAATCGACTTCCTGAATGGCGCATTCTACAACTTTGCGGCTGATCGGAAGCATCCACAAGTTATTTTTGCTGGTAACTCAATCTCTGGGTCATACCTCCATGACTTGATTGAACTGATTGGCGACCGCGACTTCAGCTTGAACATTATTTCTAAATCCGGTACAACGACAGAACCTTCAATCGCTTTCCGGATCCTGAAGGCTAAATTGGTTGAGAAGTACGGTAAGGAAGAAGCCAACAAGCGGATCTACGCTACGACTGATCGTGAGCGTGGTGCTTTGAAGACAGAAGCCGATGCAGAAGGTTATGAAGAGTTCGTTGTGCCTGACGATATCGGTGGTCGCTTCTCAGTACTCTCAGCTGTTGGTCTGTTGCCAATCGCCGTTGCCGGTGCCAACATTGATGAATTGATGCACGGTGCAGCCCAAGCACGCCTAGACTATGCTGACCCTGCATTAGAGAAGAACGAAGCATATCAATATGCGGCTCTAAGAAATATTTTGTACCGTAAGGGTTACACCACTGAGTTATTAGAAAACTACGAGCCAACATTGCAATACTTCGGCGAGTGGTGGAAACAACTGATGGGTGAATCAGAAGGTAAAGACCAAAAGGGAATTTACCCTTCAAGCGCAAACTTCTCAACCGACTTACACTCACTTGGACAATACATCCAAGAAGGGCGGCGGAACTTGATGGAGACCGTCATCAAGGTAGAAAATCCCCGTCATGATCTGACTGTGCCTGCTGAGGAAGAGAATCTTGATGGCTTAGCATTCCTTGAAGGTAAGACGATGAACTACGTGAACGAGCAAGCATACCAAGGCGTTGTGCTCGCCCATACCGACGGTGGTGTGCCTGTAATGACCGTCTCGATTCCTGACCTGTCAGAATTCACATTGGGTTACCTGATTTACTTCTTCGAAATTGCAGTCGGTATCTCAGGTTACCTGAACGGTATTAACCCATTCAACCAACCTGGTGTCGAGGCATATAAGAAGAATATGTTTGGTCTACTCGGTAAGCCTGGCTATGAAGATTTAACGAACGAATTGAAGAAACGCATTTAGTTTTTTGAAATTAGATTGTGAGGACTTTAATTGGAAAAAGTAGTAACTAAGGATCGCTATGACTATGAGGCCTGGTCTAATCAGGTATTAGACGGATTGGTTTTCGAGTATCGGTTAAGTGAGGTCGAGGCAATAAGCGTCCTCAGCCATCAGAAAACACTAGTGAATAAGTTGTTCAATGAGTTTACGCAGAATCCGGAATTTTCATTCTCGGAGACACTCGATCGGCTCATGGACGATGATTTAGAAAATGACTGCTACAATTAAAGAGAAAGATGTGATAAAATTATCACATCTTTTTAATTTGCTTAAATTAGGAGAAATTCTGCAAGACTGAGGTCATAGTGCACATGAACAAACAATTCAAACGTCTGGTGGATGGTTTCCTAATCGCTCTGGTGGCAATACCAATTCTCCTGGTTATCGCATTAATCGTCGCGGCAGTCTTGTTGCTTGGTGGTACAACGGCGACCATTGCCGTGGGTGTTGTCTTATTGATTCTGCTCCTAGTTCCCGTCATCATCGTGGTGACACTTGTCGTGGTGTATTTCTATACCAGCAGGACACAGAAAATTAGGGTCAACACACCAGAGCAGAAGTATCACTTCGTCTTTCATGATGTGATTAAGATGCGGGACATGTTGAGGGTAATCTGGCAGTTTGTTAAAGAAGAGCGGCAAACGGGGAGTTCCTGGTCGCGGGCAATTCGCCGTGGTTACCTGCATTTCGTGAACACTGAGTTCAAGGATTACTTCGGTGAATTGATCAAGGTTAACTATGGACTCGATGCATATGATGCATTCATGGCTGCCCGGCTGTCTGATTTAGAAGTCAGCTTCAGTTAACGACAAACTATATTTTCTGGTATTTTTCATTTAATTGTGTAGAATAGAAAGAAAATATCTAGCTAAATTTAGTTTGGGGGATTTGTGTGAAGGAAATCGAAGTTTATTTCGTCCGCCACGGCGAGACTATGTATAATTTAATGCGGAAGATGCAGGGCTGGTCGGACACGCCGTTGACCGAACGGGGAATCCCGGTGCTTGAAGCGACTGCGCAAAAGCTTCAAAATACCCACTTTGACGCCGTTTATAGTTCAGACCTGAAACGGGCTGTGGATACAGCGAAGATCATGCTGACGGCAAATCATGCCACGGATACACAGATTATCGAGAGCAGGAATCTCCGTGAGGTTTTCTTTGGCTCGTTTGAGGGCGAGAATGAGGAGGAGACCTGGGAACGTGTCGGGGCCCCCTATGGTATTAAGACGATCGCTGAATTTCGGGATCATTATTCACCGGATTTCTTGCGTAATGCCACCAAAGAAGCCGATGTACGTCATTTGGCAGAGAATGCCCAGGAGGTCAAGGTGCGACTGCAGGCGGGCTTACAAGAGATTTATCAGGCCAGCGCGGACCACTCACGCATTCTCGTAGCGACCCATGGTGGCGTCATTAAGGACTTGGTTAGTAAGAATTCACCCGCTGGCTCGCCCTACCACACCCAGTTCCCGAAGAATGGTAGTGTTACTAAGACACGGCTAACGGGCCAAAACATCATTATTGATGATTATAATCTATTACCATAGGTAACAAAAAAGAGCCTTAATCATAAAGATTAAGACTTAACAAACTTTCCACGAAATCATCACAGACAGAGGATCTCACTCAGAACTCTGCCTTTTTTCGTGTCCAAAATATAACACGGCACCAGAGCTCGCTGTCAACTAAAGTATATTTATCAGACCAAGATGGTAAAGAACTATTTTTGCGTAGTTATATATGTGATGGCTAGTGGGACCACTCCAGCAACAGAAAGTAAAGGAGGCGGTGCCATGAGCAGAATGGGAAGTGAGAGAGTGAGAGTTGGATTCTTTCAACTTTTTGAAATTGTTGAAGACACTAGTTGATGGCCTAAAAGCCCTTGATTGGTTGATTAAACTAATCAAAAAAAGCCTTAATCATAAAGATTTAGACTTAACAGCTTTCCACGAAATCATCACAGGCAGAGAATCCCTCACGAATCTCTGCCTTTTTTCGTGTCCAAAGTATAACACGAGGCCAGAGTAAACTGTCAACTAAAATATATATTTCTTTACCCAGCATATTCTATTTTTGAAGTGTTTCTTTACGCTCCAAGTATTCGTCCTTTTTAATATGCCCCTCTGCATAGAGCTCATCAATAATATCCAGCGGCCTGTTTTGCAGGGAGCGCGGCTGTTTTCCGCGGGAGAATAACACGCCAAGCAGCACAATAATTAGGATAATGAAAGTAGCCAGCAACCACCAGGATGGGCCATTGCCAAAGGAATTCATCATGTGAGTTCCCCAGTAACCAAATCTGTTACCACACATTATTTCACCTTCTTTAACGGTATTATACACCCGGTAATGGCGAATGCCAATCAATTCAATTTGACGGTTGAATTGCATATTTTGAGTGCAAATTATTCAAAAATTTAACGAGACGGCGGGGGGAAAATAAGTTATGATAGCTACGGCAGTATTTTCTGACATTTTGAGTTAATAGGAGTAAATATGAATATCGCTTTAATTGTTACCATTGCGCTGGTGATGGGCGTCGTGTTCGTCAATGGTTGGACCGATGCACCGAATGCCATTGCTACCGCAGTTTCAACTCGCGTGTTGCGCCCGAATGTGGCGATTTGGATGGCTGTCGTCATGAACTTCTTGGGGGCGCTCGTGATGACCTTCTTCAACGCCAAGGTGGCCGAGACCATCAGCAACATCGTGAGTTTCGATGGGGCCGGTAACGCCAGTCAGGTTGCCCTGTCTGCCGCGCTATTTGCTATCGTGACCTGGGCGGTCGCTGCATGGTGGTTTGGCATTCCTACGAGTGAATCACACGCGCTCGTTGCTGGGCTCACCGGTGCCGCAATGGCTCTTGGTGGCTTGAACGCCGTCAATGTGGACGAATGGTGGAAGGTCATCATTGGCCTTATCGTCAGCACTATCCTAGGCTTTGGTGGTGGCTATTTGATTACTAAGCTCATCATCTGGATTTTCCAGGGAGTCAACCGGATCTTCGCCAACAAAATTTTTACTGGTGGGCAGGCGTTTGGCGCCGCAGCCATGGCGTTTCTCCACGGCGCCCAAGATGGGCAGAAGTTCATGGGTGTCTTCATGTTGACCCTCTTCTACAACGGCCTCGTCGAGAAGAGCGGTAACGGCTTTGCCATTCCCATCTGGGTTATGGTGCTCTGTTCCGTGACCATGGGAATCGGTACGAGCGTCGGCGGGATGCGCATCATTAAGTCCGTCGGCATGGATATGGTGAAGCTGCAGAAATATCAGGGTTTCTCAGCCGACGTGGCGGCAGCAATCACGCTGCTACTATCCTCAATCTTCGGTATTCCTGTGTCGACGACACACACTAAAACAACGGCAATCATGGGTGCTGGTGCAGCCAAGCGCCTCTCGAGTGTCGATCTCACCGTTGTGAAGAACATGGTACTCGCCTGGGTACTCACGTTCCCTGGGTGTGGGATTATCGCTTTTTTGATGGCAAAATTATTTATGGCAATTTTTTAGGAGGAACGAGATGGCAAGAAAGAAAGGCTATGACTACTTTGGTGCAATGGAACACCTGGCAAAGGACACGGTGCGTGCGAGCCAGATTCTACACGAGATCATTAACGAATATGACCTAGACACGCTCGCGCAAAAGAGCGAGGAGATTCACAACATCGAACGGGAGAGCGACGAGGTTGTGAAGGAGGTCATGAAGGAGCTCTACGTGTCGTTTATCACGCCACTTGACCGGGAGGATATCGTGCAGATTATCGACCGGCTCGATGACATCATGGACGGGATTAACGGTCTCACATATGAGTTCTACTATTTGAATGTCCAACAGATGGCGCCAAATGCGGTGCAATTCTTCGAATTAATTACTCAAGCAGTTGCGGCTGTGCAGGAGGCAATCAAGGAGTTCCCACACTTCAAGAGTTCAAAGACGCTAATGAGTAGAATTGAGGAGGCCAATAAGATTGAGTCGCGGGGGGATCACCTGTACACCGAGGATCTGGCCCAACTTTTCCGCACAGAGAAAGACCCAATCGATGTTGTACGCTGGAAGAAGATTTTCTTCAGCTTCGAGTCGGTGTTAGATAGCTGTGAGGATGCCGCCGACATTATCATGGGCCTAATCATTAAGAATAGTTAGCAAGTTGAAGAAGTCCATTCCCGGGCTTCTTTTTTTATGCAAAAAAATAACCCACACATGAAAGTGTGAGTTATTAAGCTGGTGTGACCCAAATTGGGATACTCGGGATCGAACCGAGACATTATGGATTCAGAGTCCACTGCCTTACCAATTTGGCGATATCCCAGTAAAATCACCCGTACGGGAATCGAACCCGTAACTCCACCTTGAGAGGGTGGCGTCTTAACCATTTGACCAACGGGCAAAAGTACAAGTAAGATTGTATAAAAGAATACGGTACTATGTCAAGGGGTATTTACTCAAAACTTAATTCAACTAATAATAAATCACGATTGGACACATCACTCGTCGTCACCCAGACGTCTTTATACGTGCTCTTCGACTGGGATGAGACCTTGTTGAAGAAGTAGATAAAGAGGTCCGCGTTGGCATTGACAAAGCTGCGGTCTAGGCGCTCAACGTGAAGGCGCATCACCGGAAAGAGGGTCACGTCGACATTGAAGTCGGCAAATTTCTTGCTGAACGCGAAGGTTAGCTGGTTGGCGTATTCCGTTGGTTCCTGAATGACCTTTGCGCTATTGTCCCTGATAAATTCCAGCACGGGTAAATATTTATTGTCCATGTTCTCACCACCAATCTCCTGTTGCTGTAATAATTATAGCGTTTCCAGCTTCTTTATGAAAGCCGTTTGCGGTGGAAAAAGCAGTATTTTTTCGTTGCATCAGTGTCTGAGAAGGGTATAATGACAAATTGTCATATGACAGATTGTCACAATATGGAAAGGAAAGCTCATGCCAACAAAAACTTTTTTCGGACTGGGAGAAGAGAAGCGGGAACGGATTGTCGCAGCTGCGACGGCGCAGTTCACGACCAAGAAATTCTCTGATATCTCAATTAATGAGCTCATCAAGCAGGCAGGGATCCCCCGTGGTAGTTTCTACCAATACTTCCTGAGTAAAGAGGATTTATTCTTCTACTTAGCTAAGGAGAAACAAAAGGAGCTGCTTCTTTTGTGGCAGAAGCAGTTACAGGAAGCTCACGGCGACCTGTTCTTGGCCTTTCAGACCTTCGCCAACAAGGAGATTGATTGGCAGATTAATGACGCGGACCAGATGTTCTTCCGGAACATGTTCGTTTTCATGGGCGACCACAAGGCGTCACAGTGGTTTGAAGGTGATAGCAAGCCACATAACCACCACCATTTCACCCACTTCGGGCTCGACCTTATTGACACCAGTAAACTACGTGTGAAGGATGAATCGGAGCTTGAGCTTTTATTCCAAATTATGATTGGCCTGTTAGTACAAATTGGCCGTTCAAAGCTCATCGACCAGGACAACCAGGTTGACCAACTGAATAAGAACTTCAGACTAAAGGTAGCCTCCCTCGTCCGGTGGCTGAAATACGGCGTTTTAAAGGAGGAGAGTAACAAGTGATCAAATTAAGTAAATCACGTTGGCCATTATTCAAGTCACTCCAGAAGAAGACGGATAATCTCAACCTGATTTTCCGTGAAGGTCTAACTGGCGTGCGGGTAATTCGTTCCTTGCTGGTCTTTACAATAGTCAATTTGCGGGTAACGCAGAAATCTAATTTATCTAAAACGTTATGGCTGTAAAAGCAGACCATAGCGTTTTTTAGTCCACTTAGGTAAATTATGCTATTCTATTTACAGAGGTTTAAAACTAGATGATTGAATATTTTGCCACACAGAATCTAATTGAAAAAATGGTGACGGCGCGGATTGTTCCGGGTGTGAACTACGCATTCATTAAGGGCCAACAGGTGTTCACATCAACCGTGGGTTTCTCGACCTGGGTACCGGAAAATGTCCAACTGAGTCCATTTGCCCAGTATGATTTAGCCAGCCTCACCAAGGTTCTCGGCACCACCACGGTCTTTCTTCAACTCTACGAGGAAGGACAACTCAACTTTTCTGAGCCGTTACAGCAGTTTATTCCGACGTTTAAGGACCACCGGGTACGGTTATCCCACCTGTTGACGCACACGTCTGGTATTCGTGGCTACATCGAACACCGAGATGAATTGAGCGCACGGGAATTAATTGAGGCCATTATCAACTTACCCGTGACAGACGAATTTGACGAGAAGGTGCGCTATTCAGACACAAATTTCATTCTGCTCGGGTTAGTACTCGAGGTAATCTTCGATAAGCCGGTCTGGCAGGTGATTACGGAGCAGGTGATTAGACCGATGCACTTGCAGGCTACCACATTTTACCCAGATAAAAAAAATAGTGTACCAACGACGATGCGAGAGGATGGTACGCTGATTCAGGGTGTGGTCCATGACCCGAAGGCACAGGTTTTGAAGGAGCATTGCGGCTCAGCGGGATTGTTTAGCGACCTGAACGACCTAGTGGTGATGGCACAGGGATACTTGGGCTTGAACCGGGATATTTTACCGCTGCACCAAGAGACCGTTGCTGAGTTGTTCAAGCCTAAAACGCGGCCAACGATGGATTTTCGCAGTTGGGGTTTCGACATGGTCTTTGATCCAATCGACCAACACGCGATTATCCTGCATACTGGCTATACCGGCACCTTGGTTGTCTTTGACAGGCTAATGCGGACCGGGATGATCCTGTTGACGAATCGGGTTCATCCAAGCGGTAACAATCAAATATTCATCACGGCGCGCCAGAAGATCATTGCGAGCTTCTTGGATGAAAATAAGCGTTAAAAAATGCAGCTTTCCAATTTGGAAAACTGCATTTTTACTTATCTTCAGCTGCGTGCGCTAGTACTCAAAAGCTAACCGTGGGTGTACACGCTCTGCTTTGAAACGCGTTAGCACCCACAACTTTTTCCGTCTAGCTTCTCAGCTCTCACACCACTGCGTGGCGTTTCAGCTGCGTGCGCTAGTACTCAAAAGCTAACCGTGGGTGTACACGCTCTGCTTTGAAACGCGTTAGCACCCACAACTTTTTCCGTCTAGCTTCTCAGCTCTCACACCACTGCGTGGCGTTTCAGCTGCGTGCGCTAGTACTCAAAAGCTAACCGTGGGTGTACACGCTCTGCTTATTCCATTCCGGCTGCAATCACCTTTTCATCAGCTAACTTCTTGCGTAAGGCGAGCATCGCCGTATACGTCGATAGGATGTAAACTTTCTTCGTTGGGGCCTTTTTCACAGTCTCTAAGACACTGTTAAGCGAGTCTGTCACCTGCATCTGCGCTGGGTCAAAACCAGCGACTTCCAGGCGCAAGGCCATATCGTGGAATCGTTCGCCCCCGACGATCACCTGCTTAATCTTTGTTCGCTCTAACAACTCGAAGTTGCCATCCCAGATCCAACTGGTATCGATGCCATCCGCATGTTGAGCGTTTAATAGGGCGACAAGGCTGAAGTCGTCCTCTTCCTCGTTTATCAGGTCGACGATTTCGTTCAGCCCAACTGGATTCTTCACCAAAATGAGGTTGATGTTGTGGCCATTATAAGTAATCAATTCCTGGCGTCCAAACAGACGTTGGCTGTTGCTGAGTGCCTGCATGATTTTGGCAGCGGGTACGTCGAACTCTCGCGCCACACTGTAGGCTGCAAGTGCATTATGGATATTATACTTACCACCGATCGGCATCGTAATTTCCTGGTGCTCAATCGCGAAGTTAATGGTATTTGGCGTGAGCTTGCCGATGTTTGTAACCTGGTGAGTTAACGCCGGCCGTTTGAAACCGCAGTTGACACAGAAGTAGTCCCCCAGGTTAGCGTAGCTGAGTGCGTGGTAGTGGAGGATATGGTTGCAGACGGGGCATAAGACACCATCCGTGTTGGTCGGGGCCTTGAAATCAGCTGCCTGGTCAGCATCCTTAGTCGAAACACCGTAGTAACAAATGCGGTTTGGTAGCTCGCGAGAACTGAAGATGCTGGCGTCACCGTTTGCAACCACCAGCGCATCAGGCGCGAGCTTAATCCCAGACACAATCTTGTCGTAGGTCGTATAAATCTCCCCGTAGCGGTCCATCTGGTCGCGGAAGAGGTTGGTCAACACGAAAGCCTTTGGTTGAACGATTGCCGTGATTAATGGCACGTTCGCTTCGTCAACCTCGAGTACGGCGATTCTTCTCTTCGTCGTCTTGACTTTTTTGTGGCTCAAGAACGCCGTTGTGATTCCTTGTACCATGTTCGAGCCCGAGGGGTTCGTTAAGACGTCATCATACTCCGTCCTTAGTGCTTCAACCAACAGACTAGTCGTCATCGTCTTCCCGTTCGTGCCCGTGACGATAATCAGTTCATAATCACGCGCCAAGTCGGCCAGGACGTTCTCGTCTATCTTCGTGGCCAAGACGCCGGGGTACGATGTGCCACCATTCCTGAATTTGTGGAGGTACCAGAAGGAACCTTTGCCCACCACTGTAGCAATTTTAGCTTTTATTGTCATGTTCTCTCATCCTTTATTACATCTGCATTTTAATATAACATAAGATTGTCTCAAAACGCCTAATTTGAAATTTTTTTGTATATTTTTTAGCTCCAAGACCTTATACTTAAAAACAGTGTATAAAAGGAATGGTGAATTGATATGGCCCAATTATTTTTCCGCTACGGGACGATGAATAGTGGTAAAAGCATCGAAATTTTGAAGGTTGCGCATAACTATGAGGAGCAGAACAAAACAATCATCCTCATGACCAGTGCGGTGGATACGAGAACGGGTGTGGGTATTGTGAGCTCGCGGATTGGCCTGCAAAGAGACGCGATTCCGGTGGCTACCGAAACTAATATCTTTGATCTGGTTCAAGAAACTGATCCAAATGCCGCCTGTGTCTTGATCGATGAGGCACAGTTCTTGAATAGGAAGCATATCTTACAGTGTGCTAGAATTGTGGATGAAATGAACATTCCGGTGATGGCGTTTGGGCTGAAGAACGATTTTAGGAATCACCTGTTTGAGGGCAGTGAGTCCCTGTTACTCTATGCCGACAAAATCGAAGAGTTGAAGACTATTTGTTGGTTCTGTCGGCGAAAGGCGACGATGAATCTGCGTGTGCACGAGGGCCAACCGGTTTATGAGGGCAAGCAGGTCCAAGTCGGTGGTAATGAATCATACTATCCAGTTTGTCGCCAACACTATTTTCACCCTAATCTAGCTCAGAAAGGATAATTAACGTGGACAAAATTTTTGAACAATTACAAGGTTTGGTTGATCGCTACGACGAAATCCAGGAACTGATGTCTGACCCCGAGGTGATCAATGATACCAAGCGCTATATGGCTTTGACCAAGGAAGAGGCCGACATGCGCGAGGTTGTGGCCAAGTTTCGCGAGTATAAAAACGCCGAGCAATCTATTAACGATAATGAGGAGCTAATTGCCGAGAACGAGGACGATGAACTCGTTGAGATGGCAAAGGCTGAGCTCACAGAAGCTAAGGAGAATAAGGAACGGCTGGAGGACGAAATCAAGTTGCTGATGCTGCCGAAGGACCCAAATGATGACAAGAACATCATTATGGAGATTCGTGGTGCTGCGGGCGGCGATGAGGCCTCACTTTTTGCCGCGGATTTGCTCAGAATGTACGAAAAATACGCAGAAAGAGAGCACTGGAACGTCGAGCTGATTGATGAAGTGACAACGGAAGTCGGAGGCTACAAGCAGGTAGCCATCATGATCACCGGACAAAATGTCTACTCTAAACTGAAGTTTGAAAACGGCGCCCACCGGGTGCAACGGGTACCATCGACTGAGTCCCAGGGGCGGGTCCACACGTCAACTGCGACCGTGGCCGTGATGCCGGAGTATGATGAGGTGAACATCGAAATCGACCCCAAGGATATCAGAACTGACGTTTACCGAGCATCTGGTGCCGGTGGACAACACATTAATAAGACTAGCTCTGCAGTCAGAATGACCCACCTGCCAACGGGAATTGTGGTGGCGATGCAAGACCAACGTTCCCAACAACAAAACCGGGAGAAGGCGATGCAGATTTTGCGTTCCCGGGTGTACGATTACTATGAGAGTGAGAACCAGTCTGAGTACGATGCCAACCGGAAATCTGCCGTCGGTACCGGTGACCGTTCGGAACGAATCAGGACGTACAATTATCCGCAGAATCGGGTGACTGACCACAGAATCGGCCTGTCATTGAACAAGCTGGACCGCATTATGAATGGTGACTTGGGCGAGGTGATCGATGCGCTCATTGTCTACAGTCAGGCTGAACAATTGGAGCAACTCCAAGATGACTAGGAAAAGCATCGAAGCGGCAATAGCACACGCAGTTGCGTTAGCAAAAGAGGCTAACCCGGCAATCTTGCCCGCTGATATTGCTTTTTTGGTTGGCGAGCGCTTAGGACTCACCCCGTCACAGCTGCGACTACATGGACGTGAGCTACTATTACCCGCCCAGATGCAGCAGTTAAATGCTGACGTGGCCGCGCTCATTAACGGCCAGTCTTCCCAATACATCCTTGGTTACGCTTGGTTTCTTGGCGAGCAAATTAAGGTTAATGAGCACGTCCTAATTCCACGGTTTGAGACCGAAGAATTAGTTGCGTGGGTAGCGGCAGATCTTAAGCTACGGCAAGTGACGAAGCATGTTGATGTCCTTGATCTCGGCACGGGTTCGGGGGCAATCCTTGTAGGTCTTAGCACCTTGCTGAACGAAGCAGTTGTAAAACACGCGCTTAAATTACGGCTCAGTGCTAGCGATATCTCGGGGGATGCGCTGGCAGTTGCACGCAAGAATTTCAAGCAGCATAATTTAGCGGTGCAGACAATTTCGGCTGACGTCTTGCAGGGGCTCGGTAAATTCGATGTGATTGTCTCAAACCCGCCGTACATCATGGATGAAGAGGCTGCTGTTATGGATGCCTCTGTGCTATTGAACGAACCCCATCTGGCCCTCTTTGCGGGTGTTGATGGCCTTGATTTCTACCGGCGTTTTACCGCCCAGGTAGATGCACACCTGAGCGAGAACGGCTGTTTCTACCTCGAGTTTGGCTACAGGCAGAAACAGCTGTTGGCCGACCTCTTGACGGCAGAATTACCGAATTATACGTTCGAGTTTAGGCAAGACATGGAGGGGCATGACCGCATGGTGCGGGGAATTAAACATGAAACGAAGGATTAAGAACAACCCCATCTTCTTATATAATGTTGCTTTGTAGTTTTGAACTAGTTGAACTGATTTTTGATGTGGAAAAGAGTTTGGAATGGAAACGAAAATATTTAACAGTAACGAAATTGAGCAGGCAGTGAAGCACCTAGAAGCCGGAGAGCTGATAGCCTTTCCGACGGAGACCGTCTACGGTTTGGGAGCAGATGCTACAAACGCGGTGGCGGTGGCTAAGGTCTATGAGGCTAAGGGTCGGCCCAGCGACAATCCGTTGATTGTCACGGTGGCCGACGAGGCAATGATGGCGCAGTATGCGCTTGAAATTCCGCTAAAGGCACAGCAGCTCATTGATGCTTACTGGCCTGGCCCTTTGACCATCCTGTTAAACGTCAAGCCGAACACTCTACCGACCGTCGTGACCGGTGGTTTGAAAACGGCGGCCTTTCGTAACCCAGCGGACGAGCTAACGCGGCAGTTGATTGAAAAACTTGGCCGACCAATCGTCGGCCCGTCGGCGAATACCTCAACGAAACCTAGTCCGACGACCGCAAACCACGTCTACCACGACCTGCGTGGTAAGATAGCCGGAATCGTTGATGGAGGCACCACTGAGATAGGGCTCGAGTCGACCATTGTCGACTTGACCGTCGACCCCGCGGTGATTCTGCGTCCGGGTCAGATTACACCAGCGGAAATTTCCGCTGTAATTGGTGAGACCACTGACTACAACCACAATCAGGTTGGCGCAAAAGAGGTACCGAAGGCACCGGGCATGAAGTACAGGCACTACGCACCTAAGGCGCAAGTGGTGGTTGTCGATCGGGTAGCGGACTTCGCCCAAATTGATTTTACTGATCCCACTGTAGCGCTAGTGGCACTGGCTGAAGTTATCGCAAAATATTCAACTCCAAATTCATTTTCTTTAGGTGAATCGGTCGCGACGGCCGCGCATAATCTTTTTGCTGCACTACGTTTCTTTGACGACCAACCAAATATCAAAACCATCTACGTTCAAGGATTTAAGGCAGGGGAGATTGCGCCCGCTTACATGAATCGCCTCAATAAATCAGCTGCAGGTAAACATTTTAATGTTTAATCTGCTTTTTTTATGAACTGGTATGCTAGAATAGTTTTGAATTACGGCGCTAAAAATATCAACAAGAATTAAGTTCGTACATGAACGAGTGGAGGTTTGTCAATGGATTATAGGGAACAGGATCAAGAATTATGGGCAGCAATTGGGCGCGAAGAAGAACGCCAACAGCATAACATCGAGCTGATTGCCTCCGAGAATATTGTGTCGAAGGGTGTGCTTGCAGCCCAAGGCAGCGTCTTGACGAACAAGTACGCGGAAGGCTACCCGGGCCACCGTTACTACGGTGGGACCCAGTTCGTCGATCAGGTGGAGACACTAGCGATTGAACGCGCTAAGCAGCTGTTTGGTGCAGAATATGCTAACGTGCAGCCTCACTCTGGTTCTAGCGCAAACATGGCCGCATACTACGCGCTACTCGAGCACGACGATGTGGTCCTCGCCATGGACCTTTCCGCTGGTGGTCACCTCACTCACGGTGCTGATGTGAGTTTCTCGGGGAAGACCTACCACTTCTACCACTACGGGTTAGACCCTCAGACCGAGTTGATCGATTACGATGAGGTTTCGCGTATGGCGCAGGAGGTCAAGCCCAAGCTGATCGTGGCTGGTGCGAGTGCCTATTCGCGGGCGATTGATTTCAAACGTTTCAGGGAAATTGCTGATTCTGTTGGCGCAAAACTCATGGTCGACATGGCGCACATTGCCGGTTTGGTGGCCACGGGCGAGCACGAGAGCCCCGTCCCTTACAGCGATGTTGTAACGACAACCACACACAAAACCCTGCGTGGACCACGTGGCGGCCTGATTTTGGCCAAAGCCGAATATGGCAAAAAAATCAATTCTGCCATCTTCCCCGGAATTCAGGGTGGGCCACTAGAACACGTCATTGCCGGCAAGGCTGTGGCTCTTGGAGAAGCCCTACAACCAGAATTCAAGACTTACATTCATCAAGTTGTATTGAACGCGCGGGCGATGGCTTCGGTCTTTGCAGACGCTAATGACGTGCGGATGATTTCTGGTGGCACAGACAACCACTTGATTTTGCTAGATATCCAGCAGACGGGCCATAACGGTAAGGAAATTCAGGATTTACTCGACTCGGTCGACATCACGCTCAACAAGAACCAGATTGTGCATGATCCATTTGGACCGTTCAAGACCGCCGGTGTCCGCATTGGCACACCAGCCATTACGACACGTGGCTTCAAGGTGGAAGAGAGCCGTGAAGTAGCGCACCTGGTGCTCGATGCCATCCGTAGTTTTGACGAGCCGGACAAGCTGGCCGAGATTAAGGAACGGGCGCATGCGCTTACAGCAAAATTTCCGTTAGATTATGAGTGGCATTAAAGCGAAACTCTGCTAGAATAGATATGGCTTAAAAATAGGAGGGTGCTATGAGTAAATTTACTGTCTTGGATCATCCGTTAATTCAACATAAATTAACGATTATTCGCGATAAGAATACGGGTACGAAAGAGTTCCGGCAAATCGCCAACGAGATTGCAGGCTTGATGGTGTATGAGATTACCCGCGATTTACCACTGAGAGATGTGGAAATTGAAACACCGATGGGCAAGACTATCCAGAAGGAGCTCGCAGGTAAGAAGTTGGCGATTGTGCCAATTCTGCGTGCCGGACTTGGGATGGTTGATGGTGTGCTGGAATTAATTCCAGCAGCCAAAGTTGGCCATGTGGGGATGTATCGCGACGAAACAACCCTCAAACCACACGAATACTTTGTCAAAATGCCGCCCGATATCGATCAGCGTGACCTGATTATTGTCGACCCAATGCTCGCAACCGGTGGATCCGCAAACATGGCGATCGAGGCCTTGAAGAAGCGCGGTGCTACATCCATTCGTTTGGTTGTGTTAGTGGCAGCACCTGAAGGGGTGCAGGCCGTGCAGGCAGAACACCCTGACGTGGATATCTATGCAGCAGCAGAGGATGAATACTTAACCGATTCAGGCTATATTTTCCCTGGACTCGGAGATGCCGGCGACCGCCTCTTTGGCACAAAATAGTCTCTTTTGAGGCTGTTTTTTAATTTTTAAAAGTATACGCTTACATAAAATAAT
Source organism: Amylolactobacillus amylophilus DSM 20533 = JCM 1125 (assembly GCF_001936335.1). Taxonomy (GTDB): domain Bacteria; phylum Bacillota; class Bacilli; order Lactobacillales; family Lactobacillaceae; genus Amylolactobacillus; species Amylolactobacillus amylophilus. The sequence goes on from NZ_CP018888.1 coordinate 1,391,860, forward strand.
TTTAATCTTGCTTTGTATTTCCGATTTTTTGGTGTTATCATTTTGTTTGTATTTGATGTTATTTGAATAAAGAAGGGGGGTCGCAAAGTGGGTGAAAAACCAGTTGTAGTTCAGTTTCTGGGAATCAATTTTAACCTAACCAATTGCATCTCGGGGCTGATTGCTGCACTATTCGTTTTTGTTCTAGTCTATTATCTTTCGCGTAAGATTGAGCTTAGGCCAAACAAAAAACAAAACGTGCTCGAATACCTGGTGGATTTCACTAACGGAATTGTGGAGTCAGCGGTACCGGGTAAAGAGGGAAGGCAGTTTTCTCTATATGCTTTAACCATGTTTTTGTTCATTTTTATGGCGAACCAACTGGGATTGTTCATCGAGGTCGTCTTCAATGAACACATCGTAGTTAAATCACCGACAGCAAGTCCTTTGATTACAATGACATTAGCAGCGATGACGTTACTTATCTCGTACGCTTTTGCCGTGAAGAAGTTTGGCTTTAAAGGATACCTCAGGAACTACATGCATCCTGTAGGTTTCTTACTACCAATCAACATAATTGAAGAATTTACGAACTTTTTGACTTTGTCACTCCGGTTGTACGGAAATATCTACGCCGGTGAAGTTCTGCTTACTCTGATTGGCGGTCGCTTGGCGAAATCGATGGGCCTGATTTCCGTTGTCTACTCGGCGCCACTTGCCATGATTTGGCAAGGGTTCTCGGTATTCATCGGTTCCATCCAAGCATACGTTTTTGTAACATTATCTATGGTTTACATCTCGCATAAAATTGTCGAGGAATAATATATATTACGGAGGATTTTTTCACATGAATTATATTGCAGCAGCAATTACAGCAGGACTAGCAGCCCTTGCAGCATCATATGGTAACGGAAAGGTTATCTCAAAGACTCTTGAAGGTATCGCACGCCAACCAGAAAGTGCTGGTCAACTACGTTCAACCATGTTTATCGGTGTTGGTTTGATTGAAGCCGTTCCTATCTTGGCTATCGTTGTATCATTCTTGATCTTATTCCTATAAGAGATCGGTAGAAAGAGGGGCACGAAATGATCCTTCAACCTTTAGCAGGTATGGCGCTTGAACTGGGTGATATGCTCTTTTATCTTTTGACCTTCGCAATCCTCATGATTTTAGTGGGGAAATTTGCCTGGGGCCCAGTCACTGCCATGATGGAGAAGCGGCGTGAGCAGGTTACTTATGACCTCGATCACGCAGCGGATTTGAACAAAAAAGCAACTGAGCTTGTGGCGGCAAAGACACAAGCATTACAGAATTCTAAGAACGAAGCCGTTGAGATTATCGCGAACGCGAAAACAAACGGTGAGAACCATAAGCAAAAGCTGTTGAACGATGCGGACAAGGAAGCTGCAGAGATACGCGAGAAGGCAAATGTCGCAGCAGTGAAGGCTAAAGAGGATGCTCTAAAAGAAGCTCGGGCACAGGTCGCTGATCTTTCAGTGACGATTGCCGAGAAGCTGATTCAAAAAGAGTTGTCTGAAGCAGACCAATCCGAGTTGATCGACTCCTTCATAAAGGGGCTTGAGAAATCATGAAATTAAGTAGTGAGGAACTTGGAAAACGTTATGCAACGGCCTTGTACGATTTTGCCAGTGAACGTAATCTGGTTTCGGACATTAAGTCCGAACTGGCAACTTTACAGGAAGTATTGCAGAGTAACCAGTCTTTTCTGGCTGCCTTCTCGAATCCAGCACTAAACCTGGACCAGAAGAGAAGTTTCATCAGGGCATTAGAAAATCACTTTTCACAGGAGATGCAGAATTTCCTCCAATTACTCTTCGACTATCAGAGAATGCAGTCCTTACCGGATGTCATTGAAGCTTACAATAAGATTTATGACGCACGGCACCGGATTGCTCACGGTGAGGTAATCTCAGCGACTAAGATGTCGGCAGAGCAGTTGACACAACTTGCTGCAGCCTACGCCAAGATGAATGACTTAGAGCGGTTTGAACTGGAGAATTCGGTTGATGAGTCACTCCTCGGTGGGGTGATTCTGAAGACGGATGGTAAGGTAATCGACGGCTCAATTAGAACAAAGATAGCTACTCTTCGGAGTAACCTAGTTAATAATATATAAAAGAGGTGAACCCATTGAGCATTAAAGCTGAAGAAATCAGCGCGTTAATTAAACAACAACTGGAAAGTTTTGACGAACAGTTGAAGGTCGATGAGGTTGGTACCGTTACTTACATTGGTGATGGTATTGCTCGGGCTCATGGGCTGAACAATGCGTTAAGTAATGAATTACTTGAATTTGCCAATGGTTCTTACGGTATTGCACAAAACCTGGAAACTAACGATGTTGGTATCATTATTTTGGGTAAGTACGACGATATCCGCGAGGGAGACACGGTCAAACGGACGGGTAAAATCATGGAAGTACCCGTTGGTGAGGCACTGATAGGTCGCGTGGTTAATCCACTAGGTCAGCCGATTGATGGTCAAGGACCAATCAATACGACGAAGACCAGACCAATCGAAAGTCCTGCACCAGGTGTCATGGCACGACAGTCTGTCTCTGAACCATTGCAGACGGGAATCAAGGCCATTGATGCCCTTGTACCAATCGGTCGGGGCCAACGTGAGTTGGTCATCGGTGACCGAAAGACTGGTAAGACGTCGATTGCGATTGACACAATCATCAACCAAAAGGGACAGGATATTATCTGTATCTACGTCGCAATTGGTCAAAAGGAATCGACTGTGCGTGCACAGGTTGAGACCTTGAAGCGTTTCGGTGCGATGGATTATACCATCGTCGTTGAGGCCGGCCCAAGTGAGCCAGCACCAATGCTTTATATTGCACCATATGCTGGTACAGCAATGGGTGAGGAATTCATGTACAACGGCAAGCATGTTCTTGTGGTCTTTGATGATCTATCGAAACAAGCTGTTTCATACCGTGAAATATCATTGCTGCTCCGTCGTCCGCCTGGTCGTGAAGCATATCCTGGTGATGTGTTCTACCTCCACTCACGTCTATTAGAGCGTTCTGCCAAGTTAAACGATGAACTGGGTGGCGGTTCGATGACCGCTTTACCATTCATCCAGACACAGGCTGGGGATATTAGTGCGTACATTCCAACCAACGTAATTTCAATTACTGATGGGCAAATTTTCTTGCAGAGTGACCTGTTCTTCGCTGGAACAAGACCTGCCATTAATGCCGGTGAATCTGTTTCCCGTGTTGGTGGTGCAGCGCAAATTAAGGCAATGAAGAAGGTTGCCGGAACACTGCGTGTGGATCTGGCTTCTTACCGTGAGCTTGAGTCATTTGCGCAATTTGGTTCTGATCTTGATTCGGCCACACAGGCTAAGCTTAACCGTGGTCGGCGGACTGTCGAGGTGCTTAAACAACCACTCCATCAGCCGCTACCGGTTGAGAAGCAAGTGCTGATTTTGTTTGCCTTGACTCATGGTTGCATCGATGATGTGCCTGTACAAGACATTCAGAAGTATCAAGACCAACTATTCGACTTCTTCGACGCTAATCACGCCGATATGTTGGATACCATCAAGACGACTGGTAACCTACCAGACGAAGACGAGTTATTAAAAGCAGTTAAAGAATTTAGAGATGGCTTTGCCAGTTAATGTTAGGAGTTGATTATTTGTGGCAGAATCACTACTTGAATTAAAACGAAAAATCACTTCGACCCAGAAAACGGGGCAAATCACTAGTGCCATGCAAATGGTATCAGGTGTGAAGCTATCACAAACTGAGAAGCTTGACAAAGGCTATACTGTCTATAACGACAAGATCCGGGCTACCGTTACGCATCTGATGGCATCAGAGGTCTTCAACCAATTGAAGAACCGTGAGGACTTCGATGGTGACTATTCTGAGATTGATATCACTGACTTATTTGATCTTGGCAACCTGAATGTTTTGATTAAACCAAGGGCTGAGATTAAGAAGGTCGGCTACCTCGTTATCACGGGTGACCGCGGACTGGTTGGCTCTTATAACAGTTCAATCATTAAGAATATGATGTCATTGGTCCAAAATGCCCGTGACCGTGGTCGTGAGCCGGAGATACTGGCTGTCGGTAGTATCGGCGCCCAATTCTTCAAGAAGCAGGATATCAATGTTGTTTACGAGTACAGAGGCATCAGTGATGTGCCGAGCTTTAACGAGGTGCGGGAGATTGTCACGACCGCTGTTAACATGTATCTAAATGGGGTTTATGACGAGCTGTACGTTTGTTATACGCACCATGTGAACACCATTTCCTCGCAGTTTCGTGCGGAGAAAATGCTGCCAATTTCGGACATTGATATTACGGAGGCCGTGGATGACGACCAGCCAACAGGGCGTGTCGACTATCTGACCGAGCCCTCGTTAGACTCCGTTTTGCAGGCTATTCTTCCTCAATTTGCCCAAAGTATGATTTTTGGTGCGATTCTGGATGCCAAAACTGCGGAGCATGCTAGTTCAATGACTGCGATGGACAACGCGACGAAGAATGCGAAGGACGTTGTCAGTTCGTTAACGACGAAATTAAATAGAGCCAGACAAGCGCAGATTACAACCGAAATCACCGAGATTATCGGTGGTGCAGCTGCACTTGAATAAAAAAAGGAGGTTAATCATTTGAGTCAAGGTGAAATTGTTCAAGTTATTGGGCCTGTTGTCGATGTGGCGTTTCCGCTAGATAACAAGTTACCAGAAATCAACAATGCTTTAAAAGTCCTGAAACAAGACGATAGCTCAATAATTCTTGAAGTTGCGCTTGAATTAGGTGATGGGGTTCTGCGGACGATTGCCATGGAATCAACCGATGGATTGCAACGTGGCATGAAAGTTGAGGATACTGGTTCTTCAATCAGTGTGCCTGTTGGTAAGGAAACACTGGGACGTGTTTTCAATGTTCTCGGTGAGACCATCGACAACGGACCAGAATTCCCCGCTGATTTCCCCCGTGAAGGTATTCATAAAGAAGCACCTAAATACGATGAGATCAGTACTAGTCAAGATATTCTCGAGACAGGAATTAAGGTTATCGATTTACTAGCGCCATATGTGCGTGGTGGTAAAGTCGGATTATTCGGTGGTGCCGGTGTTGGTAAAACCGTTTTAATCCAAGAATTGATTCACAACATTGCAGAGGAGCACGGTGGTATTTCCGTCTTCACTGGTGTTGGTGAACGGACGCGTGAGGGTAACGACCTCTACTATGAAATGAAGGAATCGGGCGTGCTCGAGAAGACTGCCATGGTCTTTGGTCAGATGAATGAGCCGCCTGGTGCCCGGATGCGTGTTGCATTGACTGGTTTGACGATTGCGGAATACTTCCGTGACGTTGCTGGCCAAGATGTATTGCTGTTCATCGACAATATTTTCCGTTTCACGCAAGCTGGTTCAGAGGTTTCGGCCCTTCTAGGACGGATGCCTTCAGCCGTTGGTTACCAACCAACGCTTGCAACTGAAATGGGTCAACTACAAGAAAGAATTACCTCAACCAAGAAGGGTTCAGTCACATCAATCCAGGCTATCTATGTACCTGCCGATGACTACACCGACCCGGCTCCAGCTACGGCCTTCGCACATTTGGATGCAACGACCAACCTGGAACGTAAACTGGTTGACCAAGGTATCTATCCTGCGGTTGATCCACTAGAGTCTTCATCTAGTGCGCTTGATCCGGAAGTTGTGGGTCAAGAACATTACGAAGTAGCAACGGAAGTGCAACACGAATTGCAAAGATACCGTGAGCTGCAAGATATTATCTCCGTTCTGGGGATGGATGAATTGTCTGATGAGGAGAAATTGATCGTGCAACGTGCACGTAAGATTCAGTTCTTCCTATCACAGAATTTCAGTGTCGCCGAGCAATTTACTGGCGTACCTGGTTCATATGTGCCAATCAAGGATACAATCAACGGTTTTAGAAGAATTCTTGATGGTGAACTTGACAGCTTGCCAGAAGATGCCTTTCGTGGTGTTGGTCCCATCGAAGACGTAATCAAAAAAGCGAAGAAGATGGGTGTCGAGTTAGCAAGTACGACGAAGTAGGTGAGTAGATGGATAACGAAACTAAACTAATTACCGTATCCATTGTGACCCCAAACGGTGTGCAATATGAACATCATGGTCAGATTGTGGTTCTTGACGCCATTGATGGTGAACTCGGAATAATGGCGGGGCACGAGCCCATCGTTACGCCACTGAATATCGGTTCTGTCCAGGTTAAGAGAATCCACAGTCATGACGAACAAACCGACGAAATAGCCGTTAATGGTGGTTACGTCGAGTTTAGCAATGATGTGGCAACGATTATCGCCGATAGTGCAGAACGAGCACGAGATATCGATATTAACCGGGCAGAATCTGCTAAGGAACGCGCGGTACGTCATATTGAAGAGGCGAAGAAGAAACACGATGTGAGTTCTCAAAAGAGAGCCGAGGTCGCACTTCGTCGTGCAATTAATCGAATCAACGTGTATAGTAGCAAGAAATAGCGAACACTTAGTTCGCTTTTTTTCTTAAGGAGAAAAAATGCAAACAGCAGGAATTCACGCAGGGATTGTCATTCTCATTTATCTGATTACAGTAGGAATGTCATTCAAGGCTTTGTCGGCAATCAAAATTGAAAACTTGATTAAACCAAACCACGTTTTCGAGGCACAGCTATTCATCCTTTTTAGCTCACTGGCTCTTGGCTATCTGGTTGGTAACTTACTGATAGCAATCATGGATCAATCGCTCAGCCTCCGGCTACTCTTCTTTTAGCATTGCTTTTTTCTTAAGAAAAAAACGAAGCACGAAAAAAAAACTGAGATATGGTATAATTTCAACGACAAACATCTGGAGGATATATAGTGGCACGAGATATTGGAATAGATTTAGGGACTGCAAACGTATTAATCAACATGGCCGGTAAGGGCATTGTTCTAAACGAGCCCTCTGTGGTCGCAATCGATACAAACAACGGCAGCGTGGTGGCCGTGGGTACGGAAGCCTACAAGATGGTTGGTAGAACGCCAGGAAACATTAAAGCAATTCGGCCGTTGAAGGACGGTGTTATCGCTGACTTCGATGTGACTGAGGCGATGCTGTCCTATTTCATCGAGAAATTGAACGTTAAGGGATTCATGGCTAAGCCAAGTATCCTCATTTGTGCACCCACAAATGTCACCTCGGTCGAGCAAAAGGCAATTATCCAAGCTGCCGAGAAATCTGGTGGTGGTAAGGTCTACCTCGAATTTGAACCTAAGGTTGCGGCAATTGGCGCCGGTTTAGATATCTTCAAACCACAGGGTAACATGGTCATTGATATCGGTGGTGGGACGACAGATATCGCCGTCCTCTCGATGGGGGAGATTGTGACCAGTCGCTCCCTGACTTTTGCCGGTAACAAGATGGATCAGTCAATCGTGGCCTACATCAAGAAGAACCATAATCTACTGATTGGTGAACGAACCGCTGAAGCAATTAAGAAGGCCATCGGTAGTGCCTTTGAGGCAGATCCTGATGCAAATATTCAGGTCCGTGGCCGGGATATTCGTGACGGCTTACCAAAAGAGGTTACTGTCACCGCTACAGAGGTGCAGGAATCACTAACAGACGGCCTGATGACCGTCGTTGCTGGCGCGAAGGAAGTACTAGAAAAGACTCCGCCAGAATTGTCGGCTGACATCATCGATCGGGGAATTATGCTCACTGGTGGTGGCGCGTTACTCAAGCACCTAGACCAGTTAATCGCCCACCACCTTCAGGTACCAGTGCTCACGGCCGACAATCCGTTGGATGCCGTGGCACTTGGGACTGGGGTATTACTGGAGAATATTGCTAGCCACCGCAAGCGCAGGGGATAAATAAATGAAGTTGTTTGATGAAGAGCGGGTGCTCGTCTATTTGTGGCGGATTTTACGCGGCATTGGTTGGGCACTGCTAACCGTCCTAATCGGGATGTTCATTGGCTTTATGGTTGCGGGACAGAATCCATTTCTGATCTTTTGGCCACCGACGTGGTTCCACGTCATAGAGTTTTTGAGTTAAGCAGATGAAGAAAATACTAATTAAGCTTGTACGGGGCTATCAGCGCTTTATCTCGCCAGCCCTACCAAAGAGCTGTCGCTACTATCCAACCTGTTCACAATATATGATTGACGCTGTTACGGCGCGGGGAGTATTCCTCGGGCTAATCCAGGGAACTGCGCGAATTTTGCGCTGTAATCCCTTCGTCCGTGGGGGAGTCGACCCTGTGGGAGACCATTTCACGATTTTTAGGAACCCCCATCCGGAAGATTATACAGACGAAATCGTTGCAAGATATATTCAAGGCAAAAAAGAGAAATAGGGAAGAACAATGTCTAAGGGAATCAAAAATATTAATATCGAAGTAAATGAACTAACAAATAAAAAAGTTCCGAGTTGGGAAGTTGTCATTCCAAATGTGCGGATGCTTGGCATCATCGAACAAAAAGAGAAGAATTTCCACACAACAATGCAGTCTAATCAACAGATGATTGTTTCTAAGACGTTAGAAGCCGCCATCAACGATTTGATTAGCTACTACAATTTACACGAAAATAAGCGTTAAGCAAGGTAGTCTATGGCAAAAGTAGAAAATAAATCAAGTATTATTGATCGGCTCGACTTTGGAATCATTGGCTCGATTATTCTGCTGGCAATCACAAGTATGTACACAATTTGGGTTGCTGCCATGAACGATCCCAGTATGGGTAGTCCGAAACGAACCGTACTTGTTCAGGCAATCTGGTATATCATGAGCGCCATCATGGTCATCATCGTGATGCAATTTGACTCCGATCAGTTGTTCAAGATTGCGCCACTGGCCTACGGTATTGGCATTGTCTTACTGATTGCTGTGTTATTTCTTTATAATCCGGCCGTCTTTGCGGAGACAGGTGCCAAAAGCTGGTTCCAACTGGGACCGCTCACGTTTCAACCTTCCGAGGTGATGAAGCCGGCGTTCATCCTGATGCTAAGTCGGGTTGTATATCAGCATAACCGCGAGTACGCGGAACATACCACTAGAACCGATTGGCTCCTCGTTTTGAAGATGATCCTTTGGTTAGCCCCAATCGCGGTCTTGTTGAAACTCCAGAATGATTTCGGTACGATGCTCGTGTTCTTCGCGATTACTGCTGGTGTTCTGCTCGTTTCCGGGATCACCTGGCGGATCATTGCGCCACTATATGGCGGTGTGATTCTGCTAGGGGGTACGGCTATTGCACTTGTGACCACGCAATTTGGTCAGAATATCCTCCGGAGTCTCAACTTCCGTGCCTACCAGTTCGAGCGGATTAATTCATGGCTTAATCCAGCAGGTGACACATCTAGTGGTGCCTACCAACTATGGCAGAGCATGAAGGCCATCGGGTCCGGTCAACTTTTTGGTAAGGGCTTCAACAATACCGTCGTTTATGTACCGGTACGGACATCAGATATGATTTTCTCTGTGATTGGCGAAAATTTCGGCTTTATCGGCGCATGCCTGTTGATTCTGTTGTACTTCTACCTGATATTTCAGATGGTGAAAGTGACCTTTGATACGAAAAACGATTTCTACTCGTACATCTCGACAGGAATCATCATGATGATTCTCTTCCATGTGTTTGAGAATATCGGAATGAGTATCGACCTGTTACCGCTAACGGGGATACCGTTACCGTTCGTTTCACAGGGAGGGTCGGCATTACTGGGAAACATGATTGGTATTGGCATGATTCTCTCAATGAGGTATCATCATAAGAGTTATATTTTTAGTGGAACAGGAGCGTTTTGATAATGGACACAACAGATTTTTTTTGGCAGGAAGAAACAGCGGAGGGCACGAGAATTGGACTTAACGATGCCGGCCGCCAGGTACTAGGTAAGGTGAAGTTTGTCAGCCTGCCAGAGACCGACACAAAGGTGGAGCAGGGAAAGCACCTATTTGACGTCGAAGCGGAGAAGACGGTGCTAGACATTGATTCACCACTTAGCGGTCAAATTGTTGCACGTAACGAGGAAGTCGAGGACAATCCCGATTACCTCGATTTAGCTGATCATGCCAAGAACTGGCTCTTTTTAATCAAATAGGTGATTTTTTGGAAGAACAAATAGAAGATTTACGAACACAAGTTGTACATTTATTTGAGGAATTTAATCAAGGTAACTACTATAACGATCTGCTGGATCGTTTTTTTGCTTTACAGAATTCAGTTGAGTTCGCAGAGGAGAGTAGTAGCGTCCGGCTGCCCCGCGTGCAGGGTGCAGCCAAAAAGCGGTTTGATAGCCTGTTGCAGTCGATCGACGAAGACACGACCGTTCTGACGAATGATGATTGGGCCTTTCTGCTGCGTTTTAATGGCAATCGTGATCCGTATATTCGGGATCAGCAACTATTTTTTCATTTCTTTCAGGCTGTGCAGCGGCACATTATCACTAAGGAACAGGTTAATTTCATTATTCAGACGCTTCTCGCTGACGACAAAATTTTCTGGCATATCTTGGAGCCGGAAAACGATGGTATTTATACGCGCTCGTTTAGCTGGCTGATGTTGTCTGCTTTAGTGGTTGAGGACCAAAAGTACTACCATGCACTCAAGCAGACCGACTATTATGAGATTCTGACGCAGGCTGTAACCTATCTCTTGTTAGAACGAGACGGGCGAGGATTCGTGCCAGATTTTGGTTGGGCCCATGCGTTACTACATATGGCTAATCTATTTGAGGCGTTTAACTTCACCGACTTACCGCGTGCACCGAAGATGTTCTTCTTTAACGCAATCTTCTTTGCCTACTTTAGAAACAATTATGCACTCAGTTATGGCGAGGATCAGCGTTTAGCTGGTGCAATTACCGTCTTGACGGGCCGTGACCAGGTTTATGTCGATTACGTACTGACGGTCTTTGAATACTGGAATGAAAACTACCACCGGGTAAATATTCCAAATGATTTCGAATTCTGGAATGCATTCTATAACCAGTTAAGGCTGTTCAACTCACTTCTATTGTTGGACGATCTCCCGGAGGAGATTAGAAATTTCATCGAGAACGACCTACGTTAAGTTTTAACTACATACAAAAAGACGAGCAAAATTTGCTCGTCTTTTTTTGTAACGATGAATATATTCTGATTAGTCCTCTTTCAGTGGCTGACGCACCACAAGTACGTCTGTCTCAGCAGTGCGGGTGACGTATTCGGTCACACTACCAATTAATAGGCGCTCAACTGCGTTTAAGCCGGTTGCACCGACCATAATCAAGTCGATGTTGTGTTTCTTCGGGTAGTCATGGGCAATAATTGATTTCGGTGAGCCAAATTCAATCTGAAAATGAGCCTCTTTAACGCCGGCATCTAGAGCTTTATGGTAGTATTCCTCCATCTTAGTCTTCGCATCCTGACTCACTTGTTCCACCATGGCTGAATCAAAGCTCGAGACATTTTGAAAAGCGCGTGTATCAATCACATGGAGAATCTCGAGTGTGGCGTCATTTCTTTTAGCGACGGCGACAGCCTTGTCGAAAGCCATATCTGCTTCCTTCGAGCCATCTACGGCAATTTGAATATGTTGGTATTGTTTTAACATATAATTCACCTCTCTTTACTCTATTTTAACAAATAAACGAGTAGGAAGGGTAATATTTACTTATTTAAATATTTGGTTAGCCTGAGAGTAAAGAAAAAGATGACTATGACCGAGGCAAATAGGGTGATGAAATTGTATTGTTTAGGCAGGAGAAAGACGATGAAAATGCCGCCGACTGCGACGGCTAATAGTGCAATTGCGACAACTGTCAGCAGTTTTTGTAAAGATTGATTTGCATCGACGTTAAAGATGATAAACTGCTTGTGTAGTCGGGTGAGGAGGTAAACGGCTAAGAAGGCCAGAAATGCGATATAGATTAGGATAACAGCTTTTAATAACATGATAAATTCCAATCGTTAGGTTTTACAAAGAAAAAAGCAGCTTGCGCTGCTCCTTAGTTTACTATAGTAATCCGAATTGACGATGGCACCATTGACGTAGTTGAACCCGCAAGTTCTAAAAATGAGCCGTTTCCCTACAAATATGGATCCTAGACCAGCTAGTATTCCGATTTAATAGTTCTAACTAACTCTCACGTCGATATATTCGATCGGTCAACTGTACTTCGGCTTCTCAATCAACTCAGACTATACATTAATTATAACAATAAATGGTGAGTTGTAAACAAAAAAGGTTGGTGCAATTCTTGATTAGAGAACGCTACCAATTGGTTAATGAAAGGTATACAATAGTCAATCATTTTTTGCCTGCTTATGTTGCTTGAGACCGGCTTGTTGCATCTGACGGAGCTTCTTATACTGCTCTCTTAGGGCAATCTCATATTTACTATTGCCTTTAGGAGTAAAGTAACTAGCATTTAGCAGCTTATCCGGTAGATATTGTTGGGCAACCCAATCGTTCGGGTAGTTGTGTGCGTATTGATACGAGACACCGTGGTTAAGTTTCTTTGCGCCGGAATAGTGCGCATCCTTCAGAGAATCCGGTATTGAGCCGACATCCTTACTACGCACGTCCGTTAGCGCAGCGTCGATTGCTGTCATGGCAGAGTTGGTTTTAGGAGATAGGGCCAGCTCGATCACGGCATTTGCTAGTGGTATCCGGGCTTCAGGAAAGCCTAATTGATTTGCCGCATAGATAGCGTTAATGGCGTGACTTGCGGCTGCCGGGTTTGCTAGTCCGATGTCTTCGTAGGCGATGACTGAGAGGCGGCGGCTAATTGACACCAGGTCACCGGATTCGATTAACCGCGCCAGGTAGTGAAGCGCGGCATCGACATCCGAACCCCGAATTGACTTCTGAAAAGCGGAGATGAGGTCGTAGTGCCCGTCACCCGAGGCATCGAAATGTTGAATTTTCTTCTGGATAGAGTTAGCAATGTCTGACTGCTCAAGTAGTAGAGGCTCGTCTTCAGCGGGCGCTTTCTCAATGCGGGTAGACATCACGGCCAATTCCAGTGCGTTGAGCGTTGCTCGAACGTCGCCGTTAGCATTCTCAATTAGCAGTTGCTCGGCATCCTTCGTTAACTCAACGTGATATTTACCCAAGCCGTGATCAACGTCTGTTAGAGCGCGGTCCACCGCAATCTTAATGTCGGCGAATTCGAGTGGCCTCAATTCAAAAATCTGGGTTCTAGACCGAATTGCCGGGCTAGTACTGATGTACGGATTTTCTGTCGTGGCACCGATGAGAATAATCTGGCCTGATTCAAGCAGAGGGAGGAGAAAGTCCTGCTTAGTTTTATCTAAGCGGTGAATCTCATCCAGTAAGAGAATTACGGTACCACTCATCTTGCCTTCCTCGGCCACAATTTTTAAATCTTGTTTCGAGTCGGTAGCGGCATTTAATTTTCTAAACGCGTATTTAGTCGAGCCGGCAATTGCGCTTGCAATGCTAGTCTTGCCAATTCCGGGTGGTCCGTACAGGATCATCGATGAGAGGAGCTTGGCCTCGACCATGCGCCGAATAATCTTTCCCGGTCCCACCAGGTGCGTTTGACCGACGACTTCGTCCAGGTTAGTTGGGCGCATTCTGTATGCTAAAGGTTGCATTTTTTGCCTCTAATTCATCAAAGTTATGTGGTTCGTTACGTGCTTATTGTGCTGGGTATTTGGCGGCAAAATCAATCTGTTCTTCGTTGATGGCCGTTGGTGCTACAACAAGTAATCCAGTGGCCTCCGGCTCAGTTCTCGCGGTGTCATCACTAACTAGGCGAAATTTGGTGTCTTTCTTGCTGGCAGTCATGATGACTTGGTTTAGGAGGGTTGATTGCTGCTGCTTTCCATTGATCAGGATCTGGTAGTGGGCAAAGTCGGCGAAGTGCCGGATGAATCTAGCTATGGTTTGTTTATCCTGCATTTCGGCGACTGTTAAGCGCACGAAGACGCGCTCGCGCAGGCTACCGAGGTACCGCCTGTGCTCATCTATATTTAGCTCGGGTTGGCCGTGCATAGCTTGTTCCAAGCGATCGTTGACGTTTTCTCCCATGGTTTCTAACTCCTTTTGCAAAAGTTTGATAGTTGTCTTAGATTTAATTATATCATGGAAGCAACTAAACAAAAAAACCTTCCCAAGAGGGAAGGCCAACTTTGCAGTTTCTTTCGAATTGATTAAAGTTTCTTGTTGTAGAATTCAACAACTAGGGCTTCATCAATTTCAGGCTCTAATTCGTCACGTTCAGGTAAACGAGTTAATGAACCAGTTAATTTGTTATCGTCAAAAGTAACGAATGATGAACGTGAAGCAGTTGCTTCAAGTGCATCTTTGATTTGTGCTAAGTTACGTGAGCGTTCACGCACGCCAATTTCCTGGCCAACCTTCACTTCATATGAAGGAATGTCGACGCGCTTGCCATCAACGGTGATGTGACCGTGATTTACAAGCTGACGAGCTTGTTCACGAGTAGTTGCAAGACCTAAACGATAAACAACGTTATCAAGTCTTTGTTCAAGCAAGACCATGAAGTTGTTACCATGCTTACCGTGGCGAATCTTACCAGCTTTGATAAAGAGGTTCACGAATTGACGTTCAGTCATTCCGTACATCCAACGAAGCTTTTGTTTCTCGCGTAATTGTAAACCGTATTCTGAATTTTTGCTCCGGCTATTTGGACCGTGATCGCCAGGTGCATATGCACGACGAGCAAGTTCCTTACCAGTGCCTGAAAGTGACAAGCCTAAACGTCTTGAACGTTTCCAACTTGGACCAGTATATCTAGACATATATGTATATCCTCCATTTTGTTTTGGAGTAAAATATCACACAGAGTTCAACATTCGTGCATCTAAAGTTGTGTTTTCACCTCGTACAGCCGCGGGTTACTTATCGAACTAAAACCGCCTTTAGATGTTGACGTTCTTGTCACTCTTCGCTGCAAATATTTTACACTCGTTCTATTATACGACAAAGTGTGCCAGATGCAAGTTAAAGTTCTGTTGCAACACATAATTTTTATTGGACAAAATTTGGAATTCAGTAAGGAATTACGAGATTATTTGCTATAATAAGGAATAGTTAAACATTGGGGGACAAACTAGATGTCGTTACCACAAACAATTATCATCATCAGCTTAGTGCTGTTAATACTCATCGTCTTGATCGGAGTTGTAGTATACAATAGTCGCTTAAGACGCAAAATAGAGCAGTTACAGAGTGAATTACTAGAACTGAATTTTGCGCCGATCGAGGACCAAATTACGCGGCTCAATGCAATGTCACTCTCGGGTGAAAGTCTGTCTACATTCACGACCTGGCGGCTAGTTTTTGAGAAAGTTAAGAAGACTAAACTACCGGAATTAACGCAGCAACTTACTGATGCGGAAGCCGATAACGGTCATTATAGCATTTTCTCAACACGAAGATTAGTCAATAGTGTAAATAAAGAGCTGACGGAATCAAAGGATGATTTGGTCAATACAGCAGCCGTGTTTGAGCAGTTATTGCAGAGTAACCGGGAGAACGAAACGCAATTGAATACCCTGTTAAATAGGTATCAGACCATGAGAAAAGCCGTTCTTTCTAACTCTTTTAAGTACGGCGTGGCGCTTGATCAGTTAGAAGATAAATTGACCGAGATGGAGACTGATTTCGACACCGTCAAGAACCTAAGCAGTCAGGGAGATCATGTTGAGGCTAAGCGTGTACTGACAAGGCTCAATGCGTCTTTAACAACGCTAGACGATATTTTGCCGGTCCTTGAACGTGCAGAACAAGAATTAAGCGACGAATTCCCGGCTCAATTAAAGGAAATAACTACTGCCTATAAGGACATGCTGGCAGATAAGTATAACTTCCCTGGAACGGACATTTTGGAGGAGATTAAGCGGCTGCAGGAGGATTTGCAAAAAGCACGTAACCTCCAAACTAACCTTGATGTTGGTGAGTTGCAGGAGAGCAATGAACTGGTTTCTAATCAAATAGATGGTTTATATGAACGACTTGAACGCGAGATTAAAGCGAGGAAGGTGGTTGATAAAGAGACTGACCTCCTTGTTAAGCAATTCAGCCAATCAGAGCTCGAGAGTACTAAGCTAATTAAGAAACTTGATCACATAGATCAGAGCTACCAGTTAACGCATGGAGAACTCCCGGAGGCTAATCAGTTGGCAGACGAGGTTAAGCAGATGTCCGCTGACTTTACGACCGACCAAGAAAGAGTAGCTGCAGGTAAGGCGGTCTTCTCAAACGTGCAGGTTGATTACGAACGCATTACGAAACGTTTAATTGCAATTCAGAAAAGACAGCAGGAAATCTCGACCGACGTGGATGGGCTGTATGAAGCCGAGCGAATCGCTAAAGGCTCACTCGATAATTTCGCCCAAGAAGTCAGTCTGATTAAGCGAAAGATTGACAGGCAGGCATTACCGGGTTTACCGACGAATTTTATTGATTTCTACCAGGTGGTTGTGAACGAAATTGGTGAACTAAACACCGAGTTAGAACGGGTGCGCATTAATCTTGAGTCAATCTCCAACAAGTTAATTCTGATTCAAGAAGATGTTAACCGCTTAAATAGTGAGACTGCCGAGATTACGAGTTCGGCAAATTTGGTGGAGTTGACCGTTCAATATGCGAACAAGTACATCGGTGACGGTAGAATTAAGGAGGCAATAGCCGAGGCAATGCGCCAGTATCAACAAGAGTATACGTATAAGCGGGCGCTTGATACCATTGCCACTGCGCTTGAGGAAGTCGAGCCAGGAGCGTTCAACCGGATTGAGCACGATTATTATGCGCAGAATGATAAGTAAAAAAAATTGCTGAAAGCAAGTTTTTGGGCTATACTTTCACAAGTTATAATACGACCAGTAGGTCGTTTTTTTGTTGGGAGAGTTGAGAATGATTTACTTTGATAATAGTGCGACAACAAAGATTGATCCTAGTGCACTAGAGACCTACCAGAAGGTGGCACAAGATATTTGGGGCAATCCATCTAGCTTACACGAGCTCGGTGATCAGGCGTTCCAAATGCTGGAAACTGCCCGCAAACAAGTAGCCAGTCTGTTAGGATTTAAGCCACATGAGATTTTCTTCACCAGCGGTGGTACGGAAAGTGATAATTGGGCAATTAAGGGTACGGCACTTGCTAAACGGGAATTTGGGCGGCACATCATCACCAGTAGTGTCGAACACCCAGCGGTAATGAACTCGGTGCTCCAACTGGAACAATTGGGCTTTGAAGTCACAATTCTTCCGGTTGATGCTTCTGGGCGGGTTAGTGTGGCAGACCTGAGGCAAGCAATCAGAAAAGATACCATTCTGGTCTCGATTATGGCGGTCAACAATGAGATTGGGGCAATTCAGCCCATCCAGGAGATTGGTGACTTATTGGAAGATTATCCTACCGTGCATTTTCATGTTGATGCAGTTCAGGGACTAGGGAAGAATCTTTGGCAGAAAATCTATCATCGAAGGATTGACTTGATGAGTTTCTCCGGGCATAAGTTTCATGGACCACGCGGGATTGGTATCCTCTACAAGAAAGAACGGCGCCAAATTGCGCCGCTCATGACTGGTGGGGGGCAAGAGCGTGACCTGCGATCAGGCACGGAGAATACACCGGCGATTGCGGCGATGGCAAAAGCCCTCCGATTACTACTGACTGACGAACCTGAGAAGGCAGAGCACCAGCTAGCCATTAAGGGAAAGATTTATGATTACCTGAAAGATAAGCCAGGAATCCAAATATTCTCCCCACTGACTGATGATTTCTCACCACATGTGTTATGTTTCTCGCTTGTAGGGATTCGGGGAGAGACTGTCGTGCATACGCTTGAAAGTAAGGGGATTTACTTCTCAACCACGAGTGCTTGCTCAAGTAAAAAAGGAATTGAGTCAAGCACACTGAAGGCGATGCAGGTACCAGAGAAAGTGGCCACTAGTGCCGTGAGACTCAGTTTCGACGAGAACAATACCATGGCTGAAGCTGATGAGTTTATCGCCACATTTGAACCAATCTACCAGCATTTTTATGCGATTAATCATCACGGTAACGAGGCTAAATAATACAGACTAAAGTAGGAGTTAATTAAGTGGAATACACAGAGATTATGGTGCGCTACGGCGAGCTTTCGACTAAGGGTAAGAATCGCAAAGATTTTATCGGCCGGCTAAACGGCAACGTCACGAAGGCCCTGCGCGCTTACAAAGATACAATTAACATTCAACCAAAGCGTGATCGGATGCACATTATTCTAAATGGTGCACCTTTTGACGAAATCGATCATATTCTTGGTAAAGTGTTTGGCATTCAGACATATTCACCCGCAATTAGGATTGAACGCGATATTGAGTTGGTGAAGCAGACGGCCCTAGAACTGATGCAGGCAACATATGAACCGGGAATGACCTATAAGGTGAACACGAGACGGTCGGATCATGGATATGAGTATGACACGAATCAGATGAACCTCCTCATTGGTGACTACTTGAGCGAACAGATGCCTGAAATGAAAGTTCAGATGCGAAACGCCGACCTCGTCTTGAGGATTGAGGTGCGCCACGATGCAATTTATCTGTCCAATCAATTGATTCACGGTGCTGGTGGTTTACCAGTGGGCACCGCCGGCAAGGGCGTGATGATGCTCTCCGGGGGAATTGACTCACCGGTAGCCAGCTACTTGGCTATGAAACGTGGCGTGGAGATTGAAATGGTGCACTTCTTCAGCCCACCCTACACAACCAAAAAGGCGCTGGCAAAGGCTCAGGAGCTGACGGGGAAGCTCGCTAACTACAGCGGTAAGATTAACTTCATCGCCGTGCCTTTTGCTGAGATTCAAGAGACCATTAAGGCAAATGTACCTGAAGGCTACTTGATGACGATTCAACGCCGCTTCATGCTGCGGCTCACGGATATTATTCGTGATCAAAGAGAGGCACTCGCCATTTTTAACGGCGAGGCGATCGGGCAGGTGGCCTCCCAGACTCTTGAAAGTATGGCCGCAATTAATGACGTGACCAACACGCCCATCCTGCGGCCGGTAGCAACGATGGACAAAACAGAGATTATCAAAATTGCGGAGGAGATTGACACATTTGATCTTTCGGTGATGCCGTTTGAGGATTGTTGTACAATCTTCGCTCCACCGCGTCCAAAGACGAGACCAAACCTAGATAAAGCGCGACACTATGAGCAGATGCTTGATGTCACTGGTCTCATCGAGCGGGCACTCTCGGGCATTGAGATTACCCCAGTTTACCCAGAGCAACAGTTCCTCAATGATGAAGAAGATTTTGCCACAAGTCTGCTCTAATCGAACAGAAAAATTTTACATTGCGCACTATTTCGAGTAGAATTTCACTATAAGCTTTGAACAAGAGAAGTTCGGCACCAACAGAGAGAAACGTAGCTGAGAAGTTTCATCACCGAACGCAGTAGCTTGGGAGCTGGTTTACTGAGTTTAGTAAGTAAACCCGGGACACCGTTATCGATTTAAGTGAAGCCGCCTATTGAGATTAATTACGGCAATGGGTGAGCTTAATTTAGGTGGTACCGCGGTTAATTCGTCCTAGACATTTGTCTAGGACTTTTTTTATTGGAGGATGAACCATGACAGATTTAGCACCGAAATACAATCCGACTGAAGTTGAGGCCGGTCGGTATGAGCAGTGGCTTGAAGAGGGTGTTTTCAAGCCATCGGGCGATAAGAAAGCCAAACCATACTCAATCGTTATTCCACCGCCGAATGTGACAGGAAAGCTGCACTTGGGTCATGCGTGGGATACGACTATTCAGGATACATTAATTAGGATGAAACGGATGCAGGGTTACGACACCCTGTATCTTCCAGGAATGGACCATGCCGGAATTGCGACACAAGCTAAAGTTGAGGCAAAAATGCGGGCCGAGGGTAAGAATAGGCACGAGATGGGCCGCAAAAAATTTGTGGAACAGGTCTGGGCGTGGAAGGACGAGTATGCCGCATTCATTAAATCACAATGGGCTAAGCTCGGATTGTCACTTGACTACGAGCGGGAGCGTTTCACACTTGATGATGGACTTTCAAAGGCCGTGCGGAAGGTTTTCGTCCAACTCTATAACGAAGGATTGATCTATCGCGGTGAATACATCATCAACTGGGATCCACAACTTCAGACAGCGTTGTCCGATATCGAGGTTATTCACCAGGATGACCAAGGAGCCTTCTATCACGTCAATTATCCGTTTGTAGACGGTAGTGGCAGCATTGAGATTGCCACCACCAGGCCGGAAACGATGTTTGGTGATACTGCGGTTGCTGTAAATCCGGATGATGAACGCTACAAGGCACTCGTAGGCAAGGAAGTTCTGTTACCGCTCACCGATAGGAAGATTCCAATCATTGCTGACCAACACGTTGACATGGAGTTTGGTACTGGTTTAGTTAAAATCACGCCGGCACACGACCCCAATGACTTCTTGGTTGGAAATCGGCATAACTTGGCCCGCATCAACGTGATGAACGATGACGGTACGATGAATGAGAATGCCGGCGAATTCAACGGGATGGACAGATTTGCTGCCAGAAAAGCAATTGTGCAGAAACTGGACGATGAGGGCTACCTGTTGCGGACGGATCCAATCGTGCATAGTGTTGGTCACTCTGAGCGCTCCGGTGTACAGGTTGAGCCACGGTTGTCCACGCAATGGTTCGTGAAGATGAAACCATTAGCTGAGGCTTCATTAGCCCACCAAAAAACCGACGATAAGGTTAACTTCATCCCAAATCGGTTCGAACATACATATGAACAGTGGATGGAGAACGTCCACGATTGGGTAATCTCGCGGCAATTATGGTGGGGCCACCGAATCCCAGCCTGGTATCATAAGCAAACCGGTGAGGTTTATGTCGGCGAAGAAGAGCCAAAGGATATTGAGAACTGGACGCAGGATAATGATGTCCTAGATACCTGGTTTTCAAGTGCCTTATGGCCATTCTCAACAATGAACTGGCCTGATACTGATGACGCCGATTTCAAGCGTTACTTCCCGACCAATACGCTAGTGACTGGTTATGATATTATCTTCTTCTGGGTCTCTCGGATGATGTTCCAGAGTCTGAAGTTCACCGGTAAGAGTCCTTTTAATGATGTTGTGATTCATGGTCTTATTCGAGATGAACAAGGCAGAAAGATGAGCAAATCCCTCGGAAACGGAATCGATCCGATGGAAGTCATCGAGAAGTACGGTGCAGATGCATTACGCTGGTTCTTGATGACCGGCTCAACCCCGGGACAGGACACACGCTTCAGTTATGATAAGATGGACGCTGCCTGGAATTTCATCAATAAAATTTGGAATGCCAGCCGGTTCGTGATTATGAACCTGGAAGAAGATGCTGTACCGGCTAGGAAGCCTGATACGACCAAATTTGATTTGTCGGATCGCTGGATTTTTAGCCGCTTGAACCAGACAATTGCGGACGTAATTCGGCTCAGTGACTCCTTCGAATTTGGCGAGTCAGGGCGGATAGTCTACAATTTCATCTGGAATGATTTCTGTGACTGGTACATTGAGATGAGTAAGGTTGTTCTGAACGGCACAGATGAGGAAGCAAAAAGCAATAAACAAGCTAACCTAATTTACGTCCTCGACCAAATTCTGCGTCTGGTTCACCCAACGATGCCATTCGTGACCGAGAAATTATGGCTCTCAATGCCGCACGAGGGTAGCAGCCTGACTGTTGCTGCCTATCCAGAAGTTGATGCTAACTACCAAGACGATGCCGCAGAGAAAGAGATGAACTTCCTGATTGAGTTGATCAAGGCGGTAAGAAATATTCGAGCTGAGGCAAACGCGCCGATGTCTAATTCCATCGATCTTTTAATTCAGGTTGACTCGAATAAAGAGGCCGCAATTATCGAGCACAATACTGACTACCTAGCTAATTTCGTTCACCCAAAGAACCTCAAGGTGGCGACTGAAATTGAAGCACCAAAATTAGCCAAGAATGCTGTGGTCAAAGGTGCACAGGTATTTGTACCACTTGAGGAGTTGGTCGATTTAGGTGAAGAAATTGAGAAGCTCCAGCGGGATCAGGCCAAGCTAAAGGCTGAGATTGCACGGATTGACAAGAAGCTAGGTAACGCAGGCTTCGTTTCTAAGGCACCAGCAGCAGTGGTTGACGAACAGAAGACTAAGCGTGCCGACTATGAGTCTCAGCTAGAGGCGGTCGACGCACGAATTGCAGATTTGAAGGACAATCAATAGTGGATAAGAAACTTAGCAATGAGGCAGAGGCCATTAAATACATCCACCAATTACCACGATTACATCGCAAGAATGACTTGAGCTATGTTAAGCGGGTGCTGGCGTATTTTGGTAATCCGCAGGACCAGATCAAGACTGTTCACATTACGGGAACGAACGGTAAAGGCTCGACGTCTTATTATCTAAATAATCTACTGCAAAAATCCGGGTTCAAGACCGGGCTTTTTGTGTCTCCATTCATTACCGAGTTCAACGAGCGTATCCAACTGAATAGTCAAAACATTCCAAGCGCCGAGCTAGTGAAATTGACTAACCTAGTCCAAAACGCAGTGGCAGCAGTTTCCCAGGAAGATTCATTTGAGCTAACCGAGTTTGAGTTTATTGTGGTGTTAGCGTTCATCTATTTTGCAAAAGAGCGCGTAGATATCGCCATCATCGAGGCTGGAATCGGCGCAAAGCATGATAAAACGAATGTTTTAACACCAGTCGTTTCACTCATTACATCGGTCGGTTTGGACCATGAGCAATTGATTGGTCCAACACTACTAGACATCGCGGCGGAGAAGAGCGGCATCATTAAGCAGAATGTCCCAGTGGTGGTCGGCGAGTTAAGCCCAGATGTCTTGAAGCTGATTAAGGCGACGGCAAAGCGAAACGCTGCCCCTCTGTCTGTCTATGGGCAGGATTTTACGACCAGCGAGAATGCGCACGACCACACATTTAGCTATTCGAATCAGGCTACTGCTAGCACGCTTCATTTCCTGCCACGCCCGGACGTGGAACAGATAGATGTGGCACTTGCTGTGACGGCCTTCGGGATTATTGGTGCGCAACTGATGACGTCCGAGATTGAGGAAAGTATTAACCAGACTTTGGTGCCGGGTCGATACCAGACTGTTCTAAACGAGCCACTCGTGATTGTTGATGGTGCGCACAACGTGCAAGCGATGACTAATTTCTACCGCTATCTCTTGGGCTTGGTCAAAGGGGATGCAACAAAGATTCACTTCTTGGTGACGATGATGCGGGATAAGGATGTCCGTGAAGTCCTTGATGTAATTGCTGCTGCTGATGTGACGCTCACCACGATTGCTAGTCCTCGTGCCGCCCAAAAAACGGATTACGCTGAGTTGGCAATTGATAAGCTACCATTTGAGTCAGATTTCAGACTCGCATATGAAAAGCTTAGGCAAAAGAGTCATGCAGATGATATCATTGCTGTAACGGGTTCGTTTTATTTTGTAACGGATTTTTTACGAGAAATTAAAGAGGCGAGGAAGAGTAGCAGATGAGAGTAGATGGCATAATTGATGATTTAAACGGCGTAATTTTCGATATGGATGGGTTGTTGGTTAATTCCGAAGAATTATATGAGAAGGCTAATCAAATTGCTGCGCGAAACGCTGGGCTTGACTTACCCGCAGATTTCTACGAGACGCTGTCGGGTTCCTCCCTACTTGGCGTTCAGGCCTTCTTCGACGAACACTTTGATAGCCAGGAGGCCATCGATGCCTTCATCAAGGAGACGGACGACATGGTTTGGCAATGGGTCCTAGAGGGCCAACTTAAACTACGACCCGGTGTGCAAGAGGCGTTAGAGTTGTTCCGTCGTAGTGGTGTCAAGATGGCGGTGGCCTCGAGTAATTACGAGAACTTCGTGCAGAAGTTTCTTACGGTGACCGGTATTAGCAAGTACTTCGAGTTCTATCTTTATTATGGTGCTGTGCCGAATCCAAAACCTGCCCCGGATATATATCAATTGGCCCAAGAACGATTGGGTATTCCAACTGAAAAATTGCTGATTTTCGAGGACTCAACAACAGGCGTGCAGGCGGCGAAAAATGCCGGTATCAAGGTGATCATGGTGCCATTTATCACTCGCCCAACCGCACAAGATCAAATCGACGCGAGCAGAATTATGCCAAGTTTCTATGAATTTATTGATTTAGTAAAATGATTTTGCCCTTAATTTTCGTATTTTAATATGAAGGGTGGTTTATTCATGTTAAAAAATATCGAGGATTATCAAATTAATCTCCAAAGCGATGGGGAGCTACTACTGAACATCGAGCAGAAATTGGTGGGACTGAAGATTAACAATTTTGCTGAATTGAGTGATTTCTTTATCCAGCATAAAATCAGCAGTCTCACAGATTTACACGAGTATGTTCGTTCGAAGAAATGTGACTTAGAGCTAACGTTGCTCCTGGGCCAACTACTAGTACGTGTGCAACAGATCAAACACGGTACGCTGAGTAAGTTTTATTCAAGCGTGCAGGTTGGTCATTACCTGGTCGACCTGTTTAACGGTGAGAGCCAGGAACAGTTACTGGCAATTTACTTGGACACGAAGAACCGCGTCCTGGCACAGAAAGTGATTTTCAAAGGAAGCCTAAATAAGTCGGTGGCTCATCCAAGGGAAATTCTAGAACCAGCAATTAGGTTTCATAGTGCAGCCATTATTATTGCCCATAATCATCCGAGTGGGGATACTGCTCCGTCAAAGGAAGACGTGGACTTTTCGACGAAATTACGCGATGCCTGTTCAATCATTGGCATCGAGTGCCTGGACCATTTCATCGTCGGTGAGGGGACGTACCTCAGTCTGCGTGAAGCAGCCTTAATTTAAATATTCCTAAAATAATCAGAATCGCTCAGGTGAGTCTAAAATATATGATATAATGATGGGCGACATTAAAGCTGATTAATTAAGGAGAGATTTCCGTGTTCGGATTAGGATCAAAAAACATTGGTATCGACTTAGGTACCGCAAATACACTAGTTTATATTGAGGGCAAGGGAATTGTCCTGCGTGAGCCATCTGTCGTTGCTAAGAATACGCAATCGGGAGAGGTGATTGCTGTCGGTTCTGAGGCAAAGGAAATGATTGGTAGAACGCCAGGAAGTATTCGGGCAATCCGTCCAATGAAGGACGGCGTTATCGCTGATTACGACACAACTGCTGCCATGATGAAATACTTCATGGAGAAGACGATTGGTAACAGTAAGCCTTTTGTGATGGTTTGTGTGCCAAGTGGTGTAACTGAGGTAGAGAAGCGGGCAGTTATTGATGCAACTCGGGTTGCTGGTGCGCGTGAGGCGTACGTAATTGAAGAGCCTTTTGCGGCAGCGATTGGTGCCGGGCTACCGGTAATGGAGCCAACTGGCTCCATGGTTGTTGATATCGGTGGTGGTACCACAGATGTTGCTACTATTTCGCTTGGCGGCATCGTTTCATCGCGCTCTACCAGAATGGCTGGTGACAAATTCAACGAGGCAATCATCACTTACATCAGGCAGAACTTCAACCTCCTTGTTGGTGAGAGAACAGCTGAGGCAATTAAGATTCAGATTGGTTCTGCATCAGTAGAACAGGCTGATGAAATTGAGAGCATGAATATCCGCGGTCGTGACCTTCTGACAGGATTACCTAAGTCAATCGACGTTGCAGCCGTTGATGTTGCAAAGTCGATTCATGAGGTTGTAGAGGATATTATTGTTGCCATCAAGGAAACGCTTGAAGAGACCTCGCCAGAGATTGCTGCCGATGTGATCGACCACGGTATCGTGCTCACAGGTGGTGGGGCGCTTTTGAAACACCTACCAGAGGTTATCTCTGATGCAACGAAGGTTCCAGTCTTCATCGCACAAGATCCGCTTGATTGTGTTGCAATTGGAACGGGCGAGTCTTTGAAAAATATTGACGTTATTCGTAAAAGACATTAAAAAAGCCGGCTCACGCCGGTTTTTTGGTGAGGAATAATAAACCTTATGAAAAAGTTTCTAAAAAATAGAAGATTATTAATTATTTTGTCAACCTTTATTCTCGCTTTGATTATTTTAGCAGGCTCTGTTTCTTTGCGTTCTAGTAGGGAGACGCCTTTCTTTGGCCAGCGTTTTAGTAACAATACAATTGGTATTGCCGCTAAAGTCGTTAACTGGCCATTTGAAAAGCTTAACCAGGGAATAGAAAGCATGCACGACCTGCTTGAAACCTATCAGGAAAATAACTATCTACAACAGAAGATCGATGACTTAGCGCAAACGAAAGTGCGTAATAGTAATCTTGAGAAAGAAAATAAGGAATTGAAGGCTACGTTGGATCTGAAAGCCAGCCTGACAGATTATACCCTGATTCTTGGGTCAGTCACCTCTCGCGCACCAGGTAGCTGGTCTGATATCGTGGTGATTGATCAAGGCTTAAATAGTGGCCTGAAGAAGAATATGGCCGTCATGTCGGGTGCGGGTTTGGTAGGTCGTGTGATTGAGGTCAACGATACCAATGCAAAAGTTGAATTGATTACGACGACTAACAAGTCTGCGAGCCGCTTTGCAGTCGAGCTTAAAGACAGTGAGGGGGACTATGCTCACGGAATTATTACAGGCTTTGATACGAAAAGCGGGAATTTGTTGCTATCTCAGGTGGCAAATAGCAAGTTAATCAAAAAGGGAACCAAGGTTTATACTAGTGGACTAGCTGGTCGCTCACCAAAGGGCCTCCTCGTCGGAACCGTCAAGAAGACAACGAGAGATTCATTTGGTCTGACGGATGTGATTCAAATTAAGCCAGCGACCGATCTGAATAATTTCTCAGTCGTTTCGGTTGTAGAACGAAAGGTGAGTGGTGATTGATGCTTAATTTTCGCTGGAAGAATTGGGTTGTCCCACTCTACCTTCTGCTAGCGCTGTTACTCGATGGTACTTTTAGTTTGAATTTCCAGCAGATAGTCCACAATACGCATGTAAATGCCAGCTTAAATCTCACCATGATTGGATTTGTCTTGCTAGCTTTAGATGACGACCAGAACAAGAAGATTATCTATCTCGGCCTGTGTTTTGGCCTGGTGAGTGATTGGTTCTACTACGGCTTTTTAGGATATAGCTTATTTCTCTTGCCACTAACAATCCTGGCGGTCCAATATATTTCAAAAGCGGTACCGTTCACGTTCACAGCCAGACTAATCGTGATTCTATTGGTAACCTTTTGCTGGCAAGTATACCAATTTATCCTGTACAATTTCTTTGGCCTAGGACAAGTAGGTTTACTAGATTTTATTACAAGCGGGTTACCATTCAGCCTCGTACTTTCACTAATCCTGACGATATTAACGTATGCATTTTGGAATCACCTAATTTTGAAGTATCCATTTTTCCAGGTAAAAGTTAATTGACTGCTGCCTAAAAAAACGCTATCATGTGGATGAACTCATCACAAAGGGGAGCCGATATTGGCTGAGAGTGATTAAAATCAGACCCTTCAAACCTGTTCGATAATGCGAGTGTAGGGATTGTGGTGGAGTAATTTTGACGAACAATCAAAAACTCCTTCTTTGTGTTGAGTAACACATTTGAAAGGAGTTTTTTTATGTCTAGAAGTACGACTAGTAAGTCATTGCTGACCCTTGTTGAGGGTGGAATTATTGTTGCTATCTGTTTGGTACTCCAATGGATTCCTAATTCAACGGGCGTGAGCTCTATTCAGTTCTCATACGGGCTGATTCCCTTAGCTATTTATGCAATCAGAAGGGGCACAATTCCGGCTGTAATCGCCGGCGGAATTTGGGGTACGCTTGATTGGATACGGACAGGTGGCGGTGTCACATTTGGACCACAACAAATCATACTTGAATATCCTGTGGCCTTTGCCCTAGCTGGTTTCGTGGGTCTCGGTACATATCAAGTTGTTAAGGCAATTAAGCACGATAAGCTGAATCGCGCCTATGGTTTGATGCTCGTTTATTTTGCAATAGGAACGTTTGCGAAATACTTGGCTCACTTTATTGCGGGCGGCTGGTTCTGGGGCACTTATGCACCCAAATGGGCTAATCCGTGGGTTTGGTCACTCATCGTAAACGGGGGCTCAGCGGTTGCCAATATTATCTTGGCAGTAGTTTTGTTCGGAATTCTGATTAAGAAGTATCCTAAGCTATTCTTGACTAACTAAAATCAAACAAAAAAACAGGATCAAAACCATTAGTAATTTGATCCTGCTTTTTTTATTGAAACATGCTCATGATGGGTTGAATCAGAATTCCGGCCAATGTGATGATTGCCATAAGGACAGCCATGATGATAGTCAGAACTTGAATCTTTGATTTTTTTCGTTTGCTCATTTATGAATACCTCGTTTTCATAAAGATTTTATCCTAAAGTCGAAGTAATTGCAATTTGAAAGCGATTTGTACTGTTTTTTTTCGGCGGATAGCGTAAAATTCTTACCAGGGAGGTATTGTTGATGAACCTATTTTTAATTCTGCTAATTCCGCTTGTGGGAATAATCCTGGCTGGAATCATCATGCAATTCACTGGACGTACGGTGCTTAAGGGATATGATATCCTGCCGTTATTTTTTCTAGCCACGATTGAAATGATCACGAACGTCAAGGAGTGGCCAACATATCTTCCATACGGCTTTTTGTATTTTTTTCTTTTTGTCATTGGCTTTAGCGTCTATACTACCGTCCATGACAAAAATATTTCGTTGAAAAAGACTCTGATAAGTTTGTGGCGTTACTTAATTATTTGTTCTTTTTTCTGGTTACTAGGATTAATTATCCTGTTATTTATCTAATTCAAATTAAAAATCAGTGTTTTTAATGAAAGCGTAGACTAATCTACGCTTTTTTTATGTCCTCCCCACCATGATAAACGCTGATATACCAGTGCTTTAGCTAGATAAATAAATAATATTATTTAATTTATAGAAAAATGTGGTACGAAGTGGGGGAATGTGGTAAATTAGATATATGGAAAGGGGTGAGGTCCATGTTCATGGGTGAGTATCATCATAATATTGATGCTAAAGGCCGGCTGATCATTCCAGCTAAATTTCGCGAACAACTCGGTGAAGAAGCTGTATTTACTCGTGGCATGGACGGCTGTATCTTCGGTTATTCAAAGACTGGCTGGTCTAATGTGGAAGATAAGTTAAGCCAATTATCCCTAACTAAAAAAGATGCACGAGCTTTTACTAGAACGTTTTATGCGGGTGCAATGGAAGGCGAGTTCGATAAACAGGGTCGAATCAATATTAGTGATGTGCTGAGAAAGCATGCGGCATTGGTGAAGGAATGCGTGATTATCGGTGTTTCTGAACGAATCGAGATATGGTCCGCAGAACGCTGGAATGCTTTTGATGAGAATGCTGCAGCTAATTTTGATGAAATTTCTGAGAACTTGATGGATTTTGACCTATGACAGAATTCGAACATACGAGCGTTCTATTACATGAAACGATTGATAATCTGGCACCAAAAGATGGTGGAATATACGTCGACTGTACATTTGGTGGTGGTGGTCACGCAGCGTATCTTTTGAGCAAGCTCACGAACGGAACTGTGATTGGTTTTGATCAAGATAGTTACGCAATTAGCGCAGCACAGGAGAAATTTCAAACTAATCTACGAGAGGATCACCAGCCACATTTACAACTAGTCAAAGCTAATTTCAGTCAATTGGCACCGGAATTAGCCAAATTGGGCATAGATGGTGTCGATGGTATCTACTATGATTTAGGCGTGTCATCTCCCCAATTTGACCAACCTGAGCGCGGCTTTTCTTACCGTTTTGATGCGAAACTAGATATGCGAATGGACCGGGATCAGCGATTGAGTGCCTACGAGATCGTGAATGAGTGGGACTTCAATGAGCTGGTGCGAATCCTTTATCGTTACGGCGATGAGAAGTTTGCTAAACAGATTGCCCGTCAAATTGAAAAAGCTCGGGCGATTGCTCCGATTGAAACAACCTTTCAGTTGAGCGACTTGATTAAAGCAGCAATTCCGGCATATGCAAGAAGAACCGGTGGCCATCCGGCAAAGAAGAGCTTTCAGGCAATTAGGATTGCCGTAAATAACGAGCTAGGCGTCCTGTCGGAATCGCTCGAGGCGGCAATTAAATTGTTAAAGCCGGGCGGCCGGATCAGCGTAATTACTTTTCAAAGTGACGAAGACAGAATTGTTAAACAATTATTTAAGAAGTATTCAGAAGTAGATTTACCAAGAGGGTTACCGGTAATCCCAGATGATCTGAAACCGCCGTTGAAACTTGTAAATCGCAAACCGATTTTGGCGACTGAGGAAGAACTGGCCAACAACAAACGTTCACACAGTGCCAAATTACGGGTGGCAGAAAAGATTTAATCTTAGAGGAGTCAAGATTATGGCCGACAGTACAGCAAGAAAAAACTACCAATTTATGAACGAAGCAATCCCGGAATTTGAACCTAAAAAGGTTCGGGTTCAGGCGCCAAGAAGACAAGTTGTACTAAATCCTAAGCGAGTACCATACTCACGTGTTGAGAAAACATTGCTGACGGTGGGTTGTGTGCTTACTTTTGCGCTGATGTTTGTCCTAGTGACATTCAGTATCGGTGCAACTAATGCGCAGCGACAATTGCAAACGGTTAACACTGCGGTTGTGACCAAGCGAGGTCATAATAGTGATTTAGAACAAGAAAAAGGCGAATTGACAAGTACAGAAAGAATGAATAAAATTGCAAAACAACAGGGTTTGCAATTAATAGAAAGTAACATAAGGACTGTACAGAAATGAACGCCAAAGATAAATTACAAAAAAATAAATCCAAAGCACACAACTATCGCTTCACTGTCGGGCGTTCTTTTCAAGTTGTAGTTGCTTTGGTTTTTCTTGTTTTTGTTGGGCGACTAATCTATATTGGTGTCTCTGACTATGTTAGTGGCGAGAACCTAGCGGAGCGGACTAATCAAAAGTACAGGCAGAACATTGTATTGAAGGCTAAACGTGGTACTATCTATGATCATAACGGCCAAATAATTGCTGAAGACTCCCATGTTTACTCCATTTACGCGGTGCTCGATAAGTCTTATATTGATGCAAAAGAAAAGCCGCTGTACGTGGTCGATAAAGAAAAGACTGCCAAGCAACTAGCAACCGTGTTAGAGCTGGATGAAGCCGCTATTTTGAAGTACCTTTCACCGAAGAAAAAAGCATACCAAGTAGAATTTGGTAACGCCGGGCAGGGATTATCACTCCAGACGAAGAAGAAAATCCAACAGATGAATTTACCGGGTATTTACTTTAGTGAGAACCCCTCAAGACTCTATCCGAACGGTGATTTTTCATCAAACGTGGTTGGCTTGGCTCAAGTTGAGAAGACTAAACAGTCTGGCAGCGATCAGTTAATCGGCACAATGGGCATCGAGAAGTATTTTAACAAGCAACTTTCGGGTACTGACGGCTTGAAGGAAGCGAAGATCGATTCTTACGGTTACGAACTACCGAATGACCAGAAAGTTTTGAAAAGAGCGACGGACGGGCAAGATGTTTATCTGACCATCGATACGAGGCTCCAGAATTATCTGGAAGACTTGTTAAATGAAAGCGTGACAAAGTATGCGCCTAAGGGTGTGACCGCCGTTTTGGCGGAGGCTAAGACTGGCAAAATATTGGCCGCTGCCCAGAGGCCATCGTTCAATCCTCAGACTAAGGTTGGGCTGGAGAGTTCTTGGCGTAACCGGCTGGTTGAAGATAGTTACGAACCGGGTTCTGTCATGAAAGTCCTTACGTTAGCTGCCACGGTTGATAGCGGCCATTACAACCCGAATGAGTTGTATCAGTCAGGTTCGGTCAACGTACTGGGTTCAACTATTCGTGACTGGAATTATTCTGGTTGGGGTTCGATCCCGTTCGCCCAAGCCTTTCCGCGTTCTAGTAATGTCGGGATGTTAAAACTTGAGCAGAAGATGGGCGGTAAAGTGTGGGGTTCATACCTAGATCGCTTCGGTATTACGAAGAAGACCGGCGTGACCTTACCAGGCGAAACTGCTGGTGCCAAGCAATTCAAGTCTGTCTTGGATCAGGCAGTTACCTCATTTGGACAAGGTGTGAATGTCACGGTAATGCAGATGCTCCAGGCCCTCACAGCCATCGCAAATAAGGGGCAGATGATTAAGCCGCAATTTGTAGAAAAGATAACGAATCAAAACGGCAAACAGGTTCAAGGATATCAAGTGCATAAGGTTGGTACACCTGTCGTATCAGAGCAAACTACGAAAACAGTTCTATCAAGCATGCGGGACGTAGTTAATGCAGAATATGGTACCGGACAGGCATACAAAATGGAGGGCCAGGATTTGGCTGTTAAGACGGGAACGGCACAACTAGCTAAACCTAACGGTGGTGGTTACCTCTCAGGCAAAAATAACTACGTCTTTTCCGTTGTAGGACTAGCTCCTGCAAGTAATCCGAAGTACATTCTTTATCTAACGTACAAGCAACCGCAAAAGATGACACAAGCGGCAGAAACTATCATGAGTGAGATTTTTAAACCGCTAATGACGCGTGTCCTGCAAAATTATAGTGCAGGGGGTCTTCAATCAAAGGAGACTCAGTTCAATGTTCCATTAGTGACCAATTTACCGGCTGCACAGGCTGTCAGTGCTACTTCAAAAGCAGGTTTAGTACCCGTACTAATTGGCGATGGTTCAAAGGTCACGAAACAGAGTCAAGCGGCAAACATTAAGGTCAACGCCGGGGAGAAGTTGCTGTTGTATGCCGGTGGTAAGTTAAAGATGCCCGACATGATTGGTTGGTCTAGCGCTGAAGTTAATGCGTTTAATTCATTAACAGGCTTGAAGATTAAACAGTCGGGTAGTGGCTTAGTCACCACACAATCAGTTCCAGAGAATACAGAAATTACAACTGCTTCACAGATTACAGTGCAGCTGAAGGAGTAAAAAATGGGTCAAAGTTTAATTGCGCTAGTAAGTGGTTTTGTGATCACCGTGATGGTGCTACCATTGTTTATCGGCTACCTACGCATGCGAGACGAAGGACAACAGATTAGAGAAGAGGGACCGAAGTGGCACGCGAAGAAGGCGGGCACCCCGACGATGGGTGGTCTAGTATTTTCCATTGCCGCTATCGTATCGGCAACCTGGGTGGCAATTTGGCAGGGAGTGGCCAATAAGACCCTGTTGGTCTTAGTCATCGCATTTGTGGGCTTTGCCCTGATTGGCTTCTTCGATGATGGCATTGGTCTAGTGCTGAAAAGAAATATGGGTTTGCGTGCGTATCAGAAGCTCCTTGCGCAGATAATTATTGCGGTGATTGTCATCTATATTCTGTTCACGGATAAGTTTAGCTTCACGATTGACGTACCTTTCATCGGTTCGGTTGACAATATTTGGTTTTATGCATTATTCACGATTGTCTGGCTGGTTGGCTTCTCAAACGCTGTCAACCTATCCGACGGCATTGACGGACTTGCCGGTGGCTTAGCGATTATCGCATATGGGACATATGGGATTATCGCTTATCAGCAGCATAACATGATAGTGCTGTACTTTACGATGGCGGTGGTTGGTGCGTTGATTGGCTTTTTGATCTTCAACAAAAAACCTGCAAAGATTTTCATGGGTGATGTGGGTTCGCTGGCTCTTGGTGGTGGGATTGCCTTAATCAGTCTTCTGCTAAACCGGCCATGGTCGTTATTGCTCGTCGGAATTGTGTTCGTACTGGAGACGCTGAGCGTGATGCTACAAGTGACCTCGTTCAAGCTGACAGGGAAGAGAATCTTCAAGATGACGCCTGTGCACCACCATTTCGAGATGAGTGGCTTTAGTGAATGGCAAGTTGACCTGCTCTTCTGGTCTGTCGGTTTGGTTGCTGCAATTTTATACCTAGTTATTTTCTAAATTAAAAAGTAAGGTCGATTTGAAGGCATGAAGGAAACTGAGAAGTATCTTAACCAAAAAGTTTTAATTCTGGGTCTGGCTAAGAGTGGCTATGCTGTGGCGAAGTTACTCTTGCGGCTTGGAGCAAGCATCGTGGTCAATGATCAAACAGACTTAAGTGATAATGCACAAGCGCATGAATTAGAAGAACAAGGGGTAAAGGTCGTCTCGGGCTTTCATCCAACCGAATTACTAGATGACAGCTTCTCGTTCATGGTGAAAAATCCCGGAATTTCGTATGACAATGTAATGGTCCAGAGGGCCAAGGAGCTTAATCTACCAATTTTGACCGAGCCTGAGATAGCTGCAGATGTGACAGAAGCGCGGATTGTTGCTATTACGGGGTCAAACGGCAAGACGACCACGACGATGCTTGCAACAGAGATAATCAACAAGGCCCTGCCTAATGGGAGAGCCTACGCAGTGGGAAATATCGGACGCCCTATCGCGGAGCTGGCTTTAGATGTGACTAAAGATGACGTCTTAGTGCTTGAAATTTCCAGTTTCCAATTGCTGGGGACGAGGAACTTTCATCCTGCCGTGGCCGCCATTGTAGATATTTATCCGACCCATCTCGATTATCACAAAACCTTCGAGAATTATATCGCAGCTAAATTACTGATTACGAGCAATCAGACTAACACAGACTACTTCATCGCTAACTTCGATCAAAAGGAGATTTTAGAGAGAGAACTGGCCGATACCAAGGCACATGTGGTTACGTTCTCGATGGAGGACAAGACGGCCGATTATTATGCGGGTGAAACCGCGCTGTACGCGAATGGCGAAGCGCTTTTACCCGTGCAAGAGGTGAAGTTACCGGGGAGACATAATCTCCAAAATGCGCTAGTCGCAAGCGCAATTGGCCAGCTCTTCGGTGCAACAAAGAAGGAAATTGCCGCTGTATTAACTACATTCAGTGGTGTCAAGCATCGAATTCAGTTCGTGACCGAGTTTAACGGTAGAAATATTTATAATGATTCTAAATCTACCAATATAGAGGCGGCCACGGTGGCAATTAACAGCTTCAAGCAACCAGAGGTCCTAATCGCCGGTGGACTTGACCGTGGCTTCACATTTGAACAATTGAAACAGCCGTTGCAACAACACGTTAAGGCGGTGATTCTCTATGGTGAAACTAAATTTTTGCTAGCAGAGACAGCCAAAGATGCGGGTATTAAGGATATTAAGATTGTTGATACGTTAGAGCAAGCAGTGCCACAGGCATATGAGGCTAGCGAGTCTGGCGATGTGATTCTTTTCTCACCCGCCTGTGCTAGTTGGGACCAGTTCCGCACATTTGAGGAACGTGGTGATAAATTTATCGAGTACGTCGACAAATTGATGGAGAGGACAAACTAATGCGAGTAATTTTTTCTGGTGGTGGTACAGGCGGCCACATATATCCAATACTGGCACTGATTAAGTGTATGAAAGAGGAGAATGTCCTGGATGAGGTGCTGTTTGTGGGCACGGAGCGGGGGCTTGAGAGCAAACTCGTCCCTGCGGCAGGAATTGCATTTAAGACACTCAAGGTCCAAGGCTTTAATCGGAAGAAGATTATGACTAATGTGAAGACGGTTGAGCTATTCCGCGAAGCCACGCGCGATGCAAAGCAAATAGTGGCAGATTTTCGCCCGGACGTTGTTGTCGGTACTGGTGGCTACGTCTCGGCCGCTGTGGTTTATGCCGCCACTAAGATGCATGTACCAACGATCATCCACGAGCAGAATTCGGTCGTGGGTCTAGCAAATAAATTCCTTGCCCATTTTGTCGACAAAGTCACCTATGTATTCGATGACGCTGCCAAACAGTTTCCTGAGAAGAAAAAGCTGGTGAAGACTGGTAATCCACGGTCACAAGAGGTGTTAATGCAGCTAACACCAACAGACTTGACTAGGTTTAAGTTGAAAAATGGGTTACCTACTGTTTTAATCTTTGGCGGTTCACGCGGTGCAGAACGCATTAACCAGACAACGTTGGCTGCCATCCCTATGTTAAATCAGAAACCATACCAAGTCATTTTTGCCACAGGTCAATCCTATTATAACGAGGTGAAGACCCAGTTAGCGCACGAGCTAATAAACGAAAATATCTCAATCGTTCCTTATGTTAGTGATATGCCTGCATTGCTGCAGAATATTACGGCAGTGATTGCGCGCTCCGGTGCAACTACAATAGCCGAAGTTACAGCATTGGGCGTGCCGGCCATCCTGATTCCTAGTCCAAACGTCACACATAACCACCAAATGAAAAACGCCCTAGATTTAGAACACGCTGGTGCAGCCGTAGTGATTGCCGAGGATGATCTAAACGTCAACAATTTTGTGAGTTCGATTGACCATATTTTATTGGACAGCGCGTATGCAGATAAGATGTCGCGTGCTTCAAAAGATTTGGCAATCACGGATGCGGGCTCGCGCCTGATCAAAGTGATGCAGGACTTAATTACAAGTAAGCAAAAGATCTCGAAGTGAGACCTCTGAAGATAGTGAAAGAAAGGAGGCGAGGCTAGTGACTAAATCTAATAAGACAGATTCTGAGGGGAAAATTACTACCAAGAAGGATCCGCAAAAGGAGATTACACCATGGCTTAATTATCAGGGTAAGGCACAGAAGAAGAAGGTTCAATCTAAAAAGGTGGGCAAATCCCTCACTAAACTACAACGGACCAGAAGACGCAATATTTTCCTGAAACTAGGATTATTGCTGACAATCTCCGTTCTTGTAGTTGCGGGCCTCGCGTACTATCTTTCCCCGTATTCATTGGTCCAAAAAATTGAGGTGCAAAACAAATCCGATTTAACGGACGCTGAAGTTGTACAAACCTCAGGGATTAATAGTGGGGACCACATTCTGTTTACGTATGTGAGTCAGAACTCAGTTAAACAAAGGTTGACCAAACGCTATCCCTCGATCAAAGATGTCCATCTGGAAATTGAACTACCAACTACTGTGAAACTAAGGTTGGTGCAGCACCGCACCGTAGCATATTTGAAGCAAGGCCTGGTATACCGCAAAATTCTTCAAAATGGCCAGATTGCCACAGAAAATTTACCAGAGACCCAGATTAAGCCACTGCCAGTTTTTATTGGATACGATAAAGCAGATGATTTAACTGCTGACTTGAAGACGTTCAAAAAGATTCCAAAGGATATTAGAAATGGAATCAAATACATTAATGAACGGGTGGCAAAAGATACACAAATGGTTCTGGTAATGAAGGATGGAAATGTGATCCTTGGTGACAAGCGTACGCTGGGTAATAAAATTACACTTTATCCCAAAATTAAAGTTAGTTTAAAGGCGGCCTCGTTAGTTGACTTAGAAATAGGTGCGTTTAGTAAACCACTTTCCGAAAACGACAAAAAAACCTACAACTCTTGATTCTAAGGGCTTACAATGCTTTAAATCTATGTTAAAATTTAAACAAGTACATTATAAGAATAAATCGCACTATATTGGGGGAACAAATATTGGATAACTCAAGTTTAATAGTTGGCCTCGATATCGGCACAACAAATGTTAAGGCAGTCGTGGCGGATGCTTCGTCTGACCAACTGAGAATTATCGGTTCCGCCTCCGTCCCAACAGCGGGGATGGACCATGGTAATATCGTTGATATTGATCAGACTGCAAACGCAATCTCTACCGTTTTGGCAAATGTCGAGGAGAAGACCAATACAAAGATTAATCGAATAGTGACGGGAATTCCCGTCAGCATGCTGCAACTTGAGAATGCCCGTGGTGTTGTCAACGTGAGTGACGTTGCCCGAGAAATTAACGATGAGGACGTGCAACGGGTCACAGCCAATGCACTTAGCGCCGGTGCTCATGACGGACGTGAGGTCATCACTTTTCTACCTCTAAAGTTTCGGGTGGATAATGAGGATAAAATCATTGATCCACGGAAGATGATTGGTATGAGCCTAGAGGTTCGGGGTATCCTACTGACGGCACCAAAAGCAGCCTTACACAACATCAAAAAAGCGATTGAACGTGCCGGCTACGTCAATAATTTCTTCGTGGCAGCACCACTCGCTGTGGCAGAAGTTGCTCTAGACGAGGGTGAACGTAAATTCGGTACTATTCTCCTAGATATCGGTGGTGGCCAGACCACGGCAACGATCATTCGTGATAGTAAAATTACCTATGCCACAGTTGATTTAGAGGCCGGGGACGACTTAACTAGAGACATTTCCACTGTTTTGAATACTTCATTAGCAGAAGCTGAAAAAGTCAAAATTGATTTTGCGGTGGCTGATCCAACTAAGGCTAAGGCCGATAACCAAGTTCCAGTGAGCGTTGTCGGTAAGGAGAGTCCGAGTCAAATCACGGAGGATTACTTAGCTGAAATAGTATATGCAAGGCTCGAACAGATTCTTTCCCGTATTGGTCGGGGCTTAGACAGTCATAATGCGTTTGATTTACCAGGCGGTATTGTAATTACGGGTGGTACATCGGCACTACCAGGTCTTGATCAACTAATCGCCGACACCTATCAAGTTAACGCTCGCGTTTACACGCCTGATCAAATGGGGTTACGTGATGCACGCTACGCGACGGGTTATGGTATTGTGAACTATGCATATAATCTCCACGACATAGATTTCCTAGTTAATAGCGTGGTTAATTCTAATACATTACGAGTCGCACCGAACAGTCAAATAAATAACGAATTAGATAATTCGAAATTTTTCAAAAGACTCCAGCCAAGTAGTGAAAGTAAGACTAAAGAAGATTATAATAGTAACAAAGCCAGAATGAACAATGCTCGGGTACATGAAACAGCCGAGAAGCAGAATAAAGTACCCAATCAACCAAATAAGATAAAGAAAAGACGAGTTAAAGATCTTCTAAAGAAATTCTTTGACTAATGGAGGCAAGTGACATATGGATTTTACTTTTGATTCGCAAGAGACGAACAACGCCATCATCAAAGTAATCGGCGTCGGTGGTGCCGGTGGTAATGCGGTCAATCGAATGATTGACGAAGGTGTACAAGGAGTGCAATTTATCGCCGCTAATACCGATGTCCAGGCACTAGAAAGCTCAAAATCAGAAACCAAAATTCAACTTGGACCAAAGCTCACACGCGGTCTAGGTGCTGGATCGAATCCTGAAATTGGTCAAAATGCTGCTGAGGAAAGCGCTCAATCGATTGAGGATGAACTAAAAGGCGCTGATATGATTTTTATCACCGCTGGAATGGGTGGTGGAACCGGTACTGGAGCTGCCCCGGTTGTGGCACGCATTGCTAAAGAGACTGGTGCACTGACCGTTGGCGTTGTGACCAGACCATTTCTATTTGAGGGTCCTAAGAGAAGCAAAAATGCTGCTGAAGGTATCTCAAATATGAAGCAGTTTGTTGACACTCTAGTGATCATCGCGAATAACCGTTTGCTAGAGATTGTTGATAAGAAGACACCGATGCTTGAGGCATTTAAGGAAGCCGACAACGTACTGCGTCAGGGTGTGCAAGGAATTTCTGATTTGATCACTTCGACTGACTACGTTAACCTGGATTTTGCCGATGTGAAAACCGTCATGGAGAACCAAGGTTCAGCTTTGATGGGTATCGGCTATGCCACAGGAGAGAATAGGACAATTGAAGCAACAAAGAAGGCTATTTCTTCGCCACTACTTGAGGTTTCAATTGATGGAGCTAAACAAGTTCTGTTAAATATCACCGGTGGCCCTGACCTGACTCTCTTTGAAGCACAAGACGCTTCAAATATTGTCAGTCAGGCAGCAGGCGATGATATCAACATCATTTTTGGTACATCAATCAACGCGAACCTGGGTGACGAGGTCGTGGTAACTGTTATTGCAACAGGTATTGATGATGATGCTGAGAAGGCTGCAAGTATGCGAGCTCCTGGTTCTCGGCGGCAACAGACTACGACTAACGTAACATCTGTTCGACCAGTTACTAAACCAGAAGCATCGTTTACTGACCAAGCAAATACGGTAGCACCAAGCGATAAAAATGAACAAGGTACCCCCGAGACAACTAAACCAAAGGAGGTTTTAGTTGATCCAACCTCGGTTTGGGACTTCAAACCAGAGGGTGGTGGCCGCCGCGATGTTGTGGCTGACGTGACTGATGACGATTTGAACACACCTGTTGTTGATGAGAATAGTATTTCTCAAATTGAGACGAGCATTGATGACAATGATGACGATGATTTGCCACCATTCTTCAGACGTCGTCGCAATGAAAACTAGTTAATGGATAGACCGAAAATAAGGAGGAGTTTATCATGGCTTTTGACAAATTAGGTAGATTTTTCGGAATTTCAGATGAAGATAATACTGAAGAGTATGATTATGATATGGGAACAGGCACAGAGGACGAGGCTGGTATCACCCGTGATAATGTGGTTTCGATTAAGGCAGGCAATAACCCAACAAGTAAAATTGTCCTGTTCGAACCACGTGTCTATGCTGATGCAAAAGATGTGGCAACACACCTATTGAATAACCGGGCAATTATCATTAACTTTGCACGGATGGAAGACCAGCAGGCAAAGAGAATCGTGGACTTCATTACAGGTACTGTTTATGCCTTAAATGGTAAGATTCAGCGCGTGGGTGATAAAATATTCTTAGCAACACCACCTAAATTCGAAACGGACGGTAAAATTGCCGAACTCGTTGACCAAAAGGATAATGAATACTAGTGGTTAGTTTACTTCAGCTATTGTATACACTTTTGACCAATTTGATTGACTTATATACCATGCTAATAGTCGTCTATACCTTATTTACTTGGGTACCTGCGTTAATGAACTCGCGAGCGGGAGAGTTATTGGGAAAAGTTGTGAACCCTTACTTGGATTTTTTCGATCGTTATATACCACCGATTGCTGGTATAAGTTTTAGTCCGGTTGTGGCAATTCTTGTACTTTACCTCGTCAATCGGTATGTGCTGTACAACCTATTTTCGTTCATCGCACAACTATTGGTATGAGATAATGAATAAACTACAAGCAAGTAATTTTTACCAACATTTCGCAGATAATGAACGGCCAACGATTGATTATTTCGTTGGCCTTTTTAATCAAGTTATCTACAAGAAAAATAAAATTCTCACCGATTTTTTAAATCCGCGTGAGCAAAGAATTCTGGCCACTATTGTTGGACAACAACTGCAACTTGAATTCTTCGGTGGCTACGAAGGCGCCGAGCGTCAGCGGGCCTTCATCGCCGATTTTTCTGACTATGAAGCAAAGCCGGATTTTGAAATTATTCCGCTAGCAATCGAGTACAATCATAAATTTATTACACTGAAGCATGCCGACATCTATGGTGCACTCAACAACATCGGATTAACGCCTGCGGTTTATGGTGATATCATCCATGACGAGCAAGGCAATTGGCAGTTTTTTGTTCAGCAGCCCAATATGTTGGATGTTAAAACACAGGTGGACCGAATTGGCCGTAATAGTGTGCGGTTGATGGAAATTTCACCAAATCAGATACTAAATCCCGTGGATGAGGGTACGTTAAGTGAAATTTTATTTGGTTCGAGAAGAATGGACAGCGTGATTGCAGCTGTTGCGCGGTTGAGTCGTGCCCAGGCCAAGGAAGCTATAGCATGCGGTGATGTCAAAATTAATTGGCTGGTGGCCACAGATCCAAGTTCAATGCTTAGTGTGTCAGATACCGTCAGTCTCCGATATTACGGCCGTTTTAAATTAATGCAAAAGCTAGGTGAAACAAAAAGAGGAAAACAGCGCTTTTTGATTGAGCAGTGGTTATCAAAGAAAAGGTGATTTTGTGACAGTAACTCCAATAGAAATTCATGATAAAGAATTCAAGAGAAAGATGCATGGGTATGATCAAAAAGATGTCGATACATTTTTGGATGACGTTATAGTATCTTATAGTGACGCACTTGACCGAATTGTGGAGCTAGAGGATACACAAGCAAAGATGCAGGAACAAATAGATGAGTATGATAGTTTAAAGGAAAAGATTAACGAGTCAATTATTATGGCTCAAAAGGCTGCAGACAAAATTCGTGAAGATGCTCGAGCAGAGGCCGACAAGATGTTGGACGAGGCCAACGTTACATATAAAACTGAGCACGAGCTTGCCGAATATACAGCACAACTAGCTGAATTGAAGAAGAGTGTAACTGAACTTCAAGTATATTATGAGCGGTTGAAGGCTAGAGTTGGCAAATTCCGCTCTAAGACACAATCACTACTCAGAGAAGAGGCTAACCATTTGGATGATGAAGGTTGGCAATTATGGTTGGATCGATACTATGATGCTAACGACTTTTATGCGGACAATGGGGACGCTGTGGAGCCTGGCCAGATGCTTAATAATGATTCTGAACGAATTGAGCCACTTGACAGTTCGACCACAAGTGACGTAGAATTCAATCACGAAGTGGTTAATCAGAACGAGCATCCTGTACAAGTTGATCCAACCATGCTAGATGATGGTTTGCCAAATAGCGCCGGCCCTGTAATCGTTTTTCCTGATGACTACAAGAATCACTAATATCTAAATTTAAAGTCAAAGCCTGGCAATAAAAGCGAGTTAATGATGGTGCGAGATTAACGACTGCCAATAGGCTGATCAGCTTTTTGTAGTAATTTAGCGTTATCTACACGATACGTAGAAACTGAGTGGATGAGCAATAAATTTGTTCATCTAATTTAGGTGGTACCACGAGTCTCTCGTCCTATTGTTAGGGCGAGTTTTTTATTAAGGAGAGTTTGGATGAAAATCAAAGAGACATTGAATTTGGGTAAAACTGAATTTCCCATGCGAGGTAATTTGCCCGTTAGAGAGGCTGAATGGGAGCAGTCTTGGGATGAGAATCATGTGTATGAGGAACGCTTGAAGTTAAATGAGGGCAAACCACATTTTGTACTGCATGATGGTCCTCCATTTGCTAATGGTAATATCCACATGGGTCATGCCTTAAACAAGATCAGTAAGGATATCATTGTGCGTTACAAGTCGATGTCTGGCTACTACGCACCATATGTCCCTGGTTGGGACACGCACGGACTACCAATCGAGCAACAACTCGCTAAAAAGGGTGTAAAGCGCAAGGAAATTTCATTGGCTGAATACCGTGAGATGTGCCGGGACTTCGCCATGAATGAAGTCGAGAAACAAAAAAAAGACTTCAAGCGTCTAGGCGTAAGTGGAGATTGGGAGCACCCGTATATCACGCTCCAACCCGAATATGAAGCAGAGGAAATTCGTGTTTTTGGTGAAATGTATCAGAAGGGTTATATCTATAAAGGTAAGAAGCCCGTTTATTGGTCACCATCATCAGAATCGACACTTGCCGAGGCTGAGATTGAATATAAGGATGTCAAATCTGCTTCAATCTACGTTGCATTCAAGGTCGTCGATGGCAAGGGACTGCTAGATCCTGCCGATACTTACTTCGTCATCTGGACGACTACTCCGTGGACAATTCCCTCAAACCGCGGAATTTCAGTTAATCCTGACTTCGAGTATTCGGTTGTGCAGGTGGAAGATAGAAAGTATGTTATCGCTACTGAAAGGCTTCACGTTGTGGCTGAGACACTTGGATGGGAGCACTACGAGACCGTCAAACGGTTAAAGGGAACGGACCTTGAATACATGACCGCAAAACACCCATTCTACGACAGAACCTCACTAGTAATGAACGGCTACCATGTTACTTTAGACGACGGTACTGGCTTAGTTCATACATCGCCTGGTCATGGTGCCGATGACTTTATCGTTGGTCAGAAGTATGATTTACCAATCGATGTGGAAATTGATGAAACTGGTCATTTCAACGAAGATGCACCCGGCTTTACCGGGCTCTTCTATGACGACGCGAACAAAGTTGTCACTAAACGACTTGAAGAGGTTGGCGCCTTACTTAAGCTCTCATTCTTCACGCACAGCTATCCACATGATTGGCGGACGAAAAAGCCCGTAATTTTCCGCGCAACAACCCAATGGTTTGCCTCAA
Organism: Amylolactobacillus amylophilus DSM 20533 = JCM 1125; assembly: GCF_001936335.1. Lineage (GTDB taxonomy): Bacteria > Bacillota > Bacilli > Lactobacillales > Lactobacillaceae > Amylolactobacillus > Amylolactobacillus amylophilus. The sequence goes on from NZ_CP018888.1 coordinate 1,435,788, forward strand.
TCGACCCATTTAGGCAACAAATCCTTGATCAAATCGACCAAGTTAAGTTTCTGCCAGACTGGGGAAAGACCAGACTTTACAATATGATTCGCGACCGTGGTGACTGGGTAATCTCAAGACAACGTGCTTGGGGTGTGCCACTACCAATCTTTTACGCAGAGGATGGGACACCAATCATCACCGAGGAGACGATTGCACACGTAGCAAATATCTTTGAAAAAGAGGGCTCAAACGCCTGGGTCAAACATAGCGCTCAGGAATTATTACCGGCAGGATTCACGCACCCTGGTTCGCCAAATGGTGAATTCACAAAAGAAAAAGACATCATGGATGTCTGGTTCGATTCGGGTTCATCCCATACGTCTGTCCTCAAACAACGTGGTCTGAGCTTCCCGGCCGATGTCTATCTTGAAGGTTCCGACCAATATCGTGGCTGGTTCAACTCAAGTATTATCACGAGCGTGGCTGTTAACGGTGTTGCACCATACAAGCAGTTGATTTCACAAGGATTTGTGCTCGACGATCAGGGACACAAGATGAGTAAGTCACTTGGCAATATCATTGCACCAAATGACGTTATCAAACAAATGGGTGCCGAGATTATCCGGCTTTGGGTGGCCTCTGTTGATGCCAGTTCAGACGTTGCGGTTTCCATGGATATTCTCCGGCAAGTTTCCGAAAGTTATCGAAAAATCCGGAATACAATGCGCTTCATGTTGGCCAATACCACTGATTTTGAACCAATAAAAAACAAAGTTTCATTTGAGAACCTCCGTTCAGTTGATAAGTATGCAGAGGTGAAATTAAACCAGGTTGTAGCGGCAGCTCTAAAGTCCTACGAAGAGTATAATTTCAATGACGTCTACAAGAAAATTACCGACTTCTTGACTAACGATCTTTCGGCCTTCTACTTAGACTTTGCTAAGGATGTCTTGTACATTGAGGCAAAGGATTCTTTTGAGCGGCGTGCAATGCAGACCGTGATGTACGATATTTTGGTCAAGCTGACCAAACTGTTAACACCGATCCTGCCACACACAACTGAGGAAATCTGGGGCTTCCTGAAGGAGCCGGAAAAGATGGTTCAATTAGCAGAGATGCCAGTTGCAGAACACCTGCAGGATACAGCACCCTTGATGGAGAAGTGGGCAACATTCATGGACTTCAGAGATGATGTCTTGAAATCACTTGAAGTTGCCAGAAACGAGAAAATCATTGGTAAATCATTTGAAGCAAAGCTGACCGTTTACCCTAAGCCAGTTGTCCGCGATTTGCTTGAATCTCTAGATGCCAATTTCCAGCAGATTTTGATTGTATCGCAATTTGAGATTGCATCGACTGAACCAGCAGGTGGGCACGAATATGCCAATGAAACTATTCTGGTTGAGCATGCAGCGGGTGAGGTTTGTCAGAGATGTCGGATGACGACAACTGATGTAGGCAGTAATCCTCAGTTACCAACTCTTTGTGCCCGGTGCGCAAGAATTGTCACCGAGAACTTCCCTGAGGAAGTAGAAAAGGGATTTGAGGGCTAAGATGCGTAAAGGAACCGTACAAGAATTTAATGAAAAACAGGGATTTGGCTTCATTCATGACGAAATCAATGATGCCAATTACTTTGTGTTTTTCACCGCAATCCAAGAGAGTGGCTTTAGAGACCTGAAGCAAGGACAGGATGTATTGTTCCAGCTTGCCATGGGTAAAAAAGGGCTCCAGGCGATTAATGTGGTGCCACAAGCAGTGGCAAATTAGAAGGAATGATTACTAATGAATTTACAAGAACGAGAGTTAAGTCGCGAAACTAAGTTTGTCGGTAAAATTATTAGTGTAGATGTAACGCAAGTTGAACTACCAAATGGTCAAAAAACAGAACGAGAAATTGTAACGCATCCGGGCGCAGTCTGTTGTTTAGCCATCAACGAACAGAATGAGTGCTTGTTAATTAAGCAGTGGCGTTCGCCGCTGAATCGCTTGAGCATTGAGATTCCTGCTGGTAAACTTGATGCCACCGATGAATCGCCACTCAGTGCCATGAAACGTGAATTAAATGAAGAAGCTGGCTACCAGGCGGGATATTTCGAGGAGTTGAATAACTTCTTCTCCTCGCCAGGATTTAGCGATGAAATGCTAACACTCTTCTACTGTGATACGTTGACCGCGGCTAAGACCAAATTAGCAGCCGATGACGATGAATTTCTGGAACAAATGTGGGTTGATTTGGCAACCGCTAAACAGATGGTCGCAGACGGCGAAATTGTTGACTTGAAGACATTGTTTGCGTTAAGTTATTGGGAAACAATGCAGTTACGGAGTGCAACTAATGGTTAAAAGACGTGACGAGAAACTTACTCGCGCACAATATCAGGCAAAAGAAAAAAGACGCCATTTTTGGCGTCCTTTTGCCGTTTCTAAAGTAAAAAAAAAGCGGGCTAATTATGAGAACGAACCCACGATTATTACAATTGGTGATGAACCAGTTACTGATAGTGCAGAACTGAATCGTGAAGAGAAAATAAGATTGATCAAGCGGCGGCTCAATATTGGTATCTTCGTGACGGCCAGCTTGATTGTCGTTGTACTTTTGATTCTCTTCTTAGTTAAGTAAGGAAAAAATAATGAAAATAGCAATAATTATACCAATGGCAGAAGAACGTGAATACTATCTGGAGCATTTTCAGCTTGAGGCGAAGGAACGAATTGGCGCAGTGGAGTTTGAACACTTTACTCACGGCAGCAACGATATTTATCTTGGTCTGAGTGGCATTGGTAAAGTACAGGCTGCAATGGCTTTGACCAGTCTGTTGGCTACCACAAAAATTGATTTGATATTCTTGACTGGTTCTGCCGGTAGCTTACAAGAGAACGTGCGTGTTAATGATTTGGTTGTGGCAGATGCTTTTGCTTACCATGATGTCAATGCTGTGAATGCTGGACCGTACGTTATTGGTCAAATCCCACAAGAACCGGCCATCTATAGTTTGGCTAATGACTACCGCGAGCAATTTGTTTCATTTCTTCATGATGAGCAGATTGCATTCCAAAGTGGCCTGATTGTCACAGGTGATACATTTGTTTCGACTAACGCGCTGAAAGAGGCCATTAAGGCTAACTTTCCAACGGCCTTAGGGGTTGAGATGGAGGGCGCGGCAATGGCCCAGGTTGCCTCCCACTTTGCCGTGCCGTTGATTGGGTTACGAGCAATTAGTGACAATGGTGATGATAATGCAGACTTTGACTTCGATCAATTTGTGCGACGTGTCGGTAAGACGGCAGCACAGACCATCAGCAAGTTTTTAGACACAGATATTCTATAAAAAAGGGCGATAAAATGAAACATCTATATTTTGATAATGCGGCGACGACACCGATGGATCAGACCGTGATTGATTTAATGACGAAGACGATGACCGAGGACTTTGGTAATGCCTCTAGTACGCATTACTTTGGACGTCAAGCTAGAGAAATTGTTGATCACGCACGTCAGATTATTGGTGATTCGATTAATGCTAAGCCGACTGAAATAATTTTTACTAGCGGTGGATCTGAAAGTAACAACGCAGCAATATTTGGCGTGGCCAAGAGCAGTCCGGGTAAACACATCATCACAACTGCGATCGAGCACCCATCGGTCATAAATCCCTTACACGAATTGGAACGGGCCGGTTACGAGGTGACGTACCTGGACGTGAATGAGCACGGCATGATTGATCTGGACCAGTTAAGGGCGACACTTAGGCCAGATACCATCTTGGTCTCGGTGATGGCGGTTAATAACGAGGTCGGCTCGCTCATGCCCCTGAAGGAGATTGGGGAGATTGTCTCGGAAAGTTCTGCGCTCTTTCACGTGGATGATGTCCAAGGATATGGTAATCTTAAATTAGATGTTAAAGACGCACACATCGATTTACTATCAACGAGCGCCCATAAAATCAATGGTCCCAAGTTCCTGGGCTTCTTGTACGTTAATCAGGAGGTGCAGCTACCAAAGCTGATCTTCGGCGGCGAGCAAGAGAGAAAGAAACGAGCAGGAACGGAGAACGTACCAGCAATTGCCGGTTTTGGCCAAGCTGTTGCCGAAATTGAGGCACAGGATCCTAGAAAGATGCAGGCAAAATATCGTTCGTTTCAAGATCGGATATTGGCTGATTTGACTGAAAATGACGTTGACTTTGCGGTGAACGGTGGCGTTGATGATGAGCATTCGGCCCACGTACTGAATTTGTGGATCAAGGGCGTCTCAACCTATGTGTTGCAGACCAACCTTGATTTAGCCGGAATTGCTGTCTCTGGTGGCTCTGCATGTACCGCCGGTTCACTTGAGCCATCGCATGTTTTGACCGCAATGTTTGGCGCAGACTCACCCCGTGTGAGCGAGTCGATTCGGATTAGTTTCGGCCGGATGAATACGCTGGCTGAGGTACAGGAATTGAGTATGCAGCTTGTTAATCTTTGTGTACGTCTCCAACATAAAGTTACGAACAAAAAATAAGTACAAAAAATAAGTAAAATCACAAAACTATGTTACAATGGTTTGTGTTGATTTGTTGGGAGTAGAAAATGACAAAATCTAAACCAGTTTCAATCAACGGTGACACACGTAAGTTTGCCATCAGTGACGAAATCAAGAGATACTCGATGATTGATTTGGGGTTCAAGGAAACGAATAATAAGAACTTTTTGTATGACCATCCGCTTTATAATGAATCGCCGTACAATGCGACCATGAAGTTTAAGGTAACCGTTAATGCAGAGATGAATCATCTAACCATGGTGATTACGGATAAGACCGGGCTGCAGAAAGTGAATATTTTCAAGAACGAGAACCTTAAACCGGCACGAGAACTTCTAGAATACATGTTACGCGACTTGATGGAAAAGCAAGTCATCGAAGAAGTATAGAAAGGTTTTTTGCGTTGGATAATAGTAAAACGCGTGTTGTTGTAGGAATGAGTGGTGGGGTTGATTCATCCGTCACCGCTCTACTCCTCAAGCAGCAGGGTTATGATGTTGTCGGCGTCTTCATGAAAAATTGGGACGATACCGACGACCAAGGTTTTTGTACTGCTACAGAAGATTATGAGGATGTAAAGCGTGTTGCTGAAGAAATCGGCGTGCCTTACTACTCAATTAACTTCGAGAAAGAATATTGGGATAGAGTTTTCGAGTACTTCCTCGATGAATACCGTCATGGCAGAACTCCTAACCCTGATGTGATGTGTAATAAAGAGATTAAGTTTAAAGCGTTCCTTGACTTTGCCTTCGATTTGAATGCTGATTACGTTGCGATGGGGCACTATGCCAAGGTTGAGCGTGATGATAATGGCATGGTGCACATGCTACGTGCTGCCGATGGTAACAAGGATCAGACTTATTTCTTGAGCCAATTGAGTCAGCAACAGTTACAAAAGGTGATGTTCCCACTTGCTGATTTAACGAAGCCACAGGTGCGTGAGATTGCCGAGAAGGCCGGTCTAGCAACTGCTAAGAAGAAGGACTCTACTGGTATTTGCTTCATTGGCGAGCGTAACTTCCGCAACTTCCTGAGTGAGTTTCTACCCGCACAGCCTGGCAAGATGGTCACCCCCGCTGGTGTTGAGATGGGTGAGCACGCTGGTTTAATGTACTATACAATTGGTCAGCGGTCAGGCCTTGGAATTGGCGGTACTGGTAACGGTAACGAGCCGTGGTTTGTTGTTGGCAAGGATCTAACGACCAACACACTATACGTTGATCAGGGTTTTGAGAATCCAATGTTGTATGCTACAAGTCTTGATGCATCGCAGTTATCATTCACGACGACCGCGCCACAAGAGGATGTCTTCCATTGCACTGCCAAGTTTAGGTATCGGCAGGCTGATACTGGCGTTACAGTGCATTATAACCGCGAGGACAACACGGCTTGGATCGAGTTCGACGAGCCAGTTCGTGCAATTACACCAGGTCAAGCGGTCGTATTGTATGACGGCGAGGAGTGCCTCGGTGGTGGTACAATCGACGTTGCATACCAGGAGCAGAAACAGTTACAATACGTTTAGGCGTCTAACCAATTAAGGATCAATTTGATCCTTTTTTTCTTGCCGAAAATCCGTGATTAATGCGAAAAATATTGGCGACAGTAGTACAATTAGAGTATTAACTTTTCAATGCAAAGCGGTTTTTGTGTAGATGATTGGGGATTAGATAATGCAAGTTAAAGAAGGTTACATGCCGTTTCGGGAGTTCAAGACGTATTACAGGATAGTTGGCGAAAGAAGACCAGGTAAAGCACCACTACTGCTTTTACACGGTGGACCAGGATCCTCGCACAATTATTTTGAATTACTCGATGATTATGCCGCTACGGGCCGTCAATTGATTATGTATGACCAGGTTGGATGTGGCAAATCCTCTTTGCCAGAAGATCCTGCTGTCTACGTCAAGGAGACATGGGCTGAGGAGCTGAGTGCGATTCGCAGCTACCTCGAGCTTGATGAGGTTCACTTGGCGGGGCAATCATGGGGTGGCATGCTGCTGATGTATTACCTGACCCACGTTTCTCAAAAAGGGATTAAGAGTGCGATGATTAATAGTTCACCAGCCTCAATCAAGCTGTGGACCAAAGAGCAGCATAGGCTGATTTCTTACATGAGTTATGAGGACCAACAAGCAATCGCTGAGGCTGAACGAACGGGCAACTTCTCTGGCTACAAGTATCACGCTGCTAATGAACGTTATATGGATAAATATTGTTGGGAGCAGCCAAACGCGCAGTCCCCAGAACCTCTGAGGAGACCAACGAATGGTGCACGTGCCAGTCTGATTGCCGAGGGGCCAAACGAGTTCACCGAGAACGGCACGATTAGTGACTTTGAATTAACGGATGAGCTCTACAAGATTCAGGTACCAACGCTCGTGACGAGCGGGACCGATGACTTGTGTACACCACTGATTGCAAAATCCGTTTACGATCATATTCCAAACGCAAAGTGGCACCTCTTTGCCGATAGTCGGCATTTGGCTTTACTTGATCAACCACAGGAATTTCGATCAGTACTCGATACCTGGTTAGGACAGAATGATTAAGCAACTGTGTTTTTTCAATCTGTAGTAATAAAAAAATAAGTAATTTTGAGGTAGTTTGATTCATGCAATTGTATTTTGTGCGGCACGGTAAAACCAAATGGAATTTAGAGGGGAGATATCAAGGTAGTAACGGTAACTCACCGCTCTTACCGGAATCCTACGAGGATATCGCTCGCCTGGCGACTTATCTGAAGAGTACGGACACGCATTTTAGAGCCTTTTATACCAGTCCCTTACAACGGGCCAGTGATACCGTCATCAGCCTACGTCAGGCTCTGGGTGCGACGGCTCCCATCATCACGGATAACCGGTTGAAGGAGTTCAACCTTGGGAAACTTGAGGGTATGAGTTTCACCGATGCCGAACGCAAATTTCCCGTGCAAATAAAGGCCTTTAGGTATCACCCGGACCGTTATGATCCGAGTGCTTTTGGTGGTGAGAAGTTTACCAGCTTAATCGCACGCGGCAAAAGCCTCGTGACGGAGATTGCGAAGCGGTATCAGGCGGAGGATGATAAAGTATTAATAGTTAGTCACGGTGCGGCCCTTGTTGCAATCATTCAAAGCCTAGCCGGCACTGATTTGGCTGACCTGCGCAGTCGGGGCGGCTTAGTTAATACCAGTCTGAGTATTTTAGAGACGAAGGATCAGGGGCAGACTTTTCAAGAAATTAGCTGGAATCAGACTGATTTTCTGCATAAGAAATTAGGAGTAACGGACATTATTTGATGGTTAATAAACAAGCGAAGCACGAACAAAATCAAGAGAGAATTCGGCAGCTAGTGAAGGATATCGAGCAGCAGCCAAACGATACCACAAGCTACCTTGAGTTATCCGCTCTTTTACTTGAGCAGAAAGCTTTTACTGAAGCAATTGAATTGTTACAAAAGGCCCATGCCTTGGTGGCAAAACCGGAGTTATTGGACTTTAATTTGGCCGTGGCCTATTACTATGATGGCCAATATGACGCGGCACTAAATCTACTGGCACAACTACCGGTAGAAGATACGGTCCTGTATCAGCAGGCTTTGATTTTCTTCAAGCAAGGAAACATTAAGAAGGCACTGGCGTTTGTGTTAACAATTAAGAAGATGACAGATGAGAGTCAGGAGCTCCTGGGGGATATTTGGCTGGCACTGGGTGCTACGAAGCAAGCTAAGGAAGCATTAATGCAGATTCCGGTAGCAGCTAGATCCGCCAAGGTCTGGTTCATGTTAGGAGTGACTAGTTCGACCAACTCCAAGGATTCGGCCGAGGGTTACTTCGCCAAATCCAGAGAGCTCGATTCTGAGTATTTTACAACCGCAATGAAACAATATGAGGGTGTTCTCGCTTTGGTTAGGGAAAAGAATGATGATTAAATTTCAAGGCCGCGTTGATGCGGTTATTTTTGAAAACAGTAAAAACTTCTTCAAAATTTTGAGTGTCAGTCTGGAGACCAAGATTACCGATTGGGTTGCCGAAACAATCACGGTAACCGGAAATTTCGGTGCAATTGAGCTTGACAGCTTGTATGAATTTAGTGGTCAACTAGTGCAGCATGAGCGGTTCGGCGAGCAATTTAAATGTGACGAGTATCATGAAGTGCTCCCACACGAAACCGCGGGACTAGTAAAATATTTAAGTGGCGATAGTTTTGTCGGTATCGGGGTCAAAACGGCCGAGACGATTATCGCCAGTCTGGGCGATGACGTCATTAACAAGATCAAGGCCAATCCAGCTGTAGTAGATAGCCTAGATATTTCGAAGCGGCAAAAAGAGACGCTGCGCACAGAAATTACTTCAATGGATACATTCTCAGACAGCCTGTTATCGCTCACCCAAATTGGTTTGTCAAAGCGCATGGCCACGCAAATCTACCAGAAATACCAGGGGGATGCTGTACAGAAATTTCGCCAGAATCCTTACCTCTTCATCAGTAAACTCCAGGGATTTGGTTTCAAGACTGCTGACAATGTTGGCCATAATCTCGGCTTTAGTGTCGACTCGGCGGAACGGATTCAGGGAGCACTGTTGCAGATTCTCCAGGATGCGTTGAATGCGGATGGTAATTCGTTTGTTTCGAACAAACTTCTTCTGGAAGCAGCGATGAAGCTCTTGAATTCAGGTAAATCGACTTTACTAACGTATGATCAGATTGCCATCGAACTAAATCATCTGGCAGAACAGGAAATTGTGGTTATTGAAGGCGAGCAGACCTTCTTGAAGCAAATCTTTGAGACGGAATGGGCTATTGCTCAACAAATTGCTATGTTACAAAAACGTGAGTTAGCAGAAAAGCATTATTCTGACACCGAGATTGCGGATGTGATTAAACAGGTAGAGCGCAAGCTGAAGATTAGTTACGACGAGACCCAAAAGAGTGCGATTAAGCAGGCCTTAGCTAACCCAATCTTCTTACTTACTGGGGGACCGGGAACGGGGAAGACAACTATTATCGCCGGTATTTTGTTGGCGTTTAGAATTCTTGAGCAGGTACCAGAACAGGATCTATTCAGTGCGGACACACCGTTTTTGTTAGCTGCACCAACGGGCCGAGCTGCCAAAAGAATGACAGAGACCACGGGGATTGAGGCCAAAACCATTCATCGTTTGTTGGGACTGGGCCACGAGAATACATATCTGGCTGATGACCTGAACGAAATCAACGGTAAAGTACTGATTGTTGACGAGATGTCTATGGTGGACATGTACCTGTTTAAATTGCTCCTGTCGGCCATCAATGAGACGCCACACATCATCTTCGTGGGCGATAAGGATCAGTTACCTTCGGTTGGTCCGGGTAACATCTTCTCCGATTTAATTAAGTCGAATATTCTGCCCACCGTTGCTCTAAGCCACGTTCATCGGCAAGATGATGATTCCAGCATCATAGACTTAGCGCACGAGGTTAATACGGGTTTAGCGACACATATTTTTAGCAAAACCATCAATTCCTCGTTCATTGCAAGCAGACCAGATCAGATTGACTCTGTGATTCCTCAAATCGTCGCGCTGGCACTGAAGCGCGGTTTCCATAAGGATGATATTCAGATTCTTGGTTCAATGTATAAGAGTGACAGTGGTATTGACCACCTTAATCGGGTATTACAAAATCAGCTTAATCCGCGTACCGCTGAACACCAGAAATTTATCGAACGAGATGGCCAAGAATTTAGAATCGGCGATCGTGTTCTTCAACTAGCCAATAACCCAGAAAAGGACATTTATAATGGGCAAATTGGGCAGATTATTAGTATTAATTATCAAGATACGAGCAAGTACGTTGTCGTCAATTTCGACGGGAACGAGGTTAACCTGAGTAAACTTGATTTGAACGATTTAACCCTTGCGTATGCGATTACCATTCATAAGGCGCAGGGGAGTGAGTTTCCTTTGGTGATTCTGAGCCTGACGATGCAGAATTACCGCATGCTACGGCGTAATCTCTTGTATACAGCGATTACGCGGGCCAGAGATTCACTAGTGATGGTGGGCGACAAACGGGCTTACGAGCAGGCGATTGCAACGCCGGGTAACGAGCGTGACACTGCGCTCGTGGAACGAATACGTACTTTATTAGGTACCGCGACGAAATCCGAACAACAAAATTCAAATATTACGGTCAATTCAGGGTCTGACACTCTTGAGCTGCGTGACCCACCGGCAGAAGAACAAACCACCAGCTATTTTTTAACCAAACAACTAATTATCGAAAACGCCATTGATCCAATGATTGGGATGGCTGAAACCAAATTAAAAGCAGAAAAAAATTAATTTTTCTGCTTTTTGTGTGTCATTTAATAATTTATGTTAGTGCAGTAAGTTGAAACTATCGACCGAGAATTCTAGTTCGAATGCTCTGCTGCCGAGTTCCTCGCCATCCATCTGGCCAAATTGCAGTGACTTTGAATTAACGATGATCTTATCAGCCTCGAAGACGTGAAAGTACTCGCTGTTGACGTGTTCACCGTTTTTCATCATCAAATAGAAGAGGTAGATAAATTTCGGAAGCGAAGGCTTCTCGACCACGACCGTCGCTAGCTGCTTGTTAAAAGCGTTTGCTTGCGGGTAGAGGGGGATTCCGCCGCCAAAATAAGGGTGGTTCGTTGTTGTAACAAGATAGGCGTTAAAGAAGGATTTCTGTCGTATGGCGGTCCGGACGGTTACCTCAAACGTACTCTGGGACATTAGTGTCCTGATAACGTTGATACCGTAGGAAAATTTGCCTAAGTAAATCTTATTGAGCCACTTGCGCAGGACTGAGTTATTCGTAAGCGAGACCACTTGGGCATCGAAACCGATACCCAGATTATTGATGAAATAATGGCTCTCGTTATGGTTTAAATCACGGTAGAAGCCGAGGTCGGTCTTCGTAACTGTGGGGGAGTCCAAAATCTTGTCAAGTGCCCGCTCGAGGTCTACTTCAAGGGGAATAGCCCGGGCAAAATCGTTTCCTGTGCCTGAAGGCAGAAATGCGATGGGCGTTTCCTGATAATGGGACTGTTTAATACCGTTCACTGCTTGGTTAAATGTCCCGTCGCCACCGATAACGACAATTAATTCGTGTGGATTATTCTGGACCTGGTTCGCCTTAATCCGCGCGAGATTAATCATGTTGCCAGCAAACTCGGAGGTGGTCACGTCGAAATCGATTTTTTTTGCTGTGAGGTAATGCTCGATTGTCTCAAAGTTGTTATTTGCAATGCCTGATCCCGCCGTCGGGTTGAGTAAAATGTGCACGGTTTTCTGAGTCATAGTTTTCCTTTAAAAATAAAAAACCCGCTAGGGTTTTTACTTTTTCATAATTATCATTGGTAGAATCATCGGTCTACGTTCTGTTTTATCAAAAAGAAATTCTTGTAAGCTGTCAACAATTCCTTGCCGTAAATCTGCTTCCTGGAGATTGTCATTATTTTCCATTAGTGTTCTTAAAACATGGTAAATGCGCTTCTGGGCGCTGTTAATTAATTCTCCAGATTCGCGCATATAGACGAAGCCGCGGCTCAAGATATCTGGGCCGGCTAGGACACGCTTCTTCACGGGATCGATCGTGGCGACCACAACAACTAATCCTTCCTCTGAAAGAATCTTCCGGTCGCGAATGACGACGTTGCCGATATCACCGATACCAGAGCCATCGACGTAGACATCTTCAGCAGGTACATGTCCAGCACGATGGGCCTCATCCTTACCGAGTGCGAGGACATCACCGTTATTCATGATGAAAATGTTGTTGGGATCGACGCCACACTGAATGGCTAGTTCAGTATGAATCTTCTGCATCCGATATTCACCATGCACGGGGATAAAGTACTTCGGTTGAATCAAGCGTAGCATTAACTTTTGTTCCTCTTGACCACCATGACCGGATGTGTGAATGTTATTGACTTTACCATGAATGACTTCTGCGCCAGCTTCGTAGAGCTGATTAATTAAGTGATTAACGCTAATCGTGTTACCCGGAATCGGGTTACTTGAGAAGATTACTGTATCGCCAGGTTGAATGGTAATTTGTCTGTGCGTACCATTCGCAATTCTGCTGAGCGCCGCCATTGGTTCACCTTGAGAACCAGTACAGATAATCATGGCCTCATTGGCCGGAATCTTGTTGATATCGCGAGAATCAATCAGCGTACCTTCAGGAATGTTCAGGTAACCGAGTTCCTGGCCATTTACGACGGCGTTCTCCATACTACGTCCAAAAACGGCAATTTTACGATTATTGGCTACCGCCGCTTCCACAGCTTGGGAAACCCGGTAGAGGTTTGAAGCGAAGGTTGCGAAAATAATCCTTCCTTCGATTCCTTCGACAATTTTTTGGATAGACTTGCCGACAAAACGTTCACTCTTGGTGAATTCTGGAATCTCAGCATTTGTACTATCAGACATCAAGGCAAGAACACCCTCAGAGCCCAACTTTGCCATCTTCTGCAAATTGGGTGCTGGCTGGTTACCAACTGGGGTGAGGTCAAACTTGAAGTCGCCGGTTTCGACGATTACACCCTGTGGTGTATGAACGGCGATTCCCAGGGTATCTGGGATGGAGTGGGTGGTTCTGAAGAAGTCAATAGTAATCTTTGGAAACTTCAGGACTGTGTCTTCGTGTATTTCGTGTAATTGAGTGGTCTTTAGTAAGCCGTGTTCTTCTAACTTACCGCGGATTAGCGCGAGGGCTAATGGTCCGGCAAATACGGGAACAGTAGGAATTTGAGCCAGGAAGTATGGGATTCCGCCAATATGGTCCTCGTGACCGTGCGTAATGACTAGTGCTTTAATCTTATCTTTGTTTTCAACTAGGTAAGAATAATCAGAAATGACGTAGTCAATTCCTAGAAGATCATCTTCTGGAAATTTGATACCTGCATCAATGACGATTATTTCATCTTGAAATTGGACCACGTACATGTTTTTACCAATTTCACCTAATCCCCCTATAGCAAAGATTGCAGTCTCGTTGTTTTTTACTTTAAGTTTCATTATTTAGTGCCAAACTTAGTTAGTTTGAAATCAGGTGATTCTTGCTCATAGGCAAGTGAGTTACCTGTTAGTTCTTGGATGAGTTCAATATTATAGGGTGTATTTTCCTCAACCAAACCACGAGCGATTACTGAAGAGTCAGCTTCTATATAGAGTGACTTAGTGTCTTCGCGCTTGGGGTTTGCAATTTTATCATTTTGGTAGAAAACTTTATAAATCAAAATTTGTACTCCTTTATTTTTCTATTATTTAGTCTGTTTTGGGCTGGCCCAATAGCTAAAAAAATACTACCACAATTGGGCTCCATTGTACACGAATATGAAAAAAGACCAGCATGCTGGTCTTTGTTATCTATGACAAGATGATGGTGTTCTTAGGCAATGAAAATGGTTCTGTTTGATTGATGTGGTCGTAGAAGAGATGACCGTTTAAATGATCAATCTCATGTTGAATCACGATTGCGGGATAATCTTTCAACTTCAATTCTTTTTCTTCCCCATCAAGATTCTGGTAGCGCACCGTTACTTTGTCGGCGCGGGGAACGTATCCGGGAATGTCACGATCAACACTGAGGCACCCCTCACCTTCAGCAAGCGCTGCTTGGCGGACAGAACTTCTCGTGATCTTCGGGTTAACAATCACTTCTTGTAACAGAATCTCGTCATCTTCTCCCGGCACAAGAAGGGCAGCCATTTGAATGGACTGACCAACTTGGGGTGCTGCAAGGCCAACGCCTGCACGTAGTTGGTGCTTTTCAGCAATTTTTGGATCTTGGGAATTTACTAAGAATTCCATCATGTCGTGAGCTAATTGTTTAGTCTCGTCGTTTAATGGGAAATCAAGCTGTTGGGCTGTTGCACGAAGAACAGGATCTCCATCACGTACAATATCTTTCATTAATATCACAATTGTCACTCCTAAAAAAATATTTTCATATCTATAATACCAGATTGAAACCTTAATGAAAACGCGAAATATCACGAATTTTTATCAGGAAAACGCTTGCACAACTTATCTAAGTTTGATAGATTGAGAGTGTAAAATAAAGTCATCAAAAAAGATTGGTGAACTGGAAAAGGGGTTACATAAATGGCAAAATCAAGTACTAGTTTTGTTGATTTCGAGGCTTTAGTCAAGGACGAAGCTCAAGATTTTCCAATGAGACAGATTTTGAATGAACAAGGCAAGTTAGTTGATCCAACGGTTAAATCTGATTTAACTGACGACCAACTAGTTGAACTGATGAAGAAGATGGTTTGGACACGTGTTCTCGATGAACGTTCAACAGCCTTGAATAGACAGGGACGTCTTGGTTTCTATGCGCCAACAGCTGGACAAGAAGCTTCTCAAGTTGCCAGCGTCTACGCAATGGACAAGAAGGACTTCTTGTTACCACGGTATCGTGATGTACCTGAGTTAATTCATCACGGCTTACCTTTACACAAAGCATTCCTCTGGTCACGTGGCCATGAAGAGGGAAATAACTATCCCGAAGACTTCGCAGCAATTCCACCACAAATTATCATCGGTGCGCAAATTGTCGAGGCTGCGGGTGTCGCATTAGGAATCAAGAAGAACGGTGAAGATACTGTGGCATTCTCATATATTGGTGAGGGTGGCTCTTCACAGGGTGACTTCTACGAAGGAATTAACTTTGCTGGACACTTCAAGGCACCTGCTATCTTCGTAGTTGAGAATAACGGCTTTGCTATCTCAGTACCAAGAAAAGGTCAAACTGCGGCAGAAACCATCGCTCAAAAGGCTGTGGCCGCTGGTATCCCAGGTGTGCAAGTTGATGGGATGGATGCATTAGCAGTTTATCAGGTAATGAAGGAAGCGCGCGAATATGCAGCAGCTGGTAATGGACCAGTGCTGATCGAGACGATGACATTCCGTTATGGCCCACACACACTTTCTGGTGATGATCCAAAACGTTACAGAACTAAAGAAGAAGAGGATCTTTGGCACTCACGTGATCCACTCGATAGAATGCGTATCTACCTCGGCGAAAAAGGATTGTGGAACGAGCAAGTAGAAAACGAAGTAGTCGAAGGTGCAAAAGAGGAGATTAAGAAAGCAATCGAAGACGCTGATGCTATTGAAAAGCAAAAGGTCTCAGGTTTCTTACGCAATACTTTTGAAGTAGCACCACAAAATATTCAAGAACAAATCGCCGAGTTTGAAAGAAAGGAGAACAACTAATCATGGCTAACATGACAATGATTCAAGCAATTAACAATGCCCTTGATCTCGAACTAGGCGCAGATGAAAAAGTTTTAATTTTCGGTGAAGACGTAGGTAAGAATGGCGGTGTCTTCCGGGCAACGGAAGATTTGCAGAAGAAACACGGTGAGGACCGTGTATTCGATACGCCATTAGCAGAATCAGGCATCGGTGGTCTTTCAATTGGTTTGGCTTTAAAGGGCTATCGTCCGGTTCCAGAAATCCAATTCTTTGGCTTCTTATTTGAAGTGATGGACTCAATTGCCGGTCAAATGTCCCGTATACGTTTAAGAATGAACGGCACAAGACAAATGCCAATTACTATTCGCTCACCATTCGGTGGTGGTGTGCATACACCAGAACTGCACTCAGACTCCTTGGAGGGTCTAGTAGCACAGACACCTGGCTTGCGAGTAGTTATTCCTAGCAATCCGTACGATGCAAAGGGACTTTTGATCTCGTCGATTCGTTCAAATGATCCTGTTATCTACCTTGAGCACATGAAACTATACCGCTCGTTCCGTGAAGAAGTCCCAGAAGAAATTTACGAACTTCCTCTAGACCAAGCTAATGTTGCTAAAGAGGGAACGGACCTCACTATCGTGTCGTATGGTGCAGGGGTTCGTGACAGTTTGAAGGCAGCAGAAGCATTGGCTGCCGATAATATCAATGCAGAAGTGATTGATCTTCGCACAATTGCGCCACTTGATGTAGATACGATTGTCAAATCCGTTGAAAAAACAGGTCGCTTACTTGTTGTGCAAGAGGCACAGAGACAAGCTGGTGTTGGTAATCAAGTAGTGTCTGAAGTTTCTCAACGTGCAGTTCTTTCACTAGAAGCACCAATTGGACTAGTTGCCGCACCTGATACTCCATATCCGTTCAGTTCTGCTGAGGAAGACTGGTTACCAAATCCGGATGACATCATAGCAAAAGCAAAAGAAATCGCAAATTTCTAGTAAGGGGTAAATTAGATCATGGCAAAGATATTTAAATTACCAGAACTTGGTGAAGGGATTGCTGAAGGCGAGATTGTCAAATGGCACGTTGCCGTCGGTGATAGTATCAAGGAAGATGAAACACTGGTAGAAATCCAAAATGATAAATCTGTAGAAGAAATACCTTCTCCTTACAGTGGTAAAGTAACCGCAATTCTCGCTAACGAGGGTGATACAGTCACTGTTGGCCAAGACATGGTTGAGTTTGATGGTGACGGCGCCGGCGCAAGTAGTGCCGCACCTGCTGAGACAACAGAGCCCGCACAAGCAAGCGCACCTGCTGGCGGGGCAAACTACGAATTCAAACTTCCAGAGCTAGGTGAAGGAATCGCCGAAGGCGAAATTGTTAAGTGGCACGTTGCCGTAGGCGATACTATCAAGGAAGACGAGACTCTGGTAGAAATTCAGAACGACAAGTCTGTCGAGGAAATTCCATCACCAGTAACTGGAAAAATCGTGGAAATTGTGGCTAATGAGGGTGACACAGTCACTGTTGGTCAACCATTGATTCAATTGAGCGTGCAGGGAGACGTGCCTGCTGAAGCTGCTCCAACCGCAAGTGCTAACGCAGCACCAACAGCACCAACAACAGCTGAAACACCTGCAACGGGCACTCCAGCTGCGCAATCAGGGGCAAAGGTATTGGCAATGCCTTCCGTAAGAAAGTATGCGAAAGAACAAGGCGTGGACATCACTCAAGTTACGCCAAGTGGTAAGAACGGTCATGTAGTTAATGCAGACATTGATGGCTTCAAGTCAAATGGTGGAGCAGTTGTTGTTCCTGCTGCGGCTGCACCACAAAGCGCACCGGTTGCTGCGAGCGCACCTGTAGCTGCACCTAAACCAACAAGTATCCCCCAATCTGACGAAGATACACGTGAGAAGATGAGCCCAACTCGTCGCGCAATTGCAAAGGCAATGACCACAAGTAAACATACAGCTCCACATGTAACGCTATTTGATGATGTAGAAGTTTCGAAGTTGATGGCGCACAGGAAGCACTTCAAACAGGTTGCTGCTGATCGCGGTATTAAGCTGACATTCTTGGCATACGTAGTTAAGGCGCTGACGATTGTTGCCAAGGAATTCCCAACTTTGAACGCTTCAATAGATGATTCAACACAAGAAGTTGTATATCACAATAGTTACAACATCGGAATTGCAACAGATACGCCACATGGACTATATGTACCTAACATTAAGCATGCCGACGCAAAGAGTCTGTTCACAATTGCAACAGAAATCTCCGAAAACGCAGCATTAGCTCAAGATAATAAACTTTCTGCTGACAGCATGCGTAATGGCACAATTACAATTAGTAATATTGGCTCCATCGGTGGTGGTTGGTTTACTCCGGTTATCAACTATCCTGAAGTGGCAATTCTTGGCTTCGGTAAGATTGCGACAGAACCAACTGTCAATGCTGACGGCGAAGTGGTAGCAGGCAAAGTATTAAAGCTCTCACTATCGTTTGATCACCGTCTGATTGATGGTGGTACAGCACAACGTGCAATGAATAGATTAAAGGAACTGCTTGCAGATCCTGAATTATTATTGATGGAAGGTTAATTAGACATGGTTGTAGGCGATTTTGCAATAGACTTAGATACAATAGTAATTGGTGCTGGACCTGGTGGTTACGTTGCAGCTATTCACGCTGCAGAATTGGGCCAGAAGGTGACAGTAATCGAGAAGGAGTTCGTTGGCGGCGTTTGTTTGAACGTCGGGTGTATTCCTTCGAAGGCGTTAATTAATGCAGGTCATCGTTTCCAACAAAGTCTAGACTCATCTGTTTTCGGTGTTAGCGCAGAGAATGTCAAAATAGATTTTGCTAAAACGCAAGACTGGAAACAACATAAGGTTGTTGACCGTCTTACCGGCGGTGTCAACATGCTATTTAAGAAACACAAGATTGATTTGATCATGGGTAATGCGTTCTTGAAAGATGATCATTCGCTGCGCGTGATTCAAAAAGATAGTGCACAAACATATACATTTAAGAACTTGATTATCGCAACTGGCTCACGGCCAATCGAAATCAAGGGCTTCAAATTTGGCAAACGGGTGCTTGACTCAACTGGCGGACTTAATCTACCAGAAGTGCCAAAAGAGCTTGTAGTAATCGGTGGTGGCTATATCGGTTCTGAACTTGCAGGTGCATACGCTAACTTGGGCGCGCACGTAACTATCCTCGAAGGAACAGATTCAATTCTGCCTAACTTCGATAAGGATATGATTAAGCTAGTTCTTGATAGCTATAAGAAGAAGGGTGTCACCGTTGTTACAAGTGCGATGGCTAAAGAGGCAGTGGAAACAGCTAATGGCGTTGAGGTTAGCTATGAAGCTGATGGCAAATTAAATAAAGTTGCTGCAGACTATGTTATGGTGACTGTTGGTCGTCGTCCTAATACCAACGACATTGGACTAGAAATTGCGGGAATCGAAAAAACCGAACGCGGTTTGGTCAAAGTAGACGAACAAGGTAGAACCAACAAGAAGAATATCTATGCAATTGGTGATATCGTTGCTGGTGCTTCCCTTGCCCATAAGGCAAGCTACGAAGGTAAGGTAGCCGCAGAAGCAATCGCAGGCAAACCAAGCACGGTTGATTATGTAGCAATGCCAGCCGTTTGCTATACCGATCCAGAACTTGGTACTGCTGGACTGACTGAAAAAGATGCCAAAAAAGATGGCCACAAGGTTAAGGTTTCTAAATTCCCATTTGTCGCAAATGGTCGTGCGATCTCCCTTGATCAAACTGAGGGATTTGTGAAATTGATTTCCGAACCCGAAACTGGTGAGCTACTAGGTGCACAGGTTGCTGGAGCAGGCGCTTCAGACTTGATTTCGGAATTAACCTTTGCACTTGAAGCAGGAGCGAATGTTGAGGATTTGGCATTGACAATCCATCCACACCCAACTCTTGGTGAGGCAATCATGGAAGCTGGCGATGTTGCTACTGGTTTCCCAACTCATATCTAAAAATAGTTGTTTTTTCAAGCGTAATTAAGCCGGTCTTAGACCGGCTTTTTTCGTACATCTTAGCGTAGTTTATGGTACAATTTCCTACGTAAGTGAGGTTTTTTCATGAATGAGAATCAGTTGTTGCAGGATTTAAATTTGTTTGTTACAGAAGCAGTTCAAATAATCACAACTAATCACCACGACATGACGGTGGCGAATAAGACCAGCAAGAGAGATTTGGTGACTAACGTTGATAAGCTTGTGGAACGCAGAATCAACAGCTTAATTGAAGAGCGATATCCGTCCGCAAAGATTGTGAGTGAGGAATATAATGCACATTCACTTGAATCGATGGCTGGTCTGGTCTTTTTTGTTGATCCGATTGACGGAACAATGAATTTCGTGCAGCAATATGACCATTTCGCGGTGATGGTGGGCGTCTATCGGGATGGAGATCCATTTGCTGGCATCATTCATGATGTGACCAACTCCGTTAGTTATTATGGCTCGAAGAATACCGGTATTTTCAAAAATGGGGTGGAAATGCCGCCTGTGCCGGACAGGGATATCAGCGAAGGGTTAGTTTCTGTTAGCAGTTATTTCGTGTTAGAGGACCGCTTTGCGGTTCAGAGTTTAATCAAACGCTCACTGGGACTCAGAATTCTTGGAAGTGCTGGAATTGAATTTACAGAAATTTTTGATCAGAAACAGATTGCCTATATCTCCCACCTACAACCGTGGGACTTAGCCGCCGGCAGATTCATTGCGGAAAAACTTGGTTTGCGGGTCACAACGATTGACGGTGAGCCACCAAGTATGCTAAAATCTGAAAACGTAATTATTAGTACGAAACAACTTCATGAAACTGCTATGGAAGTTTTACATGGTAAGCTGTGACTGCGTCACAGTTTTTTTATGAGGTCAGGGAGGAAAACTTTTTTGAAAATTAGAAACGACATAAGAAACATTGCGATTATCGCCCATGTTGACCACGGTAAAACTACTTTGGTGAACGAGCTCTTGAAGCAATCAGATACTTTGGCTGAGCACATCCAGATTGAGGATCGTGCGATGGATACGAATGCAATCGAGCGTGAACGTGGGATTACTATTTTATCCAAGAATACAGCTGTAAGCTATAAGGACACTAAAATCAACATTTTGGATACGCCAGGACATGCCGACTTTGGTGGTGAAGTTGAGCGAATCATGAAGATGGTTGACGGTGTTTTACTCGTTGTTGATGCGTACGAAGGAACAATGCCCCAAACTCGTTTCGTACTAAAGAAGGCATTAGAGCAGAAGTTGACACCAATTGTGGTCATTAACAAGATTGACCGCCCAGGTGCCCGTCCTGCAGAAGTTGAGGATGAAGTCCTTGAATTATTCATCGAACTTGGTGCTGACGAATCCCAACTGGAGTTCCCTGTTCTGTACGCAAGTGCGTTGAACGGTACTTCTAGCTACAAGCCTGAGCTGGATACACAAGAACACACGATGGATCCAATTTTTGAAACTATTTTGAATACGATTCCTGCACCAATTGATAACTCAGACGAGCCGTTACAATTTCAAATAACGATGCTTGATTATGATGATTACGTTGGTCGAATTGGTGTTGGCCGGATTTTCCGCGGTAAGATTAAGATTGGTGACCAAGTATCTGTGATGAAGGTTGATGGTACTGCCAAAAACTTCCGTGTGACTAAGCTGTTTGGTTACTTTGGTCTAAAGAGAACGGAAATTCAGGACGCTAAAGCCGGCGATCTCATTGCAATCTCCGGAATGGACGACATTTATGTTGGTGAAACAATCACACCGGTTGATCACCAAGAAGCTTTGCCACCTCTCCACATTGATGAACCAACTCTACAAATGACGTTCCTAGCGAACAATTCACCATTTGTCGGTCGTGAAGGTGAGTTTGTGACTGCTAGAAAGCTCGAAGAACGCCTGCTTAAGCAAACTAGAACCGACGTTTCGCTGAAAGTTGAAGACACTGATTTGCCGGGTGCTTGGGTAGTTTCTGGTCGTGGTGAGCTCCATCTTTCAATCCTGGTTGAGGAAATGCGTCGTGAAGGATTTGAGTTACAACTATCTCGTCCTGAAGTTATCTACCGCGACATCGACGGGGTTAAGTCGGAGCCTTTTGAATCAGTACAGATTGATACACCTGACGAGTATGTCGGTTCAGTCATTGATACTATGTCTCAGAGAAAGGCCGAGATGAAGAACATGGAGTCTGTCGGTAATGGTCAGACTAGACTTGTCTTCCTCGCACCATCACGAGGCTTAATTGGCTATTCTAACGAGTTTATGTCCCTCACAGGTGGTTATGGTATTATGAGCCACACGTTTGAAGAATACGCTCCAGCTATCAAAAATTGGGAACCAGGCCGGCGAAATGGTGCTTTAGTGTCAATTAACCAAGGTAACTCGACAACTTACTCACTCCAATCCGTTGAGGATCGGGGTCAGTTATTCATCGGCGCACAAGTTGAAGTTTACGAAGGAATGATTGTTGGTCAATCTTCACGTGACAGAGACATTGCGGTTAACGTTACAAAGGGAAAGAATTTGACCAATACCCGTGCGTCAGGTAAGGATCACTCTGCCTCAATTAAGACACCTAAGACTCTTTCGTTAGAACAGTCGATTGAATTCTTGAACGATGATGAATACTGTGAGGTAACACCAAAGAGTATTCGTCTGCGGAAGAAGATTCTGAATACAACAGAACGTCAAAAATTTGATAAGAAAAAAGGGATGGCTAACTAATTAGTAGTCCGATACTTAAATTACTGAACAGTACAACTGTTCAGTTTTTTTTATCTAAACGGATGCACGTGATATAATTAGGCAAGACTGATTTTAGGGGAGTACCAATTGTGCGAAGTAAAATTAAATATTTAGATTATGGCATCTTCATACCTTTTCTGTTATTGATGACTATCGGCCTAGTGATGATCTATTCCGCAAGTTCGGATTTGATGATTATCAACAAGCTAGACCCAACGAGCTACCTCAAACGACAATTAATCTTCGCCGTCTTGGCGTTGTTCATCGGGGGCATCGTTTTCTCACTTAAAATTCGGCTGTTTAAGAGCAAGTCACTCATCAAGGTCCTGTTATTCGGGGTAATTGCGATGCTGCTGTACCTGATGGTTTTGAAGCTTGTCAAAGGGGACTCTGCCGCGGTTAACGGTGCGGTTGGGTGGATTAACCTAGGTTCATTTAATATCCAACCAGTGGAATTTGCCAAGTTGATTTTAATTCTCTATCTGGGTTTTATTTTGGCCAATCGTGATGGGCGATTCGTTCCAGGTCGCATCGTCTATGAACTAACGGCACCTTCAATTATCGCAATTTTTTTGATGCTTCTCACATTTTTCCAGCCCGATTTAGGCGGGGCGGCTATTCTCTTCCTGATTACTATCATTATGTTCTCGGTCGCGGGCATCCCCTCAAGGCGCGTCATTCTACTCGACGTCCTGCTCATCAGTATGATCGTGTTAGGGGTTGCGGGCTTAATCTGGTGGAATCCGCCATTCTTACAGGATAGTTATCAATTTCAGCGCCTCCTCTCTTTCATCAACCCATTTAAACTGGAACAGCACGGTGGTGCTCAACTAGTCAATTCTTACTATGCCATTCATAACGGTGGTTTGTTCGGTGTTGGGCTGGGTAATAGTATCCAAAAGCGCGGCTATTTACCAGAACCATATACCGACTTTATCTTCTCCATTATTACGGAGGAACTTGGTGTGATCGGTGCTGCTGCCATTTTGGCGTTAATGTTCTTTCTGATCTGGCGCATTACGATGGTCGGATTGAAGTCGAATGATTCATTTAATTCGCTCGTTTGTTTTGGTGTGGCTACGATGATTTTTATTCAGACTTTCTTCAACATCGGTGCCGTGCTGGGACTGCTACCAATTACCGGTGTAACGTTGCCATTCATTAGTTATGGGGGATCAAGTCTATTAGTGTTGACAGCTTCGATTGCGCTCGTCTTAAATATTGCAGCGAATGAACGAATTAAGTCAGAGGAGGAGATTGCCAGTGCAAGTTAATTTGGGTGAAAAATTCAATAATCGCGTAGGACTAGTGGTTTGGCTGCGTAATTTTAATGACCAAAAGAAGCTCTTTCAATATGGCAATGTAGTCCATGCTTCGAAGGCACTGAAATATGTTTATCTTTATGTGCCAAAGGAGAAGGTACACGATATTCGGCATAGTCTCCAACGGGCTCATTTTGTGCGCAGAATCCAGTCTTCAAACGTACTAAAGTTAGACTTTGACCTTGCCCACGAGAAAGAGCTGATGGAACAGGTTAAACTTGAGGCACAGCAACATAATGAGGCAGAGAGGGGGAAACATTAGTGAGAATTATTGCAGGGCAATATGCTAGACGAAACCTATTCACATTAAAGAGTAATCTGACGCGTCCTACAGGTGACAAAGTAAAGGAATCACTCTTTAATAGCCTCGGCCAGTTCTTTGATGGTGGCCAGGTCCTTGATTTGTATGCGGGCAGTGGTGCATTGGGAATTGAAGCTGTTTCAAGGGGAATGGACAAGGCCTATTTGGTGGACATTGCGGCCGGAGCAATTGAGATTATCAAAAAGAATGTGGCGTTGACTAAAGAAACAGACAAGTTCACGGTAATCAAGCGTCCTGACACTGTGGCATTACAGCAGTTAGTGCAACAGAGTTGCCAATTTAACCTGGTTTTCTTAGATCCGCCGTATGCTAAACAAAAGATTAGCCAGATTATAACCAAGATGCTTGATTTGGACCTGTTAGCACCAGGCGCTCTGGTTGTAGCTGAGACAGATGAACAGACGGAGCTAATGACGGTACCAGGCACTAGCTTACAGAAAACTTTGAACTACGGACACACAACAATCAGAATTTATCAAAGGGAGCAGTAGATGATGAGCACAGCAATTTTTCCAGGGAGCTTCGATCCAATCACAAATGGTCACTTAAAGACACTCGAACGTGCAAGCAAGTTGTTCGACAAAATTTACTTTGTGGTGTTAACAAATACGCAGAAAAAGTATTTATTTGACCAGTCTGAACGAGTTACCTTGGCCAAAGTTTGCTTGCGTTACCTTGATAACGTTGAAGTGGTCAGCCGGACCGCCAGCCTGACGGTCGATGTTGCCCATGAATTAAAGGCTGATTTCATCCTCCGAGGGCTTAGAAACGAGCAAGATTTCAGTTACGAGCGGGCAATTGCAGCGCTGAACAAGACGCAGGATCCAACACTCGAGACGGTATTCATGCTTGCCGACCCAACAGAAAGTTACATCTCGTCGAGTATGATTAAAGAAATTGCAATTTTTGGTGGTAACTTGAAGGAGTTAGTACCCCAAGAAGTAGCCCAGGCATTGCAACAGAAGTTGTTAGATTAGGATTGATTTATGAAAGTTCAGCCCAATATAATTAAACGAAAGAGTTATAAACTAGTTTGGTTAGTGCTGGCCGTTTGCGTAGTTGTCGCCGGCCTCTTTTTACCGACAAAATACTACGTAGAAACTCCCGGTGGTGCCTATCAAGTAAGCAAGTATTTCAAGATTGATCAACCGCAAAGTCACAGCGGTGGTTTTTATTTTACAGCGGTGTCCATCCGACCCGCCATGGTGTTTGATTACCTGACGAATTCGTGGCGTAGTTTTAGTGAACTTGTACCGAAGAAAGAAATTGATGGTGATAATACCACAGAGGAACATAATAAGGTTGAACAATTCTACATGGCAGATTCAATCAATAATGCGGTCTATTTTGCCGCCAAAACCGCACACGTTCCGGTCAAAAAAACTTTTGAAGGAATCTATGTGATGGATGTTCTAGCTAGTTCTGATTTCAAAGGAAAATTAGCGGTTGGCGATGTGATTAATCAAGTCGACGGCCATACTTTTCATGATTCCAAAGAGTTGATTGCTTATTTCGCTGGTGTCAAACTAGGTCAGACGATTAGGATTGGTGTGCAAAGGGCCGGTAGGACCCAAGTAATTAGTGGTCAAGCCACGAAATTGCCCGAGACGAAAAGAGTCGGTATTGGCATCACGTTAACGGAGAAGTCGCGGGTCACCAGTACACCGGCGGTCCATGCCGATATCACGGATATTGGTGGACCTTCCGCGGGATTGATGTTTACGCTTGAGCTCTACCAGCAGCTTGCTCATCAAGATATTGCCCAATCCCGCAAAATTGCTGGGACAGGCACGATCGATGAAACAGGTCATGTTGGCTCAATCGGGGGCATTGATAAGAAGGTGGCTGCAGCTGCCAAAAAAGGAGCAAAAATATTTTTTGCTCCGAGTGAACGCCTGCCAGGGATGACCAAAAGAACCACTAATTACGCCGAAGCAGTCACGGCGGCCAAAAAGTTAAAGACAGAGATGAAAATCGTGCCGGTGAAGAACTTCACTGATGCATTAAATTATTTAACACAACATTGATGGATGTTGTGTTTTTTTGCGTACTTACAATTAGAGGTGATTACTAATGAAGTACGTGGAATTATTAAAGCAAAAGAAGGCTTATGTGATTGGCGCAATCGTGTTGCTTGCTGGCGGATTATTAATCGCAATGAAGCTTTTTACCCAACCGGTGGATAACGAACAGGTATTTAAAGATGTATCTAATTCGTCAAGCAGTGGTCAGAGCACAGTAAAGAATGCGCGCGCGACAAGCAAGAAGGAGCAGAAGAATACCAGAATTACCGTAGATATCTTCGGTGCGGTAGCGCATGAGGGTGTCTATCAAATTGCGGCGGGAGCAAGGTTAAATGACTTGATCAAGCTTGCCGGTGGTATTGATGTTAAAGCCGATTTAAAGGCAATCAACCGGGCGCTGATTTTGACTGACGAGGCCAAAATTTATGTGCCGTATCAGGGAGAAAACGCTCCAGCCGTCGGTATTAGTGAAAATACTACTGGGGACGCAGGCTCCGGAAAAGGTACGGCCGCTGCAGCGAAGATTGACATTAACCAGGCAACGGTCTCGGAGCTGCAGGAATTAAACGGCATCGGTGAGAAAAAGGCCGAACAGATTGTCACATATCGTGAAGAGAATGGCCCGTTTAAGGACGCCAAGGAACTAACCAATGTGAGTGGTATTGGAGATAAAACATTTGAAGGTCTTGCCGATCAAGTCACCGTTTGATGTAACGAATTTGTTTAGCTCGGGTAAGTTTTTCGTCTTGGCCGGGCTTAGTTTGCTGTCTGTCCTGACATTCTTGAATAAGAATACGCTGGCGAGTTTCTTATTATTACTCGTACTATTAAGCTACTTTTTGCTTATGGTTCTGAATAAACGGCAGCTTGATTTATTGATTCTGTTACCGTTAATTGTGTTGCTTCTTGGGTACTTTCAGGATAAAAAATTTGAGGCATTGGCTGCACCGAATCAGCGCTCACCAATTTACGTCATCCGTCCCGATAAGGTGACTCTGAAAGATGACTTTTTCTATGGTGAGGCCACGAGTGCCGAGCAGACGGTGACGTTGCAGCTTAAGCCAACACCACAAATGCGTAGGATGGTGGCTGCGGGTCTACCATTTCTCGTAAAAATCAACCAATTTAAAGCGGAATTAATTACTGAAGCGACTAATATTGGTGAATTTAACCTCAGGGAGTTCTACAAACGAAAGCGCATCAAGTACGCATTAACGCTTACCAAATATCTAATTGCCAAAAAGCAGGTGACTTTAAGTGATCGAATTATTCAATTTAGAGCAAGGCTGCGCCAGTGGCTTTCGCAACTGCCTGAGAACTTGAGGTTCTTCTCGGGAGAGTTGTTCCTCGGCGAGAATTTAGGGACAGGGGAGCACAATCTGGTGGATGATTTCAGAAATATCGGTATTATTCATCTGCTAAGTTTATCGGGAATGCACGTTTTACTGTATACCCAGGTAGTCACCTTTCTTTTTAATCTGTGCAAAATCAATCAACGTGTCAAATATGCTTCTTTGGTATTGCTTCTGCTAGTGGTCTGTATAATTGGTGATTTTCAAGCAGGACTGGTTCGGGCCTCGTTGGCTTACGTGGTATCTATCCTTGCGAAGCTGTCGAAGAAACGCATTGGTACGCTAGATCAATTCGGTATTGTTGCGCTAATTCACCAATTGTTGATGCCACAATTATTCTTAAATGTAGGAGCGCAACTGAGTTATTTGATGGTTCTTGGTCTGAAAATCATGCCGAGAATGGGATCTGTGGGCCAGTCGGCTAGACTCAATATGTTGATCACGCCAATTCTCTTATTCAATTTTTTTGAACTGAATATCTTGACCATCTTTTATAATTTCTTGGCCATTCCACTATTTAATTTCATCATTCTACCGGTAACGGTGGGGGTGGTTATTTGTGGTGCGCTCATGCCGGGGCTGATTCCACCGGCGGAGCAAATTCTTAGTATCCTTTCCGGTGGCGTTTCGTTTTTAGGGAGAGTCGGCCTTGGAAACGTCGTATTTGGTCAATTAGCGCAGGTAATTACGTTTAGTGTAACTTTCTTGCTGATAAGCTGGCTCATCTTTTGGAGTGAGCAGGCTAAACGAAGATTCTGCCTGTATACCGGGCTCATTCTATTGGCGTTAAATATCCTTTTGAATCTGTTTCCAATTAATGGTCAAGTAACCTTTATTGATGTTGGCCAAGGAGATAGTATTTTGTTGACGACCCCGATTAATCGTAAGACTGTCTTAATTGATACTGGTGGACGACTCAACTTCGGCGGTACCAAGCCTAGGAGGAGTAACTTTGAAAAGGTTTCTCTGCCCTTTCTTAAAAGCCAAGGAATCACACACATCGATGCCGTTTTCCTGAGTCATCAGGATGCTGATCATATCGGTGATTTAGCCGATTTACTAGAAAATTTTACGGTCAATAAGCTGTACTTTGGAATCGGGATGCAGGCTAATCCGAGTTTCCAACGTAAAATACGGCCATTTCTAAAGCAAGTCAAACTCATACCAGTACAGGCAGGGGATCAGCTGTTAATTGGTACAATTACAATCGATGTGTTGCACCCGAGCATTGCGGGATTGGGTACAAATGAAGATTCCGTGGCACTTAAGGTGAGTATTGGACGGAAAAAATGGCTCTTTACCGGCGATTTAGACATTGCTGGTGAACAGAAAATTATTCGACAAACGGCAGATATTCAGGCTGATTTTCTCAAACTAGGACACCATGGTAGTAAAACATCTACTGATGAGAGTTTTCTTTTGGCCGTAAATCCCCGTGTGGCATTTATTTCCGCAGGGAGAAATAATCGGTATCACCATCCGCACCAGGAAACGCTTGATAAGCTGCAGACGTATGATATCCGGTCATTAAATACCGCTGAATGTGGTATGATTAACTGGTATTTTAATCCGTTTGGGCTGAATTGGCTCAACTATTATTTAAAGTAAGGTAAATATGGCTCTCAAATCATTTTTCAAAATAACTAATCCAAATAAACCAAATCTGTTAATTTCCGGCTCCTCCGCTAGCCTGAACGACCTCTTACTAGCGGATTATTTGGCACAACCAACGTTTGTTGGATATGAACGAATTACACTAGATTTGGAACTTGAACCGCTAGATGAGTTAATTGCGACATTAGCAGAATCTTCCTTATTTAGTACGCAGAAGATTATTGTGGTCAAAAACCCGCTGTTTCTTACCGGCAAATTAACTAGTTTCAAGCAGCATGAATTGACAGAGTTGGAAAATATTTTTGCACAAATAGATACCTTGGATCATGTGGTTGTATTGAAGGCAGACGTAGCTAAGCTAGACCAACGACGAAAACTGCTCAAGCTGGTTAAACAGCATTTTCAAGTCATGCTGACTGATTTCAAACCATTTGTTTTACCGCAGTTGGTTGACGAACTAGTAGGGGAGCATGATTTCACGATTGAACCCACAGCTAAAAAAGAGTTGCTGAATCGCTCCAACAACCAAATTGATCCGTTAATTGCTAATTTAAACAAGTTGTATAGCGCAACTAGCACGCATACCATTACGGTGGAATTAGTGCGGGCAAATATTGAGCAGAGTATTGAACAGAATATCTTCGAAGTGCTTACTGCTGCGCTGAAGCACGACTATACTCAGATGCTGACGCTGTTTGACGACCAAATGCGACAGGGTACTGCGGTCGTGCAGCTCACATCGATCCTCTCGAGCCAACTTAGTTTTATCGTGTCAGTGAAGATTCTAAGTAAGCGGATGAGTGAGGGAGAGATAGTGGCCGCATTAAAGGCCCACCCATATCGTGTTAAACTTGCACTTCAAAATCGTGCAGCGCTGGCCATGCTGGTTGCAAAACAGAAGGGCATAATTGAGCTTGAATTTGGCTACAAAAGTGGTCAGTTTCAAGGTGAGACGCCGCTGAAGAGCTTTCTGTTAACTTTTTAGCGACAAAAAAAGAACATAGATGATAATCATCTACGTTCTCTTTAAAAAATACTTATTTAGCTAGGTATGTTAAGCGTGACTTGTCACGGTTAGCCTTGTTCTTGTGAATCAATCCCTTAGAAGCAGCTTTGTCGATTGCACGGATTGCGTCTTTAAGTAGTTCAGAGGCGTTTTCTGCACCAGCGGCTTGCGCTACCTTAAACTTCTTTACTGCAGTACGTAAACTACTTAATTGAGCAGAATTTTTCGCGCTGGCAGCATTAGCTGTTTTAACACGTTTGATAGCTGATTTGATTTGTGGCATTAAAATCACCTCCGTAAAATAGTTTTAAATCTCAGCGGTCTTTATTATACTGAAGAAATAACTTCCTTGCAA
The DNA here is from genome assembly GCF_001936335.1 of Amylolactobacillus amylophilus DSM 20533 = JCM 1125. Classification (GTDB taxonomy): domain Bacteria; phylum Bacillota; class Bacilli; order Lactobacillales; family Lactobacillaceae; genus Amylolactobacillus; species Amylolactobacillus amylophilus. Next base: position 1,466,287 of record NZ_CP018888.1, read on the forward strand.
GTTAAAAATTATTTGCACGTAACAAAGCAATAGTGTAGAATACTACTTCGGAACCACTAACGCTGCCTATCGACTCACCGACGATAAGCGTTGTTAGTGGCAATTATTTGAAAGGTGGAACAACCATGGCTATCTCAAAAGAGAAGAAGAACGAAATCATTAGCAAGTATGCTACACACGAAGGAGACACTGGTTCACCAGAGGTGCAAGTTGCTGTCTTGACCGAAGAGATCAATTCATTAAATGAACATTTACGTATTCACAAGAAGGATCATCATTCATATGTTGGTCTTTTGAAGAAGATTGGTCACCGTCGTAACTTACTTGCTTACCTACGTAATAAAGATGTTACAAGATATCGTGAATTAATCAAGAGCTTAGGCTTACGTCGTTAAGCGACAACCGGACACATATGTGGCCGGTTTTTTTATTACTATCACTTTGTTCGGGCTTTATGTTAGAATTAACTAGTTAGTTATCGTTTCGACCATAATCGGTCCATAGTTTTAAGCTAAACAAATATGATGAGGTAAAAAAATGAAGCAAGATATCAAAATAATGATTTTGGGAGGCGTCCGTGAGAACGGTAAGAATATGTACGCCGTTCAAGTTGACGATGAGATTTTCATTCTCGATGCAGGACTCAAGTATCCAGAAACAGAGTTGCTAGGTATTGACATTGTCATTCCCGAGTTGAAATTTTTCGAGGAGAATATCGACAAGATCGCCGGTATTTTCCTGACTCACGGACACGCAGATTCAATTGGTGCATTACCATATATTCTGCGGCAATATGATATACCTGTTTTTGGCTCGGAATTGACCATCGAACTGGCAAAGATTACGGTTGAGAAAGAGAATAAGAAGGTCAAGAATAGTACATTTCACAAGATTGATGCGGATACCGAGATTGAGTTTGGCAAGACATCCGTTAGCTTCTTTAAGGTCACACATTCAATCCCTGGGTCAATCGGTATTGCGTTGAAGACTGCTTATGGTCACATAGTTTATACCGGGGACTTCAAATTTGATCAATCTGCAAAGCCAATGTATGCGACTGATTTCGGTCGTTTGGCCAAACTTGGTCAGGAGGGCGTACTCGCTTTACTTAGTGATTCCACCAATGCAGAGGCTCCGTATGAGAATGCTAGTGAGCGCGAGATAGAAGAGTATGTACTGGATACTTTTAAATATCATACAGGTAGAATCATTGTTGCTTCCGTTGCTTCGAATATTTCAAGAATTCAGCAGGTATTTAATGCCGCAGCAGCATCGGACAGGAAGGTTCTGCTAACTGGTCGGGATTTGGCAAAGATAGTACGCACGGCGTTGAAATTGAATTACCTCACGTTACCGGAAGAAGATTTGCTCATTCAGACAAAGGATATCAAGCAGGTCAATCCTGAGAATCTGGTAATTCTAGAAACCGGCAAAACAGGCGAACCATTGAAATCACTGCAAAAGATGGCGACAAATCGCCACCGTTTGATTAAGATTCAAGAGGGCGACCTAGTCTTTATCACCACCACACCATCTCACGCAATGGAGACAAACGTAGCGCGCACTGCAGATCTGGTTTATCGTGCTGGCGGTGAGGTAAAGGAGATTGGCCGTGATATCCACTCGAGTGGTCACGCAACTAAACGTGATTTACAACTGATGCTCAACCTGTTAAAGCCGCAGTATCTTATTCCGGTTGAAGGTGAATACCGTCTGCTAGCAAATCACTCTGAACTGGCTGTTGAAGCTGGTGTCCAGCCGGAGAATATCTTCATTACAAAGAATGGTGATACTCTGCGGTATGAGGAGGATGGGTTCCACTTGTCAACGCCCGTACCTGCTGATGATATGATGATTGATGGTTCTGGAATTGGCGATATTGGCACGATTGTCCTGCGTGATCGTAAGGTATTGTCCGACGATGGTATTTTCATTACTGCGGTCACAATTGATCGGAAAAAGAAGAAAATCATCTCACAGCCAAAGGTAACAACGCGTGGATTCGTCTATATTAAGGCTAACCGTGACTTAATGAATCAGGCTATTGAAGTTGTAAAAACCGCAATTACCAATAATTTTGAGAATAAGAAATTTGATTGGAACGATTTGAAACAAGATGTTAGAAGTGATCTTGAGAAATTTCTCTACGATCAAACGCACAGGAAGCCTGTGATTCTACCGGTAATTATGGAAGTTAACCAGAACAGGCACCGTAACCTGGTCAAGAACAAGGCAGAGGAACAAAATGACGCTAAGTAAAACTCAAGTGGAGTTTATGAGGTTGGCTGCTGATGCTGTTGTTACGCAAAATTTTGATGTTGCACGGGATTATCTTGTTGAGGCAAATAAGATTAGTGTGGAGCCGCAGATTAGTCGACAACTCGTAGAGATTGAGTTAGAACTGCAAGAAAAAGATCAGGCTTACCTTACAATTAAGGAGATGCCCGATCTTTTTTCAGATATTAACGTGTTTGAATTGTATCAAAAAGTGTTGGCCATAAATCACCTGCACATCGAACAACAACAGATTGTGGCCCAAGTGAGCCGAATTTATGATGCAAATGAGTTTGCTTTATACCAGGATAAGGTTGATGCAAACTTGGCTGAGCCCGTCACTGGTGAGAAGAGGGGTGAGATATTTGAGGCGAGTCTGGCTCTGTTCTCGACTGGTCGATTATTCACCCAGACAGCTATTCGACAGCTCCATCAGCTCAGCCAAACCGATTACCTGCAATTGGCGCGGCTGTACCTCACACTGCCAAACATGAACGTGCAGAACAAGACTTTTTTGGTGGAGGACCTAATTCGCTTGCGTCTGGAAGAGACGGTGAAGGTAACCGTGCTTGATCAACCATTTGACTTTGTGCCGGCAACGACAGATTTTTTCTTCAAAACTAATTTATACGTTACCGGACAACGCTGGCTCGAGCAAAAGCTTGAGAAGGATCCGATATTGCTAGAGCAGATTCTTGGAGAATTCAGTTATTGTTTGGGGGCGCTCTACCCGGTGGAGGAAAGATTTATTCCCGATGTTGCAGAATTTTGTGCTACACTAGTGGAGTTTGTTGCGCGCGGTCAGTTTTTGGCGACTGACGATCCGGCGGGGCAAACGAACGTAACGGAACTTTTGAACCAGATTTATCATGCAAGATAAAATTTGTCTTCAAATAGGTTTACATTTTAGTATAAGGTAAGTATAATTAATAAAGGATATTTTCAAGCGAGCGAGCTATGCTTTTTCGCCTGAAAGTAGTACAATAATCAACAGAGAACTATCCGTTTTTCTCAACGGACTTCTTGCAAATTTACAGGAGGGTCATTTTAATGGCAGAAAAAGAACATTACGAAAGAACAAAGCCGCATGTTAACATTGGTACCATCGGACACGTTGACCATGGTAAAACAACTTTAACAGCTGCAATTACTAGTGCTTTAGCTAAGAAAGGTCTTGCTAAAGAACAAGACTATGCATCAATCGATAAAGCACCTGAAGAAAAAGAACGTGGTATTACTATCAACACTTCTCACGTTGAATACGAAACTGAGAAGCGTCACTACGCTCATATCGATGCCCCAGGACATGCTGACTACGTTAAGAACATGATTACTGGTGCTGCACAAATGGATGGTGCCATCTTAGTTGTTGCCGCAACTGATGGTCCAATGCCACAAACACGTGAGCACATCTTGTTGGCAAAACAAGTTGGTGTTGGCTACATCGTTGTCTTCTTGAACAAGACAGACTTGGTTGACGATCCAGAATTGATTGACTTAGTTGAGATGGAAGTCCGTGAATTGCTTTCAGAATACGATTTCCCAGGTGATGATATTCCTGTGCTTCGTGGTTCAGCATTGAAGGCACTTGAAGGTGATCCAGAACAAGAACAAGTTATTTATGACTTGATGGACACTGTTGACGAATACATTCCAACTCCAGAACGTTCAAATGATAAGCCATTCTTGATGCCTGTCGAAGACGTATTTACGATCACTGGTCGTGGTACTGTTGCTTCAGGTCGTATCGACCGTGGTGAAGTTCACGTTGGTGATGAAGTTGCAATCGTTGGTTTGAAACCAGAAATCTTGAAGAGTACTGTTACTGGACTAGAAATGTTCCGTAAGACTCTTGATGCTGGTGAAGCCGGAGATAACATTGGTGCATTGCTCCGTGGTATCGACCGTAGCCAAATCGAACGTGGTCAGGTTCTTGCTAAGCCAGGTTCAATCCAAACACATACTAAGTTCAAGAGTGAAGTTTATATCTTGACTAAAGAAGAAGGTGGACGTCACACTCCATTCTTCTCAAACTACCGTCCACAATTCTACTTCCACACTACTGACGTAACTGGTGTTATCGAGTTACCAGATGGTGTTGAAATGGTTATGCCTGGTGATAACGTTACTTTCGAAGTTGACCTTATCGCTCCAGTTGCCATCGAAAAGGGAACTAAGTTCACTGTTCGTGAAGGTGGCCGTACTGTTGGTGCTGGTCAAGTTACTGAAATTCTTGACTAATCAACGCTCTAAGAAGACGCATATCTATGCGTCTTTTTTTTTTGCCTTGATTGTAAGAAAGTAATTAAAGGTTTATATTTGAGTTATCTAAAATAAGTAATATATTAATTAGATTAAGAATAGATGCAGAGCCCAGCTGAACTTGTGCGCTTGTCACATTTCGCGCAATATTATAAGGAATCCGAGAATAAAAGATACCGACAGATTATTTGTACTTAATGGTCTAAAAAACTATTGATAACGAGTAAAAACAATGAAAAAGTATTTGGTTAAGCACAGAAAAAGTACAGTCCTAAACGCAGTTTGGTTAACTTTTAATATGCTGTTGAGTACACTCACTTCGGTTTTATTTACATTCTCGACCAACGTAATTTTTGAAAGAAACCTGAATAAGTTTCTCCTGTGGACAGGGGTCAACGTGTTGACCTGGGCAGTATCAATAACAAGCGAATATTTCCAGGATATCTCGTAGGAAAAATTAATCCAAACAATGTTGGTTGATCTTAAGCACGACATATCAAATTAGATATCGCAACTTGATATTAATCGCTTTCATCAGAAGAATGTTGGGCAATATATCGCACACTATGTGAATGATACACAGACAATTGAAGCGAATTCTTTTCGTAATTTTTTTAGTTTAATCAGTGATATTGCAGCGATTATTTTCTCGGTTATTGCTCTAGCAATGTATCACTATGTATTGCTGGCGGCCACCCTTATTTTAGCAATCGTTATGCTAAAGCTACCTCAGATATTTAGCAAAAGGCTTAGTACTGCAACGGCAGAACTGTCCAATGCAAATGGCTTATTCTCGAACAGAATTACAAATATTCTGAATGGTTGTAATGTGTTTTTCAACGCAGACAAACTGAGAATGATTCCACAAAGAATTGCTGTTGCCTCCAAGGCGTACGCGACTAGTCGAGTTGATTACACGCGGACGCAGGATCAGGTCGGGACGGGAATTAACTCTATCTCGTTGGTCTGTCAGATATTGGTAGACGTCATCACAAGCACATTGGCCATAATGAGCCAAGTACCTTTTGGTGCAATCAGCTCTACCGGCAGTATCGCAGCAAGTATATTCAACGGTTTGAAACATTTGAGTAAAGAACAGGTCCAACTAAAGGCAACTGAGCCGCTAGTTCAGAGTTTTGGCACAACTGAATCATCGACTAATGAGCAAGGACAGACTAACTTGAATTTTGAGCATGCCATTGTGGCACAGAATCTTGGCTATCAAATAGAGCAGCAAAATGTGCTGACAGATCTCAATTTTACTATTAAGAAGAATGAAAAAGTGGCGACTATCGGTCAGAGTGGTTCAGGGGAAAGCACGCTACTAAAAATCCTGAGCGGCCAGTTGCCTGACTACAGCGGAAGTCTAAAGGTTGATGGTCGTGAGGTTAAAGAACTAACTAGCGGACAACTTAGACAGATTACACAGTACGTCGATCAAAATAATTATTTGTTCAACGACAGCATCGTCAATAACATCACAATTTGGGCTGAAAACCCTGCTGTTGAAAAGGTTGAATCTGTACTAAGTATGGCGGGTGTGGATTTTGTCAGTGATTATGATACTGTTATCCTGGAGAATGGTCGTAATTTCTCTGGTGCGCAACAACAAAGAATCGGGCTTGCCCGTAGTTTCTACGCACCTAAACCAATAATCAGCCTGGATGAAATAACTTCGGCGCTTGATACAGCCACGGCAAAGAAGATAGAGCAACGTATTTTGGCAGATAAGAACCGGACTGTGCTAGAAGTTACTCATCATTTGAATCCCGAACTAAGCGGAATGTACTCCCAGGTCATTTCCTTAGACAAGCAAGCTTAGGGATAATTGTAGGCTGAAATAAAATGCAGTAGGACCGGACCAATAAGTGTATGTTTTATTGCGTTTTACAAATTTTTAATGTAAGATATTTAAGTATGCTAAAGCAACCCAAAAACGCAATCGGAGGGAAATAAAATGTCCGCTAAGTGGGAAAAGGCTGGAAAAAATTCTGGCGAATTAACATTTGAAATTTCAGAAGAACAAATCAAACAAGGATTAGATGAAGCATTTAAACGTGTTAAGAAGAATCTGAACGTGCCTGGTTTTAGAAAGGGTAAAGTTCCACGTCTAATCTTCAACCAGATGTATGGTGAAGAAGCATTGTATGAAGAAGCGCTTAACAGCATTCTGCCGGATGTCTATGCTGCTGCCATTAAAGAAGCTGGTATCGAGAATGACATTGTTGGTCAACCTCAAATCGAGCCTGAATCCATGGATAAGGGTGCAGCTTGGGTAATGAAGGCAACAATTGCAACCAAGCCTGCTGTTGAACTTGGTGACTATACTGGACTTGAAGTAGAGAAACAAGATCGCCGCGTACTCGTTAAAGATGTTAACGCACAACTTGAATCAAAACGTGAGTTAAACGCTGAGTTAGTCCTTAAGGAAAAAGGTAAGTCTGCTGACGGTGATACCGTTGTGATCGACTACAAGGGAACTGTTGACGGCGAATCCTTTGATGGTGGTTCTGCCGACAACTATTCGTTAGTTCTTGGCTCAAACTCCTTCATTCCTGGTTTCGAGGAACAATTAGTTGGCCACGAAGCTGGCGACGATGTCGATGTCGTTGTTACTTTCCCAGAGGACTATCAAGCAAAAGACTTGGCTGGTAAAGAGGCACACTTTGCGACTAAGATTCATGAAATCAAGACGAAGGAACTCCCTAATCTTGACGATGATTTTGCAAAGGATGTTGACGACTCCGTTCAAACTCTTGATGAACTAAAAGAAAAGATTAAGGGTCAATTGAAGGAGCAAAAGGCCGAAGCTGCTGATGAAGCAGTTCAAGAACTCGCTGTTGCTCAGGCTGTTGCTAATGCTACCATCGAGGAAATTCCTCAAGTGATGATTGACGATGAAGTGAATACACAACTGCAACAATACCTTGGGAACATGCAGAGACAGGGTATCTCACCAGAGATGTATTACCAAATCACTGGTACTAGCGAAGATGATTTGAAACAACAAATTGCCGGTACAGCAGAGGATCATGTGAAGACAAACCTTGTACTTGAAGCAATCGTCGCTAAAGAGGGATTGACAGCCTCAGACGATGAGATTAAGGATGAGATTAAGAATCTTGCCGCTGAATACAATATGGATGAGAAGGTTGTTCGTCAAACATTGACTGACGACATGCTCGGACATGATATTGCTGTGAGAAAGGCAATCGAACTTGTTGCCTCTTCAGCGAAGGAAGCAGCCAAGAAGTCGACTAAGAAGTCTACTGACAACAAAGAAGCAAAAGAAGACAAATAATAAGTGTTATAAAATTGGTGGGGAGACCCACCTTTTTTCAATTAAGCTGAAAACTTTACCCTAGTAGTGTTTTGTGGTAATTTAGCAGTTGTAATTAAGTAGTATACAAATAAGTTTGAATTGAAATTTACAAGATAGAGGAGTGTTCTGATGTTTGTCGATGAAATGGAAAATCCAGAACAAATTAAATGTTCTTTTTGTGGTAAAACGCGGGACCAGGTCAGAACGATTGTCGCCGGTAATGGCGTCTACATCTGTAATGAATGTATTGAACTCAGTCAGCAAATTATTGAGGATGAATCCAGAAACAACTCGTTAAAGGACGCCAAAGATCTGCCGACTCCAATTGAGTTAAAGGCAAAGTTAGACAATTATGTTATTGGCCAGGAGAATGCTAAAAAAACACTTTCTGTCGCCGTTTACAACCACTATAAGAGAATTAGCCAGATGAATCTGGATGACGGCACAGAGCTTCAGAAAAGCAATATCGCGCTAATCGGACCTACGGGCTCTGGGAAGACCTTCTTGGCGCAGACACTGGCTCGTACTTTGAATGTTCCATTTGCCATCGCTGATGCGACTACGTTGACTGAGGCTGGCTATGTGGGTGAAGATGTCGAGAACATCTTGCTCAAGTTACTTCAAAATGCCAATTATGATGTTGAACGTGCGCAAAGAGGAATTATTTACATCGATGAAATTGATAAGATTTCTAAGAAGAGTGAGAACGTCTCGATTACTCGTGATGTTTCCGGTGAAGGCGTGCAACAGGCACTACTGAAGATTCTTGAGGGAACAATTGCAAACGTGCCACCGCAGGGTGGTCGCAAGCACCCACAACAAGAAATGATTCAGATTGATACAACGAACATCCTCTTCATAGTCGGTGGAGCCTTCGATGGGATCGACAAAATTGTCAAGAGTCGTTTGGGTGACAAAACAATTGGTTTCGGTAGCTTTAATGATGAATCAAAAGACGTTGCCGATGATAAGTGGACCAAGCACCTTATTCCCACAGATTTGATGAAATTTGGTCTGATCCCAGAGTTTATTGGGAGAATTCCGATTATCACTACATTGGATAAGCTGACTGAGGACGATTTAGTGAGAATACTGACCGAACCCAAAAATGCGCTTATTAGACAATACCGTAAGCTATTTGAATTGGATGAGGTGGAATTAGACTTCACTGATGATGCCCTTGCTGAGGCTGCCAAAATTGCGATTGAGCGCCATACTGGTGCTCGTGGTCTTCGTTCGATTATCGAAGATAGCCTAATGGATGTCATGTATGAAATCCCAAGTAATAAGAATGTGGCCAAGGTCATAGTTGATCGGGCCGTGATTCAGAAACTTAAAAAGGCTGAAGTAGTCTTAAAGAAGACGGAAGAAGAGGCTTCTTAACGTGAAAATTAAAACCGTTGAGATGGTCATGAGTGCCGTTTCCAGTAAACAATATCCAACTGACCAGCAATCAGAGATTGCTTTATCCGGCCGGTCAAATGTTGGTAAGTCCAGTTTGATCAACGCTATTCTGAACAGAAAGAAACTCGCGCGGACTTCTAGTTCCCCGGGTAAGACGCAGACGCTGAATTTCTATCATGTCAATGAGGAGTTCTATTTGGTTGACGTGCCTGGTTATGGCTACGCTAAAGTTTCTAAGAAACAACGGGCAGAGTTCGGGGTGATGATTGAAGAATATTTGACCACCCGTGATAATCTCCGTGGGGTAGTTCTATTGATTGACTCTCGGCACGAGCCCACGGCTGATGACGTGACTATGTTTGAGTACGCCCAATACATCGGCAAACCGATCCTGGTTGTGGCAACGAAGATTGACAAAATAAAACCTAGTCAGCACAATAAGGTGTTCAAACAAATCAGCAGCAAGATTGATTTGCATGCTGCAAATGTCTCATTCCTGACTTTCAGTGCAGAAACCAAGCTCCATGTTGAAGAATTTTGGCAGTGGATCGAAGAACAGCTGTAATGCTGTTGACACGGAATTTTGTATTATACAAGTAACTATTGATAAGTCTAGTTTTGCTCCAAATTTTTAAAATAAAAACATATTTTTGTTGACATTAAAATTTGGATGGGTTAAATTAATGCTATTCCAATGACAAAGGAAGAGTAAGCTGGAATACACGCACAGCGAGTCAAGGACGATGAGAGCTTGACGGTGTAGCCAGACGAAGGCGCGCCTTTTAGGATTCTAAATTAGAATAATAAAGCGGATTAATCATCAATTAGAGTGGTACCGCGGGTTAAACAACTCGTCTCTTTTCAATTATTTCAATTGAAAAGGGACTTTTTTTGTATCGGAGGAAGAATGGACTATAAAAAAATTATTGCAGCCGCAGTGTTCGCTGCGACTGACGCAGCATTAAACGAAGAGGAAATCTATCGCTTACTCGAAGTTCCTAAGCAGGAGAATCTGGGAGATTATGCGTTTCCTGCATTTGCATTAGCAAAGACGTTCCATAAGAATCCAGCAGTCATCGCTGAAGAACTGGCGACTAAAGTCAAGTCGGACTATTTCGACCATGTTGAAGCAGTGGGACCATACCTCAACTTTTTCTTGAGCAAGAACGTCGTTTCAAATGAGGTAATTAAGCAGGTTTTGAACGAGGGAGCAGATTACGGTTACTTTGATGAAGGTCATAATGGAAACGTCCCGATTGATATGTCGTCACCGAATATCGCTAAGCCAATGTCCATGGGTCACTTACGCTCAACGGTAATTGGGAATGCGGTTGCTAATATTCTCGCTAAACGTGGCTACCATCCGATTAAAGACAATCATCTAGGTGACTGGGGAACCCAATTTGGTAAGTTAATCACGGCTTACAAGCTCTGGGGTAACGAGGAGGATGTCAAAAAGGATCCAATAAAAAATCTCGTTGCTTATTATGTGAAGTTTCATGAGGAGGATGTTGAGCATCCGGAACTGGATGACGAAGCACGTCTTTGGTTTAAGAAACTTGAGGATGGTGATGAAGAAGCACACCGTCTCTGGAAGTGGTTTAGCGAGGTATCTTTGAAGGAATTCCAACGGGTTTACGATATTTTGGATATTCAGTTTGATATCTATAACGGTGAGGCCTTCTATAACGATAAACTCGACGAGGTAGTTGAGTTGTTGAAACAAAAGAATCTGTTGGAAGAATCTGAGGGTGCACAAATTGTTCGCCTTGACGAATACAACCTTTCACCAGCGGTTATTCTGAAAAGCGACGGTGCTAGCCTGTATATCACTCGTGATTTGGCCACGGCAATCTATCGTGAGCGCGAATTCGATTTCGCCAAGAACCTTTATGTGGTTGGTAGTGAACAGACGCATTATTTCAAGCAGGTCCAAGCCGTACTCCTGAAGATGGGCTTTGAATCGGCTAAGGAGATGCATCATATCCCATTTGGCTTGATTACAGTGAATGGTAAGAAACTTTCGACCCGTTCAGGACGCATCATTTTGCTAGAGGAAGTGCTAAACGACTCAATGGATCTAGCATTAAAGATGATTGAGGCTAAGAATCCTGCACTACCAAACAAGGAGCAAGTTGCACGTGAGGTTGGTGTTGGTGCAGTCGTCTTCAACGATTTGAAGAACGAACGCATTCTTGCAGAAGACTTTAATCTTGAAGAGATATTGAAGTTTGAGGGTGACACTGGTCCTTATGTCCAATATACCCACGCCAGAGGCCAGAGTATTCTGCGTAAGGCGCAGGAACTTGCGATTACTGGGAGTGATTATGCTTTAGACGATGCCAATGCATGGGTGGTCGTTAAACAGTTGGAGAAGTTTCCAGAGATTGTTAAAGAGGCAAATGATCGCTTCGAACCATCAGTCATCGCAAAGTATACTTTGAAGTTGTCACAAGCATTTAACCGTTATTACGGGAACAGTAAAATACTTGCTGATGACGGTGGAATCCACGCGCGACTAGGATTGGTTCAAGCTACAGCCACGGTCCTGAAGGAGAGCTTACGCCTACTAGGAATTAAAGCACCAGAGCAGATGTAAAAAATACTATCTTTTGAATTTTATTTATTAAATTACGTAAAATCGGAAGATAATTTGTTTAAAAAAACAGATTATTTTTCTACCGAAAAGTAATCTGTCTTTTTTTAACCGTTTTTTTCATTAAATTAGCTTTAAACAAAGATAAAACGTTTAATCATTAATTAAATATATTGTTATTTAGAGTTTTTCTCTTGAGTTGCGGTATCTACCTTAGACACGTTCTCAGCGCCTGATAAATCTGCGTTTGGCTTCTCCTTTGGCTTCGATTTATCATCAGGTAGGATGGCAAATTTATCCAGTACCTTCTGGAGCTCGTCGTCTCTTTTAAATGTCAGTCCCATAAATAATCATCTCCTTAGATGAAGTATACGAAAAACATCGTTGAATAACAACAAAATAGGAACAGGAGTAATCACAATGAAACATAAGAAAAATATTTTCACGGGAATTATCATCAGTTTCATCGCTATGATCAGCCTAGCGATTGGGTTAGGTATACAAGTAAATCAGGTCAATGCCAGCACAGTTGCCGAGATTAAGGCAAAGGGCGAAATCGTCATGGGAACCTCGCCTGACTATCCGCCATACGAATTCATCGCTACTGTAGATGGTAAACAAAAGGCGATTGGAATGGACATCTCGATTGGTGAACGGTTTGCGAAGGACCTTGGGGTGAAGTTGGTTATTAAGCAAATGGATTTCGATTCATTACTAGTTGGCCTCGAGACGGGTAAAATCGATTTCTCGATTTCAGGCTTAACCCCCACCAACGAACGGAAGAAGAGTGCTGACTTTTCCAAAGTATACTACCAGGCCGACCAGTACTTCGTGGTGAACAAGAATGATAAAAAGCTGTACAAGAACTTTCATTCATTGGCTGAGAAGAAGATTGGGGTACAAACTGGTAGCTTGCAGTTGAAGCTTGCAAAGGAACAAATGCCTCAGGCCAAGTTGACCCAGATGACTAAGATTACTGACTTAATCCTTGCGTTGAAATCACACAAAACAGATGCATTGCTGATGGAATCAACCGTAGCAATTGCCTATGCAGCACACGATGACAATCTCGCGTACATCAAGAGTGGGTTGGTTCAGGGATCTGACATGGAGGGAACCGCAATCGCCTTCCCGAAGAATTCACCAGAGTTAGTTGCAGCTGCAAACAAGACGATTGACCAGATTCACGAGAAAGACTCGATTACCAAATACTTAGCAGATGCAGGTGATTATTTGAAACCGGCAGCTAAGAAAGAGAATAGCTGGTTAATTGTGGCGAAGTATTGGAAGTATTTTGCTAATGGCTTGGGTTACACAATCCTTGTTACTGTTGTGTCAGCAATCTTTGGTGTAGTATTAGGTATTCTATTCGCACTACTACGGTTAGTGAATAGTAAATTTGTCAATAATATCGTGAAGGCCATCGTTGAATTTATTCGGGGCACTCCGTTGATGATTCAACTCATGTTCGTCTATTTCGGCTTGAGTAAAATGTTGAATGTCGATATTTCACCACTCCTCGCCGGATTCATCGCTGTTTCAATTAACAGTGCTGCTTATGTTTCGGAAATTATCCGTGGTGGTATTAATTCTGTCGATGCTGGTCAGGGTGAGGCTGCACGCTCACTTGGTTTATCGAAGAAGGAGGCCATGCAAAGCATTATTTTGCCACAAGCAATCAAGAATATTTGGCCGGCACTCGGTAACGAGTTCATTTCACTGATTAAAGAAACTTCAATCGTTTCAATTATCGGTGTCAGTGACCTGATCTTCCAATTAAGAGCAGTGCAGGCAGCAACATATCAAGGAATTATTCCAATTGTGATTGCAATGCTCATCTACTTCATCATCACATACGGACTGTCTAAGTTACTTAATTTCTACGAACGGAGAATGAATCATGGAAATAATTAATGTTGAACATCTAGTGAAGAATTTCGGCGATAAAGAGATTTTGAAGGACATATCGGCTACTGTTAACCAAGGAGACGTAATTACTATTATTGGTCCCTCTGGTGGTGGTAAAAGTACATTTTTACGCTGTCTAAACCTGCTTGAGACACCAACAAGTGGTGACGTCAAATTCGAAAATAAAAGCCTTTTGAGCTTGAAAGAAAGTGAATTAAACCAACTCCGTGAGAAGATGGGCATGGTGTTTCAGAACTTCAACCTCTTCAATAACCTGAACGTGCTCGACAACATCACGCTAGCACTCAAGAAGATTAAGAAGATGGACGAGCAGGCTGCGGCTACTGTGGCACAAGAATTGTTGGCTAAGGTCGGCATGGCGGAGTTTGCAGCAGCGTTTTCGAGCTCGTTATCAGGTGGGCAGAAACAACGGGTGGCGATTGCTCGGGCACTGGCGATGAATCCGGACGTGATGCTCTTTGACGAACCGACTAGCGCGCTTGATCCAGAAATGGTTGGTGAGGTGTTGAAGGTTATGCAGGACTTGGCAAAGGAAGGAATGACAATGGTGATTGTCACCCATGAAATGGGCTTTGCGAAGAAGGTTGCTAACCAAGTTTGGTTCATGGATGGAGGAATTATTGCTGAGCAAGGTACACCAACGGATGTTTTCGATCATCCGCAAAATGAACGAACACAGGAATTTCTATCCAAAGTTTTAGATACCAATATGTAGTAATAATTGTTATACCAAGGTTTTAAGCAAACATTATGTTTGCTTTTTTTGTGTTTTTGAATAAAATTAGACAAAGTGAGAATCGAAAAGAGGGGGTGACTAATTTGGCGAGTCAACATATTGAACATAAATTGAGCTTGTTACCTGATTTACCGGGTTGTTACCTGATGAAGGACTTGAATTCAAAGATTATTTACGTCGGTAAGGCGAAAAACCTGAAAAATAGAGTTCGCTCGTATTTTAAGAGTGCGCACGAGGGCAAGACTGCCCACCTAGTCTCAGAAATTGTGGATTTCGAAACGATTGTGACTAGTAGTGATAAAGAGGCTTTTTTGCTTGAGATTACACTGATTCAGAAACACAAGCCTTACTATAATATTAAATTAAAACAAGGAACCGGTTATCCGTACATCAAGATCACGAATGAACGTGACCCAAAGAGCGAGATTACCAGCTACATTAAGAAGGACGGCGGCTACTACTTCGGACCATACCCAAACGTTTATGCCGCACAGGAAACACTCCATTTTCTTCAGAAAGTGTATCCGTTAAGACGTTGTGCCGGACACCTTGGTCGGCCATGCCTGTACTACCATATGGGTCAATGCCTCGGCGCCTGTTTCAAGGAAGTTCCCGTGGAAGAGTACGCTAAGCAAATTAAGAAAATCAAGAGCTTTTTGAATGGCAATGTGGCCGAGGTTAAACGAAAGTTGACGACTGAGATGGCCAAGGCCGCTCAGGAGCTCAGATTTGAACGAGCGGGTGAGATTCGGAATCAACTCCACTACATTGAGGTCACAGTTGAGAAGCAGAAGATTATCTCAAACGACCACACGCCAAGGGATATTTTTAATTTTTACGTCGACAAGGGTTGGATGAGCATTCAAATCTTCTTCCTGCGGCAAACCAAATTGTTGAAACGGGAGAAGCGTCTGTTTGCACTGGCTGATGATACAGATCCGATTGAAGAATTCAGTTCGTTTATTTTGCAATTTTATAATCAAAAGAATCACGTTTTACCAAAAGAGGTTTTGGTTCCGAAGGGATTAGAAAATGGTACGCTGGGTGAAATACTACAGGTACCGGTACACACACCTTCTCGTGGCCAAAAGATAGCCTTACTAGACATGGCCAAGGAAAACGCTCAGTTAGTGCTCGAGGAGAAATTCCGGCTGCTTGAGTTAGATAACAGAAAGACCCTTGGAGCGCAGGAGGAGCTGTTTGCAGCACTCGGTGTGCCCTATGGTCATACGATTGAGGCATTCGATCATTCCCACATCCAGGGAACAGATCCTGTCTCGGCCATGGTCGTTTATACCGATGGTGAACCAGACAAGAGTCATTATCGAAAATTTAAGCTTAAGGGTGAATATGAGCATCAACAAGGTGCTGATGAGGCGGCCAATACGAGAGAGGTTATTCGCCGAAGATATACACGACTGTTAAAGGAACACGCTGAGATGCCCGCACTAATCCTGATGGATGGGGGTGTAATTGAAGTTAATGCAGCCCGCGATGTTCTAGTGAACGAGTTGGGTTTAGATATTCCACTAGCTGGGATGGTGAAGAACAATAAACATAAGACGGCCGAACTGATCTTTGGTGAGCCACTGGCTGTTGTTCAATTGGATGCTAAATCACAGGCGTTCTACTTAATTCAACGGATTCAAGAAGAGGTGCACCGATTTGCCATCACTTTCCACCGGCAGTCACGCAGTAAGAATGCACTGTCCTCGAAGCTCGAGAGTATCAAGGGAATAGGCCCCAAAACTAGGACTAAATTACTCAAAGAATTTGGTTCCATGAAGAAAATTAAAGAAGCAAGTGTGTCTGACTTACAGGAAGCCGGTTTGACTTTACCACAGGCACAGACGATTAAATTAACCCTGTAACAATCTTTGTTTAGAGGGCTTTTATTTTCTCTAAGCAACGAAACAAATAACCTTTATGTGGTATTATAATAACGATAAAGAAGTGGAGGAACATATATGTTTGTTGATCAAACTAAAATAGAAGTTCAAGCAGGAAAGGGTGGCGATGGTGCCATCAGTTTCCGCCGTGAAAAGTTTGTTCCTCTTGGTGGCCCGGCTGGTGGTGATGGTGGTAAAGGTGGCAGCATCATATTTCGCGCAGACGAAGGGCTAAGAACGCTGATGGATTTTCGCTACAGAAGAAAATTCAAAGCTGCAAGTGGCGAAGCCGGCATGAATAAATCAATGTATGGTCGTGCAGCTAAGGATACGGTGATTAAGGTTCCAGCTGGCACAGCGGTTTACGATTTCGATACCAATGAATTGATTGGTGATCTAACTAAACACGGCCAAACGCTTGTAGTGGCTAAAGGTGGTCGTGGAGGACGCGGTAATATTCACTTTGCCAATTCCAAGAATTCAGCGCCAGAAATCGCCGAAAATGGTGAGCCTGGTGAATTTAGAACATTAAGACTAGAGTTAAAGATGATTGCGGATGTTGGTTTAGTCGGTTTTCCATCAGTTGGCAAGTCGACCTTACTATCCGTTGTCACGGCTGCTAAGCCTAAGATTGCCTCGTATCAATTTACAACCTTGACGCCCAACCTGGGTATGGTTCAATTGGACGACGGACGGGACTTCTCAATGGCTGATTTACCCGGATTGATTGAGGGAGCAGCAAATGGTGTTGGTCTTGGAATCCAATTTCTACGCCACGTGGAGCGGACAAAGGTAATCCTTCATCTAGTAGAGATGGATCCAGATAACGGGCGGGATCCTTTTGATGACTATCAGGTGGTCAGAAAAGAGCTTGAGTCATATGATGAAAAAGTTGAAGCCAAGCCAGAAATTATCGTGGCAACTAAGATGGATCTACCAGGAAGTGATGACCGTCTGGCTCAATTCAAGAAGGACCTAGGGGATAAAGAAGTCTTTCCGATCTCTAGTTTGACACATGATGGTGTGTTCCAACTGATGAGCTTAGCTGCAACTGAGCTTGAACAGGTGGAAAATATTGTCGAACCTGAGCCAACTACTGATTCAACTACTAAGGAATATAATTTTGTTCCTAGTGAGCAGAGTTTTAAGGTTATTCGTGTGGGCGAACATGAATTTGAGATTCATGGCGCAGATCTCGAGAAGACCGTTAAGATGACGAATATTAGGCATAATGACGGTATTATGCGCTTAGCTCGCAAGCTTAAAGCTCTTGGTGTTGATGAGGCGCTGCGGGATGCTGGGGCGCAGAATGGCGATGATGTCACGGTTGCAGACTTTACCTTTGAATTTGTTGAATAAAAGAAGAGTTTGAATTTAACTAATGAATCATATAAAAAAACAAAAAAATCGCTATATTACGGGCTATGACGGATTAAGGACATTTGGTGTGCTAGGGGTAATTCTGTACCACCTGAACCCAAATGTTTTCGTTGGTGGCTACCTAGGTGTACCCATTTTCTTTGCTGTGTCGGGCTATCTCGTGACAGATCACATGTTGGCTAGCTATCAGCAGACAGGACACTATGATAATAAAGGCTATTTGCTGCGCCGCATCAAGAAGATTTATCCACAACTATTAACTGTCTTGTTAGCATCCAGTGCCTACATTTTCATGTTCCAGCGAGACCTGCTGGCCAAACTCTACCAGATTTTCATCTCAAATGTACTGAATGTTTACAACTGGTGGCAGATTGCAAACGGTCAATCATACTTTGAACGCTTTGCTGGTCATGAATCGCCGTTTACACATCTCTGGACGCTCTCAATTGAGGGGCAATTCTACCTCATTTGGCCGCTAATTATCTTTCTCCTAGTACGCTATGTTAAGAAACCCGGCAGAATGTTTGGCATTATGCTTGGTGTTTCGGTGTTATCTGCTGCTTTGATGGCTTTTTTATACCAACCGGGAGTTGACACAAGTAGAATCTATTACGGCACGGATACAAGACTATTTGCAATCTTACTTGGTGGTGCGCTTGCGGTTATCTGGCCGAGTACGCAATTACGGACGCATATTGCTAAAAGTGATCGACGCCTCTTAAATACTATCGGAGCCGTTGCTGCACTTGGTATGTTGTTTCTGATTTTCTCGCCAATGATGGATCCGCAAAAGGCTCTAACATACCGTGGCGGGATGTTTATTTTCTCGATTCTAACCGTCATCTTGATTGCTATCGTGGCTCATCCGGGAGCCGACTTTAACAGGTACCTCACTAACCCAATTTTCAAGTGGGTGGGTCAGCGAAGCTATGGAATTTACCTGTACCAGTTCCCAGTAATGATTTTCTTCGAGAATAAAGTCAAGGTGAATCCTTCAAATCAGATCATTGCGCAAATTATCGAGGTGCTGATTATTCTGGTAGTCTCTGATTTAGCTTACAGATTAATTGAACGTCCGCTCGGAAAGGTTACCTGGTCGAAGACCAGGCGTTACATCAAAAATATCTTTGATTTTCATTCACCAAAGATATTCCGTAAAGTTGGCTTCGTCTTCGCTGTGCTAATCATATTGGTCGGTGCGAGTGCAATTATCGTGTCGCCAACCGTGAAGGCTGCTGACCCCAATGACTCGCCGTTAGCTAAGCAGATAGCGAAGAATAAAGCAGAGGATAAAAAGCGGAATTCTGCCTTAATTAGACAGGCTAAGGAAGCTAAAAAGAAGAAAATTAATAAATCGGATCTATATAGGGAAGCCGAGCAGAATGCCAAAGAAAAACCAATTAACCGTGAGTTTGAACCATATGGAATTTCGCAATTGCAACTGCAATTAGCACAGAAGCTGCCGGTAACGGCAATTGGCGATTCGGTAATGGCTGGTTCAAGTAATAATTTGAAGGTTATCTTTCCTCAGATGATTGTTGATGCATCTGTCTCACGCCAGCTCGTCAATTCATTTGACCTGGTTAACTCTTACAAACAAAAGGGTGCATTAAATGATACGGTCTTGATAGCACTCGGAACAAACGGTCCATTTACTAGTGATGATATGGCCCACATGATGCAGATTATCGGCCCATCTAGACGTGTATTCTGGATTAATACTAAGGTGCCACGTCAGTGGCAGGGAGATGTTAATGAACTGCTCACCGAATCTGCTGCCAAGTATAGGAATCTCACCGTCATTGATTGGTACAAGTATTCAGTAAGTCACCAGGATTGGTTCTACGATGATCAGACACATCCAAGTCCTGATGGTTCGAAGTACTACACGGCATTTATTGCAAAAGAAATAATTAAAAATACAAAATTTTAGCTTTGGATGGTTTTAGCATGGAATTGGAATTTTTAGGAACGGGCGCTGGTGTACCAGCGAAGGGAAGAAATACTAGTAGTATCGCATTAAAGCTACTAGATGAATTAAATGAAATTTGGTTATTTGACTGTGGTGAAGCGACCCAGCATCAGATTCTCTCGACCAATATTCGCCCAAGAAAAATCACTAAGATATTCTTGACCCATCTTCATGGTGACCATATTTTTGGCTTACCAGGATTGATTGCATCTCGTTCTTTTCAAGGCGGTGAGGAACCGTTGACCATCTATGGTCCGGCAAAAATCGCTGATTTTGTCAAAACAGCACTCCAAGTTTCTGGTTCAAAACTGAGTTATAAGATTAACTTTGTTCCGCTCGTTGATGATGGTCTCGTCCTCGAGAACGATAGTTTCAAGGTTTATGCACGGAAATTGGAACATCGGGTGCCAAGCTTTGGTTTCCGTGTCGAAGAGAAACCACGTCCAGGTGAGTTACTTATTGATCAGCTTAAGCAATTCGAAATTCCCTCTGGCCCAATCTACGGCAAGTTAAAGGCTGGAGAAATTGTTACGCTTTCTGACGGAAGGGTACTTGACGGGAAGGATTTCATTGGCGTACCAAAGCCCGGTAGAATTGTGACCATCATCGGGGATACCAGACGTAACAAGAATATTGAGCTGTTGGCCAAAGACGCCGATGTGCTCGTGCATGAGGCAACATTTAGCCATGTTGAAGAAAGAATTGCCCATGCGTACTACCACTCTACAACAACGCAAGCCGCGTTGGTGGCTCAAAAAGCCCATGTTAAGAGATTAATTTTAACCCATATTTCTGCACGTTATACCGGTAAAAACGCGTATAATTTACAAAAAGAGGCCCGAAAAATATTTTCTAATTCACAAGTGGCGCGTGACTTTGATATGATAGAGATACCAATGAAAGGATAAATAATTATGGTTGAATCGCTGAGAGATAAGGTTGTTGTCGTAACTGGTGCATCTAGTGGAATTGGGAAAGCCGTTGTCATGCAGGCCGCAGAACGAGGGGCGACGTTAGTTCTTCTGGCTCGTAACAAGGCAAAACTCGAGGAGGTCGCGGCAGAAGCCAGTGCGGTTTCTGGAACTGATGCGTTCATTTTACCGACTGATATCAGTAAAGCTGACGAGATTGATCATTCATTCGCCAAGTTGATTACAAAGGTCAAACGAATTGATGTGCTCGTAAACGCTGCTGGCTTTGGTGACTTCGAGGATTTCTTATCTACTGAACCTAAAGTAATCACGGACATGTTCCAGACGAATGTACTAGGACTCATGTATCTGACCAGACTTGTCGCACGTGTGATGATTGACCAGCAGGATGGACACGTGATTAATATCGCCTCAATGGCGGGGAAGATGCCAACGGTTAAGTCGGCTGCTTACTCAGCAAGTAAGGCAGCGGTGATTAGCTTTTCTGACGTCCTAAGGCTAGAGCTGAAACCATTTAATATTCACGTGATGACCGTGAACCCTGGTCCAGTTTACACAAACTTTTTTGATATTGCTGATAAATCAGGGGAGTATGTTGATAACGTTGAGTGGCTCATGCTCGACCCAGACGATGTGGCGGCAAAGATTGTGGCCAATTTCGACAGTCGGAGAAGGGAACTTAATCTACCGCTTATTTTGGCAATTGCGGCTAAGTTCTACCATTTATTCCCGTCTATCGGTGATTATCTATCTTTAAAGTTTGCGAGTGAGAAATAAGCTATGAAAAATCAAAAGAAACTGGTATTGGGTCTTGTTACCGTGCTACTTGTGGTGGTCTTTGCATTATTGAATACCAACCCAGCAAGCATCAACTTTGGTTTTACGCACCTAGATGTACCGCTGATTCTGTTAATAGTCCTCCTTTTACTAATCGGTGCCGGCGTAGCACTACTAATCGGTCGTGGTGAAGGTGAAGCCGCCAATAATAAAAAGCTGACACAGAAGCTGGCAGAACAACGAAAAAAACTGAGCGAGGAACTGGGACAAAAACGCGCTGAATCAGAGAAAGTCTTGAATGAGCAGATTGCTGAACAGGAAAAGACAATTAGTGAGTTAAAGGCTCAACTGGCTAAATTTGAACAGAACGAAACGGATTCTAATTCACGAAATCAATAAAAATCACTTGCTAATTAGCGGCAGTGATAGTATGATGTATTTCGTGAGTTGTTTATACACCGCTTAGTGATAAGTTTTCACGAAGATTATATAATAAAGGAGTTTTTGACATGGCAGTTCCAGCACGCAGAACATCAAAGCAAAAGAAGCGTCAACGTCGTGGACACATTAAATTGAGTGTTCCTTCAATGCATTATGATGCAACTATCGGCGAATACCGTTTGAGCCACAGAGTTTCACCAAGTGGTTACTACAAGGGTCGTCAAGTTGTTAACGCTGAACAAGAAAACAATTAATTTAGACACCGGTAGGTGTCTTTTTTTAGTTTAGAATAGTAATAATATGTGGTGAGTAAATGAAACTGGCTATTTTAGAAACAAGCGACACACATGGATATATCTTCCCCGGAAATTATTTGGTGCGCGGCGATTACAGCGATTCTTTCGGCTTGTTACGGGCCAAAACCGTCTTTGATCAGGTCTATCACAGTTATGGGCGTGGACAAGTAGTAAGTATCGAAAATGGGGACACCCTACAGGGATCTGCTCTAGCATCATATATGACGCACTTGAGAAGTAGCGCAGCAATTGCGGATTTTCAAAGTGCTTATAATGCACTGGATTATGACTTTGGGGTACTGGGTAATCACGACTTTAATTACGGAACTGAGTTGCTTACGGCAAATTTCGCGGTTGCCAACAGGAAACTGATTAATGCGAACATTATAGATAAATCAACACGCCAGCCATTTATGGGCGAAGAATTTGCGCTGATTGAGCGTGGCGGGCTGAAAATTGCCGTCATTGGTGTGACGACGAAATATATTCCTCATTGGGAGAGCCCAGCGCACATTCATAACTTAGAATTTCTGGATGTGGTTGACACCTTAAAGAGGATAGTTCCACAGGTACGAAAACATGCTGACTTGGTGATTGTCAGCTATCACGGTGGCTTTGAAAGTGATTTAGTAACGGGTGAGCCGACTGAGCGGATAACTGGTGAGAATCAGGGCTACGCGATTTTACAAGAAGTCGCCGGAATTGACGTCTTACTTACTGGCCACCAACACCGTGAGATCGCAACGGTTGTCAATGATGTTGTGGTGGTCCAGCCGGGTTATCAGGCTAAAGATGTCACCATGGTTGAGATAGAGTATGAGTTTGAGGACGGCCAGGCTGTAATCAAGAAAAAAACACCGCAGCTACTTAAAACTGCTAATTATGAGGTGGAGCATAAACTACGTGATCAGCTAACGATGTTTAATGATGCTGTAGAAGATTGGCTTGATAAACCAGTTGGGTCACTCACGGAGCCGCTCAAACTGGAATCTGGTGCTAAAGCGCGCATCAATGATGATCCATATCTTAATTTTATTCATCAGGTCCAGTTAAGTCTCACGGATGCAGACATCTCAGCTGCTTCCATTATCAAAGAAGATGCTCCGGGACTACCTCAGCAGGTTTCTAAGCGGTATCTCTTACTGAATTATCCATATTCAAATCAATTAGTTAAGTTAGAGCTTAGCGGCGCCCAGTTGCGCAGTATTCTAGAATATACCGCAACGTTCTTTGTTAAGAATCAGCGGACTGGCGAGATTTCATTTGCCAAGAAATTCCTAGAACCCAAGTACCAGCTATATCACTTTGATTCCTTCTATCCGATTAATTATCAGATTGAGGTTGATCGACCATTAGGCACGCGCGTCACGCGACTAGAATTTAATGGTCAGCCCATCACAGATCAACAAATATTCACACTCGTGGTCAGCAAGTACCGCGCCATGGGTGGTGGAACATATCCCGTTTATCCCGACTTGAAGATTGTGGCCGAGTACGAACCAGAGATCACCGAGATTATGGAAGATTATCTCAGACACAATTCTCCTGTTAAGGTTGAACGAGCCAAGAACTACAGAATTATATAGTCTGGCCTAACAAAATAAAAAAGTATACAAAAAATTCCTGAATAATTATTCAGGAATTTTATTTTGCCTTAACTGATTTATCCATGATATAAGGGATTACGTTAAAGAACAGGCCGAAGATGGCTCCAATAATAACTGATTGCATGGGGTTGAAATCCATGCTGGTCAATGCTGATGCAATGAAACCAATAATCATTGTAAACAGAATTGCCCAGACTGTTGTGACAATATAGCGCATAATTATATCCTTCTTTCGCTTAGCATCTTACCAAATTACACAGAGCTTTTCAATGTTTAGCATGATGTTGTTTGCTATAATTAAACCTAGAGGTGAATTAAATGGCATTTGTCAGTTTACAAAATATTAGCGCGTATAGCTTGTTGCAGGGTCCTACTACTGTGGCCGATTTGGTTCAGGATGCCGTAGAAAAGGGCTATGATTCAATTGCACTGACTGATTATAATTACACCTATGGTTTCCTGCAATTTAACGAACTGGCACAGGCAGCGGGTATTAAACCCATATTTGGGGTTCAGCTGAGCGTTAAAGGCGTGGTTGATCAATCGGCTAATTTTAACCTGATTTTTATTGCTAAGGACCAGATTGGGTACCAGAATTTACTTAAATTATCGTCATACTCTGCGTTACAAAAGGAACCACAGCCTCTAGACAAGGTGCATAAGTACTTATCCCACCTGTTTATCATTACCCCAGCAAATGCGACCAGCGAACTAGTGTATCTTGATCAGGCGAACCACCAGTTAATTGATACTTATATGCGAGATTTTTTGACGTTAATCCCTACATCTAGCAGTCTCTATTTGGGTGTTTATGCAGCCGATGAGACAAGAAATTATGTGGCTACATTACGCCAGTTAGAGAAGCAGTACGATGTACCACTGGTTGCGCTAGAAGATGTCTTATATCGTGACGACATCAATCAGTTTGAGCGAAAAGTATTGGTAGCAATTGGTGCGAATGACAAGATTGTGGATGCACCTGCATTAGCTAAGATGAAGGGTAGTCATGCGCTACTTACTCCACAGGATGTGGCACAGCGCTACCACAAATTTGAACTCGATGACGCGGTACGCAATACTGAGATGATCGCTGCTGCTTGTAACGTCCAACTTGAACCGGTTAAACGGCGTCTACCAGTTTTTAAACAAGATAAGTTTGCGACATCAAGCGAGTATCTGCTCGACCTAGTTGAACGGGGTCTCCGTTTCAGGTTTAAGAATCAACCCGTGCCAAAGGAATATCGCACGCGAATTCAGTCTGAGTTGGCTGTGATTAATTCAATGGGCTTTGCTGACTACTTCCTCATTGTTTGGGACGTGGTCAGATTCGCCCACCACGAGTACATCATGACTGGCCCCGGGCGAGGATCGGCAGCTGGTTCACTGGTGTCATATGCGTTACAGATTACTGGTGTTGACCCTATCAAGTACGGTCTCATCTTTGAGCGATTCTTGAATCCTGCTCGAGCACAGATGCCGGATATCGACCTTGATCTTCCAGATAAGGATCGTGAACGCGTTTTGGACTATATGTTTACTAAGTATGGCCTAGATCACGTAGCGCAAATTATTACTTTTGGTACATTCGGAATGAAACAAGCGGTACGCGATACGGGACGAGTTTTTGGTCAAAGTGAATTCGAGATGAAACGGTGGTCTGAGGCATTAGGCCAAACAGGTGAGCAGACTTTGAGTGCGGCGTTTGCCAAATCAAAAAAACTCCAAACGATCGTCAAGAGTTCACCGCAGAATCAGCTGATTTTTGATACGGCCCGCTTGATTGAAGGACTACCGCGGAACAGTTCTACGCATGCTGCCGGCATCGTGCTTACGGATGGGTCACTAGTAGAGACCGTTGGGCTACAGGCCGGTAGCACCAATTCAATCCCGCTTACTCAACAAACGATGACTTTTGTTGAAAAAATCGGGCTTTTGAAAATTGATTTCTTAGCATTAAGTAACCTAACACTATTAGATAGTATTGTGCAGTCAGTGAAGCAAAACGGTACTAATATTGTCTTAGAGAAGATTCCACTTGATGACAAGGAGACACTGGCACTCTTTGCGCGAGGCGACACCGAGGGAATATTCCAGTTTGATAATACCGAGGACGTTAAGCGGATGCTCCGCCAAATTAAGCCAGATAGTTTTCTCGATATTGTAGCAGCAAACGCGTTGAATCGTCCCGGTCCTTCGGTCAATATTCCGCATTTCGTCGCGCGTAAGCACGGGCAGGAGCAAATCAATTACCTCGATCCAACTTTAGAGCCTTTTCTTAAGGAAACATACGGCATCATGCTTTACCAAGAACAGGTAATGCAGGTGGCACGTGTATTTGCAGGTTTTTCACTGGCTGATGCGGATCTGTTGCGGCGTGCAATCTCGAAGAAAAAGGTCGCGTTATTAGAGGAGCAGAAACAGAAGTTCATTCGTGGTGCTGTTGAACGCGGACACGCTAAAAAGATTGCCGTCACCGTTTTTGAATATATCGAGCGATTTGGTGGCTACGGCTTCAACAAGTCTCACGCAGTGGCCTATAGCATGCTTGCCTTTTGGCTTGCTTATTTTAAGGTGCATTTTCCCGGTGATTTCTACGCCAGCCAGTTGAATTTGAATCAGAAGAACTTGGTAAAAAGTAACCTGTATATGAGCTCAGCCCAATATCAAGGAATTAAGTTGGCAGGGCCAAATATAAACACAAGTGGGATATCCTACATCTATAGTGCAGGTGTGATTTCAATGGGTCTGACGTCTATTAAAGGGGTAGCGCTAAATCTCGTAAAGGACATTATCGCTAAAAGACAGGGCACGGCGGGGCCGTTTCGTGATTTAACGGACTTTTTGCAAAGAATTGAACCGCAGTTTCTCCGAGTGGAGGTAATTGAGAATATTGTTAAGTCTGGTGCATTCGACGAGCTGGCTCCAAACAGGCATCAGCTATTGAACAGCGTCTCGGATGCGGTTCAAGCAATCAAGCTCTCGGGGAACAATACGTCCATCTTCGATATATTAGAGCCCAAACTAGAGGACTTACCAGATTTCGATCTGAATGAGAAGTCGGCAATGGAGGAAGAGGTCCTTGGTATCAGCTTTAGTCAGAACTTGTTAATTGATGCACAAAAGTATGCTCAAAAACTGAATGCTGTTACGTTTGACAAGTTGGAAATTAATCAGATGCAGCTGATAGTTGGGAAACTACTTAAATATCATCAAATCCTAACTAAGAAAAATGAGCAGATGGCGTTTCTAACGTTCACAGATGGGATTAATCAGCTAGAAGTGACCGCATTTCCACAGATTTATCGGGATATAAAAGCCGAGCTTTCTGAACAGCAAGTTTATCTATTACGGTTGAAAACCCAGGCCGATCGGTACGATATTCACGCGCAGCAACACATTTTGAACAACCTGAAAAAATTTAATTTTTCAAAGAAGGATTAACACTAATGATAGTTAAAATGTGATGAAATCATGAAAGCGAAATCATGAGAAAAAGTTTACAAACTCCGAAATATCACGGTTTTTTAAAGACTTTTCGGCAGATAAATGATATCATTAACACCGTTGTGAGTAATAAAAAAAGAATAATATTTGAGGTGAATTCATGAAACGGATAGGTATTTTAACTAGTGGTGGCGACGCTCCTGGTATGAATGCAGCCGTCCGCGCCGTAGCTCGTAAGGCGCTCGACTCAGGATTAGAGGTTTTCGGGATTAATTATGGTTATGCTGGACTAGTTGCTGGAGATATTTTCCAAATGACTTCGGCAACCGTAGCTGACAAAATTAATCGTGGTGGAACTTTCTTATACTCAGCCCGGTATCCAGAATTTGCTCAGGTTGAAGGTCAACTTAAGGGGATCGAACAGCTTGAAAAGTTCGGGATTGAAGCACTTGTAGTAATTGGCGGAGATGGTTCTTACCATGGAGCATTGCGTCTAACTGAACATGGTTATAACGCAATCGGCTTACCTGGTACCATCGATAATGACGTTCCTTACACAGACTTCACTATCGGTTTTGACTCTGCCTGTCGTACTGCGATTGACGCCATTGATAAGATTCGTGACACTGCTTCAAGTCATCAACGTGTATTTATCGTTAATGTCATGGGAAGAAATTGCGGTGATATTGCAATGTGGGCCGGTGTTGCAAGTGGTGCAGACGCAATAGTGATTCCAGAACGTGATTATGACATGCAGGAAATCGCTGATAACCTTAAGCAAGGCTTAGCAAACGGCAAAAGTCACGGAATCGTTGTATTGGCTGAAGGTGTAATGTCAGCAGAGAAATTCAAAGATGAATTGTTGAAGTACGGCGATTTCGATGCTCGTGCAAATACTTTGGGACACATGATGCGTGGCGGTTCACCTACCACACAAGACCGTGTGTTGGCTACCAAACTTGGCGTTCACGCTGTTGAGTTGTTGCTCGATGGTAAAGGCGGTCTTGCTGTTGGAATTGAGAACAACAAGATTACTAGTCACAGTATGCTTGAACTCTTTGAAGAGAAGCATCATGGTGATATGTCACTGTATGACATGAATAAGGTTTTGGCTAAATAATATCTGTAACTTAAAAGGAGATTTTCGAATATGAAAAGAACAAAAATTGTCAGCACATTAGGACCCGCAAGTAATGACCTTGCAACCATCAAGTCATTAATCGAAGCAGGTGCAAATGTTTTCCGTTTCAACTTCTCACATGGTGACCATGCTGAACAAGCTGAAAGAATGGAACTTGTAAGACAAGCCGAGAAGGAAACTGGCAAGCTTGTTGGTATACTACTTGATACTAAGGGTGCAGAAATCAGAACTACACCTCAAAAAGATGGCAAGTTCGAGGTTGAAACTGGCCACGTACTCCGGATTTCAATGGATGACACTCTTGAAGGTACTCCAGAGAAGATTGCAGTTACTTATCCTGGACTATACGCTGATACTCATGTTGGTGGACATGTGCTCATCGATGATGGTTTGGTTGATCTTTTGATTACTGAAAAAGACGAAGCTAACCGCGAATTAGTTACTAAAGCACAAAACCCTGGCTTAATCGGTTCACGGAAGGGTGTTAACGCACCTGGTGTTGAGATTCGCCTCCCAGGAATCACCGAAAAAGATGCCGATGACATTCGTTTTGGTATTGAGCAAGGTATTAACTTTATCGCGGCTTCATTCGTAAGAAAAGCACAAGATGTCTTAGATATCCGTGAAATTCTTGAAGAAAAGCACGCTGAGCACATTAAGATTTTCCCTAAGATTGAATCACAAGAAGGTATCGACAACATTGACTCAATCTTGAAAGTATCTGACGGTTTAATGGTTGCTCGTGGTGACATGGGTGTGGAAATTCCTTTCGTGAACGTGCCATTTGTTCAAAAGGACTTAATCAGAAAGTGCAACGCACTTGGTAAGCCAGTTATTACTGCTACCCAAATGTTGGATTCAATGCAAGAAAACCCACGTCCTACACGTGCTGAAGTAACTGACGTTGCTAACGCTGTGATGGATGGTACTGATGCAACTATGCTTTCTGGTGAATCAGCAAACGGTGACTACCCATATGAAGCCGTTAAGGCAATGAACGACATCAACTTGCGGACTGAGGAACAGATGGACCAAAGAAATACTTTAGCTCTGCAACGATTTGAAGACTACTCAGGTTCAAATGTGACCGAAGCCGTTGGTGAGTCAGTTGTCCGGGCTGCAGAAGAACTTGGTGTGAAGACAATTATTACAGCTACTAACTCTGGTTACACAGCAAGAATGATTTCTAAGTACCGTCCCAGTGCTGATATCGTTGCCCTTACTTTTGATGAAAAAGTTCAACGTTCATTAACTGTTCAATGGGGTGTTTACCCAGTCTTGACTAACCGTCCTTCATCAACTGATGACATGTTCGACAAAGCAACGGAAGTTGCTAAAGAAACTGGTTTAGTTGAAGATGGCGATCTAGTAATCATCGTTGCCGGCGTTCCTGTTGGTGAATCTGGTACAACTAACGTGATGAAGCTTCAATTGATTGGTTCTAAGTTGGCGCAAGGTATCGGTGTTGGCGAACAATCAGTAATTGGTACTGCTTTAGTTGCAGATAACGCTGATGATGCTAATAACAACATCAAAGATGGTGACATCCTCGTAACAAAGACAACTGATAAGGACTACCTGCCTGCAATTAAGAAGGCAAGTGCTTTAATAGTTGAAAATGGTGGTTTAACATCACATGCTTCAATCGTTGGTATCTCACTTGGCATTCCAGTCGTAGTTGGTGCTTCAGAAGCAACTACTAAGATTAAGAATGGTGAGAAGATTACCGTTGATTCACGTCGTGGAGCAATCTACCGTGGTGAAGCTGTTAACATGTAATTCACGCATTCGCTAAATAGTCAGCTCGATTGAGCTGGCTATTTTATTTTGTCCTCGAATACTCTATAATTAAGGGTTATAAGGTCAAATCAAACTTAAACGAAATTAAGGTGGAAACTTGTTAGGACAAATTGTTAATGGAAAAGTTATAGATCTAAATCAAGAGGCGTTTTTCGTCCAGACTGCTGGCATTACTTTTTGCCTTGCTAAAAACGCGGTTGCGACCGACGAACGAATCCTTGAGCTCGGAGATACGGTACAGGGATTTGTCTATGAGAATCGTGAACGTGAGATGGTCATGACCCAATATTATCCACGGGCACAAGTTGACCAATATGGCTGGGGAACGGTGACTGACGTCCGCAAAGATCTCGGCGTATTTGTTGATATCGGCTTACCTGATAAGGACGTTGTGGTTTCACTCGATGACTTGCCGCTAGATCACCCGAAATGGCCTAAAGCAGGTGACCAGCTCCTGGTTGCCTTAGAGGAGGACCATAAGAATCGGCTCTGGGCCAAACTAGCTGACGATGCAATTTTTCAACAACTTGCCGTGAAATTTCCGAAGGGAATGGAGCACAAAAATCTCAAAGTTACCGTTTATGCAAGTAGATTTGTTGGCGCTTTTGCCTTATCAAGTGACTACTATCTGACTTTTATTCATGAATCTCAATTACTCCAAGTTCCACGCTTGGGTGAAGTTTTAGAGGCGCGGGTAATTGGCGAAGGCAGTCATGGTCGACTCAATCTGAGTACTTTACCGCAAAGCTTTGAGGTGATTGATGACGATGCGCAGATGATCTTGATGATGATCAAGCGCACAGCAGATAAAACACTACCATTTGCGGATTCTAGTGCGGCGGAAGATATTAAACAGCATTTTGGAATTAGCAAGTCTAGCTTCAAACGGGCCATCGGGCACCTATTGAAGAATAGATTGATCACGCAAGATAAAGAGAAGCATGAGATTAAGTTAGTTGACCATGACGAAGCTGAATGAAATTATCGCTGATTACCTACGATTTGCCCGCTTAGAACGCGGATTATCCCATAATTCAATCGTCGCGTACCGCCAGGATTTGACAGAGTATACCAATTTCTTGGCTGGTCAAGGGCTTACCACCTTTCAGGTACCGGCAGTCACCATTGACTACTTCTTAGCGACGCAACGTGACCAGCAGAAGAAAACAAGTTCCGTAAGCCGCATGATTTCGGCTCTTAGAAAGTTTTACCAGTGGTTAATCAAAGAGGAAATCGTGGAGATTGATCCCATGCAAGAGATCGATTCACCGAAACACGAACGACATTTACCGGTTGTGCTCAGTGTTTCCGAGGTTGAACGACTGATAGAACAGCCCAATACTACAACCTCTCTTGGTTTGCGTGATCGTGCACTCCTCGAGCTTCTATACGCTACAGGTATGCGGGTCTCCGAGATTATCAGTTTAAGTATGAGTAACCTACATCTGGATCTTAAATTAATTAAGGTTCTGGGTAAGGGAAACAAAGAACGGCTGATTCCCGTTGGTAACGTCGCCTTGTTCTGGCTACAGAAGTATCTCAGTGAGGTCCGTGAACGCCAACTATTAGACGCTGGGATTGCCACCGATATTGTTTTCTTGAACGCCCGGGGTCGAAAGCTTACCCGTCAGGGAGTCTGGAAGAAACTGAAGACCTATGTAACTAGTGCCGGGATTACGAAAGATGTGACGCCACATACAATGCGGCACACTTTTGCAACTCATTTATTGGAAAATGGCGCTGATTTGCGTGTGGTGCAAGAATTACTGGGGCATAGTGATATCTCGACTACCCAAATCTACACGCACGTCTCGCAAAAACGCCTGCTGGAAGTTTATCAAGAAGCTCATCCTAGAGCATAGACAGGGATCAATATGCTTTATAAGTACAAGAAAGATTATGAAAAAATAGTAATGGGCTTTCTATCTTACCTGACTGATTTCAAAAATATTCGAAATTTAAAGGATGAGATGAAGCTCTATAATCAAACTGATGAATACCAAATATTTCTCTACCGACCAGAGCCCGATCAAGATTTTGTTGGTATTGTAGGTATTCAAATGACGGAGCAATTTGTCATGCTGCGGTATATTTCGCTTGCACCTAATTATCGTGATCAACAAAATGAGTTTAATTTGTTAGCAGATTTGGCACATGCCTTTCCAAACGACGAGGTACTGGCAACGCCTGAGTACGCTCGATTATTAAGTGACTTCACGAGGCAGAACCATGGATAACCTGGAACTTAACTTACCCAACTTTGAGGGGCCACTAGATTTGCTCCTCCACCTGATTAAGTCACAGAAAATCGATATCTACGATATTCCAATTGCACAAATTACACAGCAGTATCTAAGCTATCTTAATCAGATGAAACGAATGAATTTAAACCTGGCGGGGGAATATTTTGTTTTGGCATCGACACTGCTACGCATTAAATCATCCGTCCTTTTACCCAAAAACGACTTTGTTGAGGGTGAATATGATGAGGATGTGGACCCTAGACAGGAACTGGTCGACCAGCTGCTACAGTACGAGTTATTTCAGAAGGTGGCGGTATTTCTCAAAGAGCGAGATTTAGAGACACCAAAGGTGCAGTCCAAAGAGCCCACCAATCCACCAGATAAACTATTGAAGCCACTGCCAGTCGGGGTGGTGACGTCGACGGATCTGAGTAATACTTTTGCACAAATTATGCAACGCTATCAGTTACGGCGTCCGCAAATTGGGACGCTAACGATTAGTGAGGCCTCGGTCGAGTTTCAGGTGGACTACCTCAAGCAGATGTTTGAGCAGAAAAGCAGTTTAAGCTTCTTTAACTTGATTGAGAATCAGTTAGACATCAACTATGTGGTAGGATTATTTCTGGCAGTACTCGAGTTGGTCAGCAAGAAGTTTTTGATTGTTATCCAACACAATCAATTTGCTGATTTGATTTTACAAAAAAATGAGGATGCTTAATGTCAAAGGAAACTGAATTAGAAGCTTTATTGTTTGTTAGCGGTGATGAGGGACTCACACAGGCGGTCATCAGTGAGGTCCTGGGTATTGCACAGCCAGCGGTGCGTCAATTAATTGAGCATCTAGAGAATCGCCTGGATAACGATGATAATAGCGCATTACAGATTATTAAAATCAATAATACTTATAAAATGACGACTAAAAGCAGTGTCAGCGAAGTTGTTGAGAACTATTTCCAAAAGGATCAGTCTAACTCACTTAGTCAAGCGGCACTTGAAATATTAGCGATTGTCGCTTACCGACAGCCAATTACGAGAGTAGAGATTGATGATGTAAGAGGTGTAAGTAGCAGCGGAGCATTGCAGACGCTGATTGGTCGTGGTCTAGTTACTGTGGATGGTAAGAAGGATGTAGTTGGTCACCCAAATTTGTATGTGACCACGAGCTATTTTCTACAGTATTTTGGCTACGAATCGTTGCAGGAACTACCTATTTTAGAAAATTTTGATGATGATTTCGATGAGAAGGGTCAAGTTGATCTTTTTCAAAGAAATGAAGTAGAATCCCCCATAGAAGACGAGGAATGAGATGGAAGAAAGACTACAAAAGGTGATTGCGGCTGCGGGCGTTACATCTAGACGAAAGGCCGAGAATTTGATTCTTCAAGGACAGGTCACGGTTAACGGAGAAGTAATCAAGACCCTGGGTGTAAAAGTGAGTGCAGATGACAATATTGAGGTAATGGGTGTACCAATCAAGAAGGAGCGACACCATACCTTTCTGCTCTACAAACCAAGGGGTGTTGTCTCAACGGTGCGAGATGACAAGGAACGAAAAACCGTGATTGATTTAGTGCCCGAGCCATACCGTCTGTATCCAGTTGGCCGACTAGACTATGATACCTCCGGTGCATTATTGTTGACTAATGACGGTGAATTAGCTAATCTCTTAATGCACCCAAAAGGTGAGGTAGAGAAGCAGTATACGGCCAAGGTGCAAGGAATTATCCTAGACAATTCCGCTGAGGTGAAACAGCTGCGCCGTGGTGTGCTGGTTGACGGTAAGAAGACGGCACCAGCAAAGGTCCGCGTCGTTTCCAATAATCATGACCACAACACCAGTGTTGTCTCATTGATTATTCACGAGGGACGGTATCACCAGGTCAAGAAAATGTTTCAAAAGATTGGTCATCCGGTACTGAAGCTAAGTCGTGAACGCTATGCATTTCTCGACTTACAATCTTTGATGGCTGGTCAATACCGTGAACTTTCTAAAACAGAGGTTGCTAAATTACGCGAACTTGTTGTAGAATGAAAGCGTAATCAAATATCATAAATGTTGTCTTCAGGGCAGGGTGCAATTCCCGACCGGCGGTAAAGTCCGCGACCCAGGTAAAACTGGCTGAGTTGGTTAATTTCCAACACCGATAGTTAAAGTCTAGATAAAAGAAGACAGGCTTATTCACTTTGGAGAAGTCTGTTGCTGAAGCAACAGACTATTTTTGTTGAGGTGGAAAAATGTTGAAGAATGTAAATATCAAAAAGAACAGTCGGTTGAGTGTCCAGATTAGTTGGGCAATGCTTGGTGCGATGGCCTTTATCCTAATGCAGTTCTCTTTTCCGATCATCCCGGCCTTTCCGTATCTGAAGATGGACCTAAGTGACGTGATAGTTGCTGTTTCGGCCATGATTTATGGTCCGCTCGGCGCAACACTAATCGCGCTAATCAAAGCCACGTTGGATTTTCTAATTAAGGGTGCTAACTTGATGTCACTAGTTGGTGATGTGGCCGCATTTGCGGCATCAGTTTCCTTTGCTCTGCCACTTTATTACCTAACCAAGAAGAATAAGACGTTCTTTACCAAAATTGCGGGACTTGTCGCAGGCACATTAATGTTAACCTTTGTTCTTTCAGTTCTTAACTATGTAATTGTGACACCACTGTATATTTCTCTGGCTGGGTTTAAGCTGACCACATCATTGTTGAATTATATTTTATTCACTATCATCCCATTTAATCTGGTTAAAGGATTGGTGCTTTCAATTGCCACCTTTATCTTAATGAGTTCGTTGGTTCCGATCCTGCAAAGATATCTTAACCGCCAGAAATGAATTTAGATGGAAACTTAATTCCTCGTGTGTTAGAATTTAAACAGTAATTTTAGGAGTCCAACATGAGTGAATTAAAAAGGAATCAATCCGGAAAACATCGCAGTAAGCATGAACAACTGTCGCGGGTTCAGGGTAATAAAAGAAAGAAGAAAAATCGGCTAGCTGCGGTAGTTTTAATTATCGCAATCGCTTTTGTCGCCTTATTTCCGACTTTTCACTATTTCTTGAGCAATAACCCCACTGCGAAGGATGTGACTGTTCAATCTAGTCAGAGCAGTAAAGAGAGCTCGACAAAGTCACAAAAATCGAGCTCGACAAAGTCACAAAAATCGAGCTCGAAAAAATCACAATCATCTAGCGAGGTTGTGAAGAGTAGTTCGAGTTCTAGTGTCACAACAACATCAGCTAGTCATGCAGAGTCGAGCCAGAGTTCAACTACAAGTTCAACCACTGAGGAAACTGATACAAATGCGAATAGTTATACAGCTGTTCAGGGTGATTCATTGTATGCAATTGCCCAAGCTAATGGGGTGAGTATTGATGACTTATTGAGGTTAAATAATTTGACACTAGAATCACCGATTTACCCTGGTACGACCCTAAAACTCAAATAAACTTAGGAAGACGATAAGTCTTCCTTTTTTAAGGAGAAAAAAATGCAAGTTGCAATAGACGGTCCCGCTTCGGCCGGTAAGAGTACTGTTTCAAAGATTGTCGCCGAAAGGCTCTCATTCATCTATATTGATACAGGAGCAATGTACCGTGCTGTTACCTTATTGGCGATAGAGCGGGGAGTTGCTTTAAGCGATGAAGAAAGCATCACAACGTTGGCCAAAGCTATAATAATCGATTTCCGCTTGATTGATGGTGTTCAGCATATTTATATCAATCAGATTGATCGGACAGACGACATTCGCACACCTGAGGTGGCGGCTAATGTGTCCGCCGTATCCGCTATTGCCGGCGTTCGGGAGCAGATGGTGGCTCTACAGCGGAATTTAGCTGGTGAGCATGACGTCGTGATGGATGGCCGTGACATCGGGACAACAGTATTGCCGAATGCCAAAGTTAAAATATTTTTAACAGCTAGCGTTGAGTCACGCGCTAAAAGACGCCAAGAAGATTTTCAATCAAAAGGAATTAACCTTGCGCTTGCACAACTTGAGCAGGATATTTCCGCGAGGGACTACAAAGACTCTCACAGGGCCATTTCACCGCTAAAAAAAGCGCATGATGCTGTGGAAATCGACACCACGAACATGACAATTTCGGACGTGGTTGAGGCAATAATCGCAGTGGTGAAAAAAAATCAAGAGAAAAATAGCTAAAAAGCTAGTAAAATTCTTAGTTTTACTCTAAAATATAAAAGAGACATTGGGAGGTACTTATGGTAGACAATAATAATTTTATGATGGATGCTCTACAAGAAATGAATGGGGTTGAAGTCGGCAAGATTGTTAACGTTGAAGTGTTAACAGTTGAAGATAGCCAAATCGTCGTTGGTGTGGTCGGTGCCGGCGTCGAAGGAACAATTCAAAAGAAAGAATATACACACGATTATAATGCAAAATTGCAAGATCTCGTTAAAGTTGGCGATCAGTTTGAGGCATTAGTTCTGAGAAAAGCAAGTGGTGATAAGGAAAATGGTGAATTCCTCTTTAGCACAACTCGCTTGAAAGAGAGAGAGGCCTTTAAGGCACTCGAAGCTGATTTCGAAGCTGGCAAAGTTATTGAGGGTAAAGTTACAGGCTCAGTTCGTGGTGGCCTATTGGTGGATGTTGGTACAAGAGGATTCTTACCGGCATCACTGATCAGCGATCACTACGTGTCAGACCTCAAGCCGTACATTGGTCAAACTTTGCAACTAAAAATTTCAGAAATCGATGCAACAAAGAACAGACTTGTGTTGAGCAGAAAAGACCTACTTGCACAAGAGCACGAAGAAGCTTTCGAACGTGTTGCATCTAAGTTGATGGTTGGCGATGTGGTTACAGGCAAAGTTTCTCGTCTAACCAGCTTTGGCGCATTTGTCGATCTTGGTGGTGTGGATGGACTTGTTCATATTTCCGAGATTTCATACAAGCGTGTTGAAAAGACTAGTGATGTGTTGAAACCTGATCAAGAAATACAGGTTAAGGTAATCGGTATTGATACTGACAAGCAACGTATTTCGCTTTCAATCAAGCAAACTGAAGTCTCACCTTTTGAAAAGGCGACTAACGAAATCAAGCCTGGCGATATCGTCGATGGTGAAGTTAAATCATTAACTGATTTCGGGGCTTTTGTTGAGATTGCAAATGGTATCCAAGGTTTGGTACACGTTTCTGAAATTGCTAACGAGCATGTCAAGGTTCCCTCAGACAAGCTGGCAGTTGGTGATAAGGTTCAAGTTAAGGTACTAAGCATCGACACCAATGAAAGACGAATTTCATTGTCAATCAAGCAAGTCAACGAACCTGCCGACGACAATGATAGTAAAGCAGATTCTGATGAAGATGTGACTAAGAAGTATTTAGCTGATCAAGATAATGGGTTTGCGGTTGGCGACCTCATTGGTGATCAATTAAAAGACTAAATGAAATAGAAACAATTAGTGAGCCAGTACGGTCAGCTTCTGAGCACTAGTGAATTCATTCAAGATTTACTAAGTAAGTCAAAGAATGTAGAACTAGGCGGAAGAGGTTGTACAGGCGAACACAATTAAGCTGACCTCAAGTCAGCTTTTTTTAGAGGAGTTCAAGATATGAAAACGCCAGTAGTTGCGATAGTGGGTAGGCCCAATGTTGGTAAGTCCACGATTTTTAATAGAATAATCAATGAACGTGTTTCGATTGTCGAAGACACCCCTGGTGTAACGCGTGACCGAATTTATGCGCATGCAAATTGGCTCGGACGTAACTTTAGTCTCATCGATACCGGTGGTATCCAATTAGGTAATGATGAGTTTAACGAGGAGATTAAGGCACAGGCGGAAGTTGCAATTGATGAAGCAGACGTCATTGTCTTTCTAACGGATGTAACGGCTCATTTGACGCTGATGGATGAGACTATCGCTAAGATGCTGTTCAAAACCAACAAACCGGTTATTCTCGCGGTTAATAAAGCAGATAATCCAGAACAAAGAAATGATATTTTTGACTTCTACAGCCTGGGCTTAGGTGACCCAATTCCAATTTCCGGTGCTCATGGTACAGGAATTGGTGATTTACTTGACGAGATCATCAAGAACTTCCCTGAGGAGAACGAGTTAGAGGAAGATGATACGGTCAAATTTAGTTTTATCGGCCGTCCGAACGTCGGGAAGTCGTCACTTGTTAATGCCCTGCTTGGCGAGGAGCGCGTAATTGTGTCGGACATCGAGGGTACGACTCGTGATGCAATTGACACCAAATTTACTGCAGATGGAACCGAATTTACGATGGTCGATACTGCCGGAATACGCAAGCGCGGCAAAGTGTATGAGAAGACGGAGAAGTACGCCGTCATGCGTGCTTTGAGTGCGATTGACCGTTCCGATGTTGTTTTAGTAGTGATCGATGCCGAAACCGGAATTATCGAGCAGGACAAGCATGTCGCTGGTTACGCGCATGAAGCTGGTCGGGGAATTGTGATTGTGGTCAATAAGTGGGATCTCATCGAGAAGGACAATCATTCGATGAAGGAGTTTGAGACTAAAGTCCGTCAAGAATTTTCTTACCTAGAGTACGCACCAATAGTTTTCGTGTCAGCTAGGACTAAACAAAGGATAGCCAAATTACCAGAATTGGTCAAAAAAGTTCATGCAAATCAGAATCAACGGATTCAATCTGCTGTATTAAACGATCTCCTACTTGAGGCCACAAGAATAACACCAACGCCTTTGGTCAATGGGAAAAGGCTGCGAGTTTATTATATGACTCAAGTTGCAACAAATCCGCCAACTTTTGTGGTATTTGTCAACGATCCGGACCTACTTCATTTCTCATACCAGAGATTTTTGATTAATCAGTTACGCCAGAATTTTGACTTTACCGGAACGCCAATTAAGCTTATTCCACGGGAAAGAAAGTAGTTAAAGACGGGCTTTTCCATGTTTTGAGTCCTTTTATTGCCAAAAAACTCTAAAATAACGTTTTTTTCCAACTTTTTTGCAAAAAAAGCTTGTTGTTAAGCGGTTTCTGTGATAATTTTAAGACAAGAAAAGTGATGGCAACAACATTTTTCTCGTTTCTAGTAATAGGAATAAACTCTGAACAATGTGTTCAAACTTCGGGAGGTGAATTGAATGGCAAACAAAGCAGAATTAGTTGCAGAAGTAGCTAAGAAAGCTAAGTTGACTAAGAAAGATGCTGCAACAGCAGTAGACGCTGTTTTCAGTTCAATTGAAAAGGATCTTTCAAAAGGCAACAAAGTACAACTCATCGGTTTCGGTACTTTTGAAGTACGTAGCCGTGCAGCACGTAAGGGTCGTAACCCACAAACTGGCGCAGAGATTGAAATCCCTGCAAGCAAGGTACCTGCATTCAAACCAGGTAAGGCGCTTAAGGACGCAGTTAAATAATTACGGAAGCAAAACCGTTGGGGCTCTGAGCCTCAGCGGTTTGTTTTTTGTCCTGGTACCCAAAAGAGGCAAAAAAGGGGAAAAACCTTTTATTATGCTGATTTTCTGTAAATTAATTTGTTGCTGTTATTATTGAAAAAGGCTAGAATTCCTTTGTATACTCACATTAATAGTTTGAGCAAGAGAAGAGAGAGTTAATTTTTTGAAATCAAATTTTATTCCTGTAATTGTTGGGACAGATATTAATACGTACAACATGGCTATTTCGTTTCACCAAGAGTATGGCATTAAACCAATCCTGGTGGGTTCTGCGCCGCTACCGTTTACTAGACTTAGTAGTATCCCGGAGGCAATTGAGTACTTTCCAAAGCTTCATGATGAAACGGAGTTTGCTCACATTCTTTTACGAGTAGCGCAAAAATACCAGCGCACCGGTAAAAAGCTTCTGTTGGTGGGTACAAGTGATATTTACGTTCGCAATATCATCCTGAATGCAGAATTTCTCAAAAAGTATTATGTCTTTAACTATCCAAGTGCTGCAATCATGGATCAACTTCAGAATAAGAAAAGTTTCTATGAATTGTGTGATACGTTACAAATAGAGCACCCCAATACAATTTTTGTGGGGCGCAATGAAACACCGGAGCAGTTTGATGATAGCAAATTACAATATCCGCTAATTATTAAGCCTAGCAACGTCGTAGCTTATTTCGATATGCACTTTGCAGGTAAAGAGAAGGTTTATCGGGTGAAGACGAGAGATCAGGTACTTGGCGTTATCAAGTTACTGCGAAATGCTGGGTATGACGATGAACTGATAATCCAAGAGTTTATTCCCGGTGATGATACGAATATGTGGGATGGTGTGCTTTATGTTAACTCAAATCACAAAACCGAGTTGGTGGCATTGGGGCAAGTTGTCTTACAGGAACATACACCAACTGCGATTGGTAATCTGGTAGCAATTATTACCCGTAACAATCTACCCTTGATGAAGCAGATGCAGGAAATTTTGGAGAAGATTGGCTATACGGGATTTGCAAACTTTGATATTAAGTATGACAAACGTGAT
Organism: Amylolactobacillus amylophilus DSM 20533 = JCM 1125; assembly: GCF_001936335.1. Classification (GTDB taxonomy): domain Bacteria; phylum Bacillota; class Bacilli; order Lactobacillales; family Lactobacillaceae; genus Amylolactobacillus; species Amylolactobacillus amylophilus. The sequence goes on from NZ_CP018888.1 coordinate 1,507,173, forward strand.
CAGAAGTTTAAGATATTCGAAATAAATATTCGCCAGGGCCGCTCTAGCTATTACGTAACTCAGACAGGACATAACATGGCTAAGTATTTGGTTGAAGATTGTGTCGCACAAAGAGAACTGCCGATTGAGTATAACCAATCTGAGTACCTGTTCTCGATTGTGCCAAAGATGGTGTTACGGCACTTTGTATTTAATCCCACAGTTAAGAAAGATATTCGTAGACTGATTCGACAAAAGAAGTGGGGTAATCCATTATTCTATTCGGCTGATCGTAGTTTGAAGCGAAGCAGTTACCTATTTGCTCGACAAGTGAACTACGTTAAGAAATATAGCCAAAATAAATGGTAGAAAATAAGCCGCGAAAATTTTCCCGGCTTATTTTTGATAGCGGCTCAAATAATTGGCGCTAAGAGAGAGTTAATAGTAGAATCTTCAAAGGAGATGATTAAATGAGTTATGCAGAGGATGCGTTACAACAAATTGAGCAAAATAAATTTACTGATTTAAAGAAAACCATTGATTTATCACTAAAGAATGACGAACCAGAGGTTATTGCTAGCCTCGCTGAGGAGCTTACCGCCTATGGCTTCAGTGATTATGCAAAAGACATATACCGCCAGCTCATTGCCGATTTTCCACAGGAAGATATTTTCAAAGTATATCTTGCCGAGATTCTAGTGAACGAGGACCAGATTTATGCTGGCTTGCAGCTTTTGTACGAAATCAATCCTGCTTCCACAGCGTATGTGCAATCCCTGCTTGTTCAGGCGGATTACTACCAGAGCGAGGGACTGGTTGAGGCAGCAGAACAAAAGCTGCTAGAGGCCACTAGATTAGCTCCTGACGAGGAAGTGGTCTGGTTTGCCTTGGCCGAGCTATTTTACGCAATTGGTAACTATAATAATGCGCTTGAATATTATCAGAAACTGATTCGGGAGAACATCCGCGAACTGAGCGGAGTTGATATCAATCGGCGCTTGGCAAATACTTGGGCACACATCGGTGAATTTGAACGAGCTTCAGACCTAATTGCCCAGTCCAACACCGATGAATTAGATATCAACGCGCAGTATGAGGGCGGCCTAATTTTCCTCCAAGCAGATAGAATCAAGGAGGCAATCGAGGCGTTTAATAGCGTGATTGAAGTACAACCAGACTACGTTAATGTCTATCCCAACTTGGCCCTGGCGTATCAGCAGGAACACGATAATGACAACGTCCTTGCAACTGCTCAAATCGGTCTGAGCTACAATAAATTTGATGAGGTTTTGTACGATCTTGGCTCTAAGGCAGCTGCTAATCTACAGGATTATCAAACTGCAATTAAGCTGCTCGAAGATGGACTAGCCGTTAATCCGGATAACTCTAGCTTAAGATTATCACTCAGCAATCTCTATTTGCAGCAAGGTGAGCATGAGAAGAATATTGGGTTGTTTGAGGAGATTGCAGATGAAGAGATTGAAGATCAGGCCCACTGGAATCTGGCGGTATCCTATGATTCGTTGGATGAATTAGAAAAGGCACGCCCACAATATTTATTGGCGTACCGTAGTTTCAATGATAATACCGATTTCTTACTTCAGGTTATCCACCTCTTCCAAGAACTTGGTGATACAACTAGTTTGAAACTAGCACTCAACTCTTATCTGAAACTCCAGCCTGAGGATTTCGAAATGCAAGAACTGCTCCAGAGTCTTGACGAGTAAGTCATAGGTATTCATACGAAAATTATTTGATTAACTAGGTAGTTACCGACGGGTAAACAGCCTAGTTTTTTTCTTGTTGTGGGAAAAACCTTCACCAAAAGCCTCATGCACATCTATAATGGAAATGAATGCATTGGAATCTTCTTGCATGATGAGTTCCTTCAATGCAGGTATCTCGGCGCGACTGACCACTGAATAGATGACTTTCTTCTGATCTTGCTCAAATCCGCCTTCGGCCATCAAGTATGTATAGCCTCGCTCCAATTTCAAATCGATCATCTGACCAATTTCCGCGTACTTTTGGCTGATAATGAGCACACCTTTAGCACTGTATGAGCCTTCCTGGGTGAAGTTCACGACGTTTGAAAAGACAAATGAAGCAAAGAGGGTGTACATCATCTGCTTAACGTTCAGGTAGGAAAGAGACGCTGTCAAGACAAGAAAGTCGACTGTCAGAAGAGTTCGACCAATCGGGAGGTTGAAACGTATTTCTAGTATTCTGGCGATGATATCCGTCCCACCCGTTGTACCACCAAACTTGAATACAATTCCAGCACCAAATCCGCCTATCAATCCAGCAAGAATTGCGGCAATAAATAAATCATGTTCAATATTTAATTGCGATATAATAGGGATACGTTGCCAGATAAAAAGGGCGAGGGCGAGGGAGCCTGTGCCCCAAATCGTGTAGAAAAGTGCTTTTTTGCCCATCGAACGATATCCTAATAGAATCAATGGTATATTTAAGATAATCGTCGAGATAGCGGGATCAATGTGGAACCAGAAGCGCAGAATCAATGTGATACCGGTTAAGCCGCCCTCTGCCAAATTATTTTGAATATTAATGGCAACAACACCTAGTGCGTAGATGGCGGTGCCTAGCATGATCATGAGCAGTGTGCCACTCTCGTGTAGTAATGTTTTTTTAGTCATTCCACAATTCCTCCCTAGATACTAATGTAGCACCATTCGACGCTAGACACTATGATAATACATAAAAATTAAAAAGGACGGCAAGCTTGATGATTGTTGAAGACTTACCACAAATTTTCAAAGAAGCACGACCCATAATTAAAAATCTTGAACAGGCTGGTTTTAAGGCGTATTTCGTTGGCGGATCAGTCCGCGATCTCTTACTGAAACGACCAATTCATGACGTTGATATTGCAACTAATGCTTATCCAGCCGAGGTGAAGCGGATCTTTCCCGTGACGATTGACACAGGTATTCAACACGGTACGGTCACCGTGAAATATGGCGAAGAGTTCTACGAGGTAACGACTTTCAGAACAGAATCGACCTACCAGGACTTCAGACGTCCGGATCATGTAGAATTTGTCCAGAATCTCAGCGAAGATTTAAAGCGCCGTGATTTCACAATAAATGCTTTAGCAATGGCTGGTAGCGGTGAGATTATCGACCATTTTGGTGGCATTACCGACCTGAATAATAAAGTTGTTCGAGCTGTCGGTGAGGCACGTGAGAGGTTTCATGAAGATGCGCTAAGAATGATGCGTGCGGTCCGATTTGTAAGCCAATTAGGGTTTACTTTAGAGCGGGATACGAAGAAGGCCATTACAGAGAACCGTGAGCTGCTTCACCATATTGCAGTGGAGCGAATTAGAGAGGAGTTCTTGAAGCTTGGCTTGGGGCCGGACAGTAAGGATGGCTTTAGTGTGCTTATCGATTCCGAATTAATAGAAGATTTACCACTCCTAGCTGGTAAAAGCAGCTTGTTAAAAAATTATCTAACATTAAATTTTTTTCCAACAACGGAACCGATTTTTTGGGCGTTAATTATTGTTTTAATTAAACTGACCAATGATGAGGTTCGTGCATTTATGCGAACTTGGAAAAACTCGAATGAAGTTGCACATCAGGTTCAACAAATCGTTGAGTGTTTCGACATAGTGAGTGAGCGTGAATTGACAAACCGTGAGTTATTCGATTTCGGTGTGACTACATTAGCTTCGACGATTGACTTAGCTGATATTCTGGGAGAACCAGTCAATGGGGTGGTCCTGATTGACAGGTATAACCACCTACCGCTAAAGGATGCCCACGAGCTTGCCGTTGATGGACGTTTCCTGATGGCAAACCTGGGAATTCCCGCAGGACCACGGATTGGGCGATTGCTCCAACTAACGCTCGATGCCATCCTCGCTGGTCAAATAAAAAATAATCAAAAAAGTATCGCAAAGTATGTTAAAAAAATCACAAGTGTGGTATGATATTTTCAGAAAGCGAGGGAAAGCATATGAAACATGTATTACAATCAGTAAAATTCTACTTTAGAAATGGCGATGTTTGGATTGTTGATCACAAGGATTTCAGTGATATTTGGATTTCACGTGTGACTACTAGTTATGGCAGAATCGATGGCGGGAAGATTGAAGAGATTCATCCTTGCAAATCTTTCCAAGCTGATATCATGCCAGATGCTGATCATGGTGGTGAAAACGATATTGCTGCCGTTCAGGCAGGAATGTTCGCCAGAGTTGTGAAATACCAAGACATTGAGAAGTGTGAAGTCCAATTTGGTGAAGAGGCAGCACTTGAAGAGCCCATCATGATTTACTTCCCATTCAAGCAAAAAGACGTAAACGGGTTGGATAATCAGTATCAAACAACTGAAATTTCAGAGAAAGACGGCCACCTGCACATCATGATTGACCGTGAGAAAACCGTCTTTGACGTTTATAATGACTAGTCAATTATTCGGCTAACCGACAAAGTTAATTAAATGAGTTAAGAGAGGTTGTTTTCTTAGCTTATTTTTTTTGTTCTTTGGTAAACTAGAATTAGTTAAAATCTTTTGGAAAGCTTTTGGGATTGCCATGAACAATAATGAACTGCAGTATCTCACACTTTTGAATAAGTTGGTAACAGAGGGAAATTTCAAAGAAGACAGGACAAAAACGGGCACTTATAGCCTATTTGGTTATCAAATGCGCTTTGACCTTCAAGAAAATTTTCCTTTGTTAACGACCAAGAAAGTACCGTTCCGCCTGATTGCAAGTGAGCTACTTTGGTTCTTGCATGGCGATACGAACATCAAATATTTGTTGGAAAATAATAATCATATTTGGGATGAGTGGGCTTTTTTGAACTATGTCAGAAGTACAGAGTATACAGGACCTGACATGACTGATTTCGGTCATCGTGTGCTCACCAATCTGGACTTCAAGCATCAGTATGAATTAGAGCATGCCAAGTTCGTCCAAAAAATTCTGACTGATGAACAATTTAGCCAGCGTTTTGGTAACCTTGGTCCGGTTTATGGTAAGCAATGGCGTGAGTGGCAGAGCAGAAACGGTGAGACAATCGACCAACTGCTCAATGTTGTCATGACAATCAAGAGTAATCCGGATTCGCGCAGGTTAATTGTCAGTGCTTGGAATCCTGAGGATGTACCGAGTATGGCGCTTCCCCCATGTCACTCGTTGTTTCAGTTCTATGTGCTCGATGGTAAACTCTCTTGTCAGCTGTACCAACGCTCTGGTGACGTCTTTTTAGGAGTACCATTTAATATCGCGAGTTATGCGCTACTCACGCATATCGTTGCTGATATCTGCGACCTAGAGGTGGGCGAGTTAGTCCACACATTTGGCGATGTGCACCTTTATGCAAACCACGTCGACCAGGCGAAGATGCAGTTAGCACGTACACCGAATGCGGGCCCGCAATTGCGTATCAATCACTTTAGTACACAAGTGAACGAACCAAATTTGTTTGACTATCAATTGACTGATTTCAACATCGTTAACTATCATCCACAAAATACAATAAAGGCACCGGTGGCAATCTAATGAAAAAAATCGCGTTTATTTGGGCTGAAAATAGCCTTGGTTATATTGGTAAAGATGGGGTCATACCTTGGAACTTGCCAGACGACATGCAGTTCTTCAAGGAACAGACGAAAGGGCATCCCGTTGTGATGGGACGTAGAACCTTTGACTCTTTGCACGTCAAACCTCTACCAGAGAGGGAGAATATTGTTCTGACGAGAAACCCGGATTGGAGTTATGCGGGTGTCACTGTTGTTCACTCTGTTGCTCAATTGCTGCATCACCTTGAGCAGATACCTTATGCAGAGGATGAAACAATTTTCGTAATAGGTGGAGCACAAATTTATGAAGCATTGGTCGGTGAGGTCGATCTTTTGTATATCACAAAAGTCCAGAATACCATTGCTGGTGACACCAAAATGCCCCAGATTGATTTAACTAAATTTGAACTCATAAAAGAGTTAGCGGGTCGTGTTGATGAACGAAATATTTATCCCCACCATTTCTATATCTATCAGCGTAATGATTTAGCAAGGCCAGGATTCAAATAAAAAAGGGCAGAAAATTTTCCGCCCTTTTTGCCTGAAATCGTTTATAGATAGAAGAGAATTGAAAAGTACATTAAGATTGAACCCAACATGACGAAAATGTGCCAAATTACATGGATAAATGGTACGTTTCTCATACTGTAGAGTAATGCCCCGAATGTATATGCAACGCCACCACTGACGAGCAACATGAAACCCGTCGGTCCAAGTGTCGCCACAAGGGGCTTTGAGGCTAGTATGACTAGCCACCCCATAATGATATAGAGAATAGTCTCGAATTTGCCGTACTTCCCGACTAGGAAAATTTTGTAGAGAATTCCGAGCACTGCAAGCACCCAAATTAGCACAAACATGATCCAGCCAAACCGCCCGCCAACACCGACCAACGTGTACGGTGTGTATGAACCAGCGATTAGGATAAAGATTGAGCTGTGATCAAATATCTGAAATACATGACGTGCTCGTGTAAAGACTAAGCTATGGTAAAGAGTCGAAAAGAGGTACAGCAGAATTAGGGAACTACCGTAGATAATGAACGAGACCAGCTTGAGTGTATCATGCTCCGGGATCGTTTTGATAATTAGCATTACTAGTCCCGCTACCGAGAGGAAGAAGCCGATACCATGAGTCACCGCCCCAAATGTTTCATTCACAATGTTGTAGGCCTTTGATCTGGGCTCTGGCACTTTAAAAAGTTCGCTAATTCGCATAAATATTCATCCTCATTCTGTAAATTTAACATTTAATTTATGATATGGCTTTCCACATTTGATATACTGATATGTAGTAACTAGTGTCTGCTCGACTCATCAGATACGTGGAGGCTACTAAGTAATGTTAACACATTTACAAATACTTATTTGAAATGGAAGTAAAAAATTGACGAAAATTAAATTAGTAACCGACTCTTCAGTCCAACTAACACCAGCAGAGATTGAACAATACCAGATTACAATTGTACCATTGACCATTAACATTGACGGGCAGAACTACGTCGATGAGGTGGATATCTCACGAAAGGAATTCGTGCAGAAGATGGAACTAGCTAAGGACTTGCCATCAACGTCTCAACCGGCCATCGGCAAGTTCGTCGAGGTCTTTCAGGAATTAATTGCAGATGGTAGTCAGGTACTCGCGATTATGATGGCGGAATCACTCAGCGGGACGGTAAATGCCGCAAGGCAGGCGGTGCAGATTCTAGAAACAGATGCCATTACAGTGGTTGACTGCGAGTATACGGACCGTGCCCAAGGGCAGCAGCTCATCGCGGCAGCGAAGGATATCGCGGCAGGGCACTCAATGGATGAAGTTGTTGCCCATGTCAAGCAAATTCAGGAAAACACCTACCTTAAGTTGGTTGTGGTTAACCTCGACAACATCATCAAGGGCGGACGACTTGGTAAGACAACCGGTCGTATTGCTACGCTACTGAATATCAAAGCAATCCTAAAGATGCAGGGCGGTAAGCTTGAGATTGCACAGAAGGGTCGTGGGCAAAAGACGGTGAATAAATTCAAGCAAGAAGTCATTGATACGATTAAGAAATACAAGAACATCGTTGAGATTGGCTTGTCGCACGTCGACGCTGAAGCTGAAATGAACGAGTTTGCTGACCAAATTCATGCGGTTAATCCCACTGTGCCTATTTTGGTACGTGAGACTAGTTCGGTTGTGGCAACTCATGCTGGTCGCGGCGCATTTGCAGTGATTTTTTATACAGAATAGGGCTGATAAATTTGATGAGACAAAGTTTCTACCAGTACTTAATGACGCTCAGAAATCCTGACAGTCACACCATGATTGCAGAGTTTGCCAATAATGCGTTTAATGACCAATATTTTCCTAAACAGATGCAGGATTATGAAGAATTATCTAATTATTTGGAACTGAATGGTAGCTATTTACCTAACATGGATGTGTTCGATGAGGCATACAGGATGTACCTGGATAAAATGAATTAAAAACAGTAAATTTAAAGTGGAACTAGGATAGTTAGATGAAAAAAGCAAATGAGAACAAGAAGCGGGTTGTCTTTTCGCGAAAAAACACATTCTTAATCGCTCTTGCCAGCCTTCTGGTAGGAGCTTTTTTAACATTAGCAATTGTGCTGACAGTACTGAATGAACAGGCGGCAGAGAAGCCGGTCGGCTTGGCGAAAGTTGAGCAGGTTTATCAACAACTACAGCAACGCTACTACAAGAAAATTTCTGCCACAAAATTACAGCAAGGTGCTATTTCTGGTATGCTTGACGCTCTAGGAGATCCTTATTCGATTTCTTTGAATGACAGTCAGACAAAGCAGGTAAACCAAACAATCACCGGTACTAATTTTGGTGGCGTTGGCGTGACGGTGGTCTCTAAAAATAAACAGGTTGTAATCGACTCTATTATGCCAGAAACTCCTGCTGCAAAGAGCAATCTTAAAGCCGGTGACCTTATTTTGGCCGTTGATAAGACGACAATCAAGGATGGTGATATCAGTCAAGCCTCAAGTTTAATTCGTGGCAAGGTTGGTACCAAGGTAACGATTAAGGTGCAGCGTGACAAGGAATCGTTTAATGTGACGCTCACACGGGCGAAGATTACGCAAAGTAGCCTCACTACAAAGATGCTGGATGATCAACTAGCTTACATCGCCATCAGCCAGTTTGACACAAATACAGGTAAGGACTTGAGAAAGAACTTAAGCGCTTTTGAGAAGCAGGGTGTGCGGAAAGTAATTATCGATGTTCGGGGGAATCCTGGTGGTGTTATGGATGCGGCCTTAGAGAGCGCTGCACAGTTTGTGCAGAACAAGAAGATAATCATGCAATACCAGGGTAAGACTGGCAAACCGGAAATTATTAAGTCTAGTACAAAGATTCGGGGACGCAAGCGGATTACCACCATTAAACCAATTATTTTAATCGACGGTAATAGCGCGAGTGCGGCTGAGATTTTCGCCGCCGCACTAAAACAGTCGGCTGGGGCAAAGCTTGTCGGTCAGACATCATACGGTAAGGGAACCGTTCAGGAAGTTAACGGTACTGACCCGAACTTCGAGTATAAGTACACGGTAGCCAAGTGGCTCACACCTGACGGTACATGGATTAATCATAAGGGCTTGAAACCGGACATCGCAGTTGCGGTTCCTAGTTATATGAAGTTAACCGGCTTCACTAGTGGTGAAACGTTAAAAGCAAATACAATGGGTTTGGATGTTTCGGTATTGCAACAGTACCTCATGGCACTAGGATATCTGAATAATCATCTGACAGGTGTCTATGATACTGCTACTCTTACCGCTGTCAAAAAGTTTCAGACAGCTAATAATCTTCCAGTTAAGGGTGAGGTTGATGCAACCAATCAGAATAAGTTATATGAATTAATTGCACTCAAAGCACAAAACGATGACCAGACTCTCAGTACGGCGGTTGCTGAGGCGAAGAAATAAGAAACGGTGGGGGAAAGAGAAATGCCACAAGTATATTTTTTATGTACGGGAAATTCGTGTCGAAGCCAAATGGCGGAGGGTTTTGCCAAGAAGATTCTGGGATCGGATTGGCGTGTTGCAAGTGCGGGGGTTGAAGTACACGGTCTGAATCCACGTGCGGTCGAAGTGATGGCCGAAAGTGGTGTAGACATCTCCAAAAATGTTTCAACTCTGATTGATGGCGACTATCTCATGAGCAGTGATTTAGTGGTTACGCTTTGTGGTGACGCGCGTGATCGTTGTCCAGCGACACCGGCTAATATTGTGAAAGAACATTGGCCAGTGGCAGACCCAGCCCAAGCAACAGGAACGGAGTCGGAGATAATGGCGGCTTTTCGTAGCGCCAGGGACGAAATAGAGCAGCGACTATTAGATTTACAAGAACGTGTTGCGAAGAAACACTAACATTCTAAATTAAACGTAATAATGCTAAAATAGAACGTGCTAGTCACGTTCTTTTTTTGAGACGTGCTTTTAGAAAAAAGATATTTAGTCTAAAGAATATAGAGGAGGGGCCGCTAGATGGCAAATATTCAATGGTATCCAGGACACATGAACAAGGCCAAGAACCAAATTATTGATATTCTTGAACTGGTTGATGTCGTCATCGAGGTGGTTGATGCGCGTATTCCATTATCCTCACGTAACCCGTTAATTGAAAAGTTGGCCCAGAAAAAGCAGCATTTAATTGTCCTAAATAAAGCTGACTTGGCTGATCCAGTCGAGACGAAACGTTGGGTTACTTATTTCAGCAATTTAGGTCATGAATTTGTCATCGCACTGGATGCTAAGCATAACTCACAGATTGAGCAACTTGTGACGTTGATCAAGCAGGCTACTGCTGCTAAAACAAAGAAGATTATGGCAAAGGGTGCACTCAGTCCAACCATCAGGGCTGTTTGTGTCGGCATCCCGAACTGTGGTAAATCGACTATCTTGAACCGTTTAGTTGGGAAGAATGTCGCAGTCGTAGGCGATCGTCCCGGCGTGACCAAGAACCAGAATTGGCTGAAAGCAAAGGGCAACATTCAAGTACTCGACACGCCTGGAATTTTGTGGCCCAAGTTTGATGATCAGGAGGTAGGCTACAAGCTCGCCGCCTGTGGTGCGATTAAGGATAGTATCTTCCATGCGGATGACGTTGCAATTTATCTCTTGGATTTCTTAAAGACCAACTATACGCGCCAGTTACGAGAATTTACTAGAGTAACAGATTTAGACGCACAGAGTACGCCAGAATTGTTGTTGCAGTTAACCAAGCAGTTCGGTTATCGAGACGACTATGACCGTTTCGCATTAATACTGTTACAACGATTCAGAAAGCTGAAGCTCGGCCGAATATCATTAGATTGGGTGGCGCATAATGACTAGGCAGGATCGACCACTAACAGAAACTAAACAGCCGAGTCTTTTGGCACTAAAAGATATTCTATTTACTAATTCGCTCCCACCTAGCGCAGAGTTTTTAGCAGCGCTCGCAAAAGACACGCGCAGTGGGGCACAGAAATTACGTCAAAGATACGAGAAAGGACTTTTACAGGAAGCAAAAAGAAGTGCAGCCTTCGAGGCAAGATTTGCTCTTGAACGTGAATATTGGACCACACACAAGTATATTGCAGGTGTTGACGAAGTAGGACGTGGCCCGTTAGCGGGTCCTGTTGTGTCAGCCGCAGTGATCTTGCCAAAAGACTTCAGTGTGTTAGATGTTAACGACTCGAAGCAGCTCACTAAACATAAGCGTGACGAATTATTTCTGAAAATTATTGAACAGGCAGTCGCAGTAGGCATTGGCATAGAGAGCGCGCAAGTAATTGACCAAGTGAATATTTATGAAGCAACCAGACTGGCGATGGCGGCGGCTGTCTCACAGCTAGATATTCAACCGACATTACTGCTAGTAGATGCGATGCAGGTACCCGTGGAGATTGAACAGGTACGGCTGGTTAAAGGTGATGCCAAAAGCAACTCGATTGCGGCGGCAAGCATCGTGGCCAAGGTGCTGCGTGACCGTTTGATGGACTCTTACGATGCTGTTTTCCCTGGCTACGGTTTCTCTAGTAATGCAGGCTATGGCACAAATGAGCATCTTTTGGGGCTAGAGCGCTTGGGTGCTTGTTTCATTCACCGCCGGTCTTTTGCGCCTGTCTCACAGTATCTTGTTGCTCAGGATAAAAATTAAAAACTAAATAAATGTTTATCTCCTTTTTTTGCGTATATATAGCAAAGGAGATTTTTTTATGAACAAAACAGAATTCTTACTATTAACGAAGATGAGTCAAAAATACAAGTACCGTGAAATGCTCGAACTAACCAGCAAACTGTCAGAGGTAGACGATGTCAATCTGACGACACTTAAAGCGGTTGTGCCGGATCTGGAACTACTGTATCAGCTTCAGCAAATTATATTTGACTTAGAACTGCGCAGGAATGTTCAGCGGATTAAGAAGATTTGCGGTGTAATATCATTTTTCGATGCTGCCTACCCGGAGAAACTCCGGGAAATCTACCGCCCACCGCTATTGTTGTTTTATCAGGGCGATATTCGGTTACTAAATGGACATGGTGTAGCGATTGTGGGCGCCAGAAAGAATTCTGCCTATAGCCGTCAAATTCTACAGGAGTTAGTGCCTGCGCTGGTGGCGAAACAGAAAATAATTATTTCGGGTCTTGCAGAGGGTGTTGACTGCCTGGCCCATGAGTACGCGTTGGCTGCTGGTGGGGCAACGATTGGTATTATTGGCAGTGGGGTGAATCACTTCTATCCTGAACGGAATCACGCATTGCAAAAGCAGGTGGCGAAAAAAGGATTATTGTTGAGCGAGTACCTGCCAGACACGCCACCCGCCCGTTTTAGATTTCCCGAGCGCAACAGATTAATCGCTGGGGTTGCTGAGGACGTAGTTGTGACCGAGGCAAGACAAAGAAGTGGCTCCCTAATCACTGCCAATGTTGCGCTACAAGAAAATCGCAATGTTTTCGCTATTCCAGGCCCAATCACGAGCCCGCTTTCAGCGGGAACAAATGAACTAATTGCCGCGGGTGCGACACCAATCATTGATTTTTCATTAGACAATTTCTCCTAATTATGGAATGATAGAGTCTGCTGACATATTGGATTTAATTTATTGACAGAAATTTTTTTATATTTTAGACTTAGTCTAATTTTTGTCAGTAAACAGGAAGGGGCTTTTTAATGCCTAAGAAGAATCTCGTGATTGTAGAATCACCTGCTAAAGCCAAAACTATTGAAAAATATCTGGGGCGCAATTATCATGTTGTGGCTAGCCTCGGACATATTCGTGATTTGCCAAAGTCGCAGATGGGAATCGATTTCGAACATAATTATGAACCAAAGTACATATCCATTCGTGGTAAGGGCGAAACCATCAAGAATCTTAAAAAAGAGGCGGCAAAGGTTGATAACGTTTATCTCGCGGCCGATCCGGACCGTGAGGGTGAGGCCATCGCGTGGCATGTGTCGCATATTCTGGGATTACCCGATGGCTCAAAGAACCGCGTGGTTTTCAATGAAATAACAAAAGATGCCGTGAAAAATTCGTTTAAGACGCCACGTTCGATTGATATGGATCTAGTCGACGCACAGCAGGCTCGTCGTGTCTTAGACCGGATCGTTGGATACTCTATCTCACCTATTCTGTGGGCGAAAGTGAAGAAGGGTCTGAGTGCTGGTCGTGTTCAATCTATCGCACTCAATCTGGTTATCACGCGTGAAAAGGAAATAAAGGCGTTCAATCCTGAAGAGTACTGGACGATTGACGCAGAGTTTGCTAAAGGTAGAACCAAATTTGTCAGCTCCTTTTATGGTGTGAATGGCAAGAAAAAAGAGTTAAAAAACAACGATGAAGTAAAAGAGTTACTGGGTCAAATAGATAAGAATAAACCATTTGACATTACTGCGGTCGTCAAAAAGGAACGGCGGCGCCAGCCAGCTGCTCCCTTTACCACCAGCTCACTCCAACAAGAAGCTAATAAACGGTTGAACTACAAGACTAGAAAGACCATGATGATTGCGCAACAGCTTTACGAGGGAATTAACCTCGGTAAAGAGGGCACGGTCGGTTTGATTACGTACATGAGAACGGACTCTAAGCGGATCTCAAGCGTTGCTAAGCACGATGCTGCTAAGTTTATTCATGAGGAATACGGGGAACAGTTCGCAGCCCATAAGCCACAAACGGTAAAGAACCAAGAAGGAGCCCAAGATGCCCATGAGGCAATCCGGCCATCAAGTGTTTTTCGGACGCCAGAGAGCTTGAAAGACATCCTCTCGCGGGATCAAATGCGACTATACCAGCTGATTTGGTCTCGCTTCGTTGCCAGTCAGATGACCGCAGCGGTTTATGATACCGTACGGGCGGATATCGAGCAAAATGGTGTTACTTTTAGGACCAACGGCTCCAAGATTAAATTTGCGGGTTTCACGAAAGTATATGATCTGAGTGATGCGAAAACAAGTAAGAAGGACGAATTACCAGAGCTTTTGGAGGGTGAGCAGGTCAAACTTTCTAAGACCGATCCTGCACAGCACTTCACGCAGCCGCCAGCTCGTTACACAGAAGCAAGCTTAGTCAAAGCGCTTGAGGAGAATGGCGTCGGTCGGCCATCAACTTACGCACCGACGATAGATACGATTCAAAAACGATATTACGTGAAGCTCGAAGGGAAGTCGTTTGTGCCGACTGACTTGGGTGAAATTGTCGATGCGTTGATTGAAGAGTTCTTCCCAGATATTGTAAATATTGACTTCACAGCGCAACTTGAAAATGATCTAGACTCCGTCGAAGAAGGTCAGAAGAATTGGGTGACTGTGGTCGACGAGTACTACAAGCCATTTGAGAAAGAGCTGACTAAGGCAGACTCTGAAATCGAGAAAGTTCAGATAAAGGATGAACCAGCCGGCTTCAATTGTGATATCTGTGGTGCACCGATGGTCATTAAACTAGGCCGTTTCGGTAAGTTTTATGCTTGTTCACGTTTCCCAGATTGTCGTAACACCAAGCCGATAGTCAAGGAAATTGGCGTGACATGTTCGAAATGTCATATTGGCCAAGTGGTTGAGAAGAAATCTAAGCGTAACAGATTATTTTATGGTTGTTCTCGCTATCCAGAATGTGATTTCGTTTCATGGGACCGGCCAATTGGCCGAGACTGTCCTAAGGATGGCCATTTCTTGGTTGAGAAGAAGGTTAAGGGCGGTCGCCGGGTTGTGTGTCCGAACGGTGATTACGAAGAAGAGATTCAAAAATAATATTTGTTAAATTTTAATATCATTGGTGCGAAACCGGTTACTTAATTCGCTACTAAATGATATTATTTTTTTATGCAATTAAATATTGAAAATATGAGGATAGCAGATGAAACCAGTAATCAATGTGATTGGCGGAGGACTAGCCGGAGCCGAGGCAGCATGGCAAATTGCACAACACCCAGATGTGACAGTAAAGTTATATGAGATGCGCCCGAAGAAGATGACGCCCGCGCACCAATCGCAGAATTTTGCTGAGTTAGTTTGTACCAACTCAATGCGGTCAAATGAATTGACGAACGCTGTTGGACTTTTGAAAGAAGAGATGCGTCAGTTCAACTCGCTTATCATGGCGGCAGCAGATGCCAATCGCGTCCCAGCCGGTGGGGCGTTAGCCGTTGATCGTGATCACTTTTCGGCATTCGTAACCAATAAGCTATTGAGTATGCCAAACATCGAGGTTATCCAGGATGAGGTAACAGAACTGCCCCGCGCTGGTGTAACGGTTGTGGCAACGGGTCCGTTGACCAGTCCCGCGCTGGCTGAGCAAATCAAGCAGCTAAACGGGCAGGATAGCCTCCATTTCTTTGACGCGGCCGCACCGATTGTTTCCTCAGACTCCATCGATATGACGAAAGTCTACAAAAAGTCCCGCTACGATCGTGGCGAGGCAGCTTACTTGAATTGCCCGCTGACTAAGGGCGAGTTTGAGCTCTTTTATAATGAATTGGTCAAGGCGGAGACTGCTGAACTGCACGGATTTGAGGATGAAGGGGTCTTTGAGGGTTGCATGCCAATCGAGGTGATGGCAGCCCGTGGATTTAAGACAATGCTCTTTGGTCCGTTGAAACCTGTTGGACTGGAGAACCCAGCGACAGGTGAGGAACCGTTTGCGGTGATCCAGTTACGTCAGGATGATGCGCAGGCGACGATGTATAACATCGTTGGTTTCCAGACCCATCTGAAATGGCCCGAGCAAAAGCGGGTGTTTAGGTTAATTCCGGGACTGGAGCAGGCCGAATTTATTCGTTACGGTGTGATGCACAGAAATACCTACCTCAACTCACCACTTTTATTAAAGCAAAATTACGAATCGAAGATGCAATCCGGCTTATTTTTTGCTGGACAGATGACGGGAGTTGAGGGATACGTAGAAAGTGCTGGAAGCGGACTAGTGGCCGGGTTAAATGCCTATCAAGCAGCAATGGGGCTCGCACCCATCATCTTCCCGGAAACGACAGAGCTTGGTGGGATGGCCCACTACATCACCCACGCAAATGCAAAACATTTCCAACCGATGAATGCTAACTTCGCACTCGTGCCAACGTTATCTACGCGGATTCGCCAAAAGAAAGAACGCAATCTAGCGCTCTCTCAGAAAGCATTAGCTGATTTAGCAAATTTTCAACAAGAAATTTCTAGACAAGAGGTAATTAATTGATCGAAGATTCTGAAGACCAAATACAGCAATTTCTACACTATTTGACAAATGAACGGCGTTACTCAGTAAATACGGTTTTAGCATACAAGAAGGATTTGGCCAGTTTCGTGCAATTCTTGACAGAAAATGGGGGCTTTACCGGTTTCTCAAACGTTTCTAATCGAGATGTTGAATTATTTATGGCATTCTTAGATGATAAGGGCAATAAACGTGATAGCATTGCGCGAAGGATATCAGCGTTACGCTCCTTTTACCACTTCTTAATTAAGCGTGAAATACTACGTAAAAACCCAACTGAGTCGGTCTACTTGCGTACGAATGAGAAGAAGTTACCCCGTTTCTTCTATGAGCAAGAGATGGTGGCTTTATTTGCTGCAACTACGGGAGAGGCACCTCTAGACAGACGAAATGCCGCGTTACTGGAATTATTTTATGCAACAGGAATGCGTGTGAGTGAGGTAGCAGACTTGACCATTGCTCAGCTCGATTTGACGCTAAAGATTATCTTGGTCCATGGTAAGGGTAATAAAGATCGCTACGTGCCATTTGGTGAACACGCCAAAAAGGCTTTGACCGACTATCTCGATAATGTGCGCCCCGAGCTTCTAGCTAAATCTGGTCAAACTAACGACTATGTCTTCTTGAACAATCGTGGTGGTAAGATTACTAGTAGGGGGATTACGTATGTGTTGGACAGAATAATTGAGAAGTCCGCACTATCAGCGAAGATTCACCCGCATATGTTGCGGCATACTTTCGCCACCCAAATGTTAAATAACGGAGCAGATTTAAGAACTGTTCAAGAATTGCTGGGACATAGTTCATTATCGACCACACAGGCGTATACTCATGTCACGATGGAACATTTACAACATGATTACCAAAAGTATTTTCCACGTAACAGCAACGAATTAAAGAAAGAGGATTAATTAATGACAACAATTAGTGCAGTGAAATTTAACGGTGTAACCGCAATTGCCGGTGACGGTCAGGTCACAATGGGCGAAAAAGTGATTAGTAAGCAAACTGCCAGAAAGATTCGCCGGATTTATAACGATCAGGTCGTGATTGGCTTTGCCGGCGGTGTGGCCGACGCCGTCACCCTTCAGGAAAGGTTGGAGAACAAACTAGAGGCTTATTCTGGCAATCTGAAACGTGCTGCTGTTGAACTTGCTCGGGATTGGCGTAAAGATCCCACCTTGCAGAAGCTGGAGGCTCTCTTGATTGCTTTTAATGCGGAAGATTTGCTACTCATATCAGGTGGTGGTGAGGTGCTAGAGCCCGATGAGAACGTTGTGGCGATTGGTTCTGGCGGTAACTTTGCACAAGCTGCTGCCGTAGCAATGATTAGACATGCAAGTGACATGAGTGCAACTGAGATTGCAGAGGAATCGGTCCGCATTGCTAGTGGTATCGACGTTTACACGAATGACGATATCAAAACCGATATGCTGAAGGAGAATTAGGATGGCAGTTCAAACACCAAAGGAAATTGTTGCAGTATTAGATGAATATATTATTGGTCAAAATGAGGCCAAGAAGGCTGTCAGTGTCGCTCTCTATAATCGGTACAGAAGAATGCAGCTTTCTAAAGAGTTACAACAGGAAATTACACCGAAGAATCTCCTGATGGCAGGACCAACGGGTGTTGGTAAAACCGAAATTGCGCGCAGACTAGCAAAGATTGTCGAAGCGCCCTTTGTCAAGGTTGAAGCGACAAAGTTTACAGAGGTTGGCTATGTTGGTCGGGATGTCGAATCCATGGTGCGTGACCTTGTTGATGTTGCGGTAGCCATGGAAGAGAAAGACCAAATGAGTCGGGTTCGTGCAAGTGCCACAGCGGAAGCGGACAAAAAACTGGTTAGATTACTCGTTCCTGGTATCAAAAAGGAAAAACGCCAGAATAACATGCAAGAGATGATGAGCTTGTTGATGAGTGGCCAAAATCCCGCTGAAGGTGAGCCTGAGGAAGAGGTTGACGACAATGTCTTGAACCAAAGACTTTCGGTAAAGGAGCAGCTGGATCGCGGCTTACTTGAAAATACGGATGTGACAATTGAGGTTGAAGAGGCTGGCAAAGTTAATCCGATGAACGATATGATGGGCCAGATGGGCATTGATATGAACTCGATGATGAGTGGTCTCATGCCGAAGAAGAAAATCAAGCGCACCCTACCAGTCTCAAAGGCACGTGAGTTATTGGTTCAAGAAGAGTCCAAGAAGTTGATTGATTACGATCAGATTTATCAAAACGCCATTGAACGCAGCATGCAGGATGGAATTATTTTCATCGATGAGATTGATAAGATTACAAGTGGTGAGAAGAAGCAATCTGGCGAGGTCTCGCGTGAAGGGGTGCAAAGAGATATCCTGCCAATCGTTGAGGGATCAACGGTTAGCACAAAGTATGGACCTGTGAAAACTGACCACATCCTCTTCATCGCTGCCGGGGCCTTTGCGGAGTTGAAGCCAAGTGATTTAATTCCGGAACTTCAAGGACGCTTCCCGATTCGTGTAGAATTAAATGCGTTGACTAAAGAGGACTTCGAACGAATTCTGAAGGACCCCACCAACTCTTTGATTAAGCAGTACATCGCCTTAATGAATGCCGACGGTATTAAATTGGTCTTCACGCAGGAAGCAATCTCTCGCATCGCCCAAATCGCCTTTGACGTCAACCAGGGGACGGAGAATATTGGTGCCAGACGCCTATCTACAATTCTGGAAAAGCTCTTGGAGGATGTCTTGTACGAAGGACCAGACATGCAGATGGGTGAAATTTCCATCACAGAAGACTATGTAAACGATAAATTACGTGATATTATCACAGATAAGGATCTCACTAGGTTTATCCTGTAATGAGCAATAGATTTATTTGATAGAGGAATATAATGGAATATACACTTGAAAACCAGTTTCTAAAAGCAATTATCAATACACACGGCGCTGAACTTTCAAGCGTAAAAGACCAAAATACCGGGACAGAGTACCTGTGGCAGGCAGATCCTACGGTCTGGGCACGACATGCACCAATTTTGTTTCCGATTGTGGGTCGACTGAATAACGATACTTATACGTATCAAGGAAAAAGTTACCACATGACCCAACACGGCTTTGCCCGTGACAGCGAGTTTCAGATTGAGCATTCAACAGATAATTCGGTTACACTGCTGCTATTTTCGAATGCTGCAACCCTTAAAATGTATCCGTTCAAATTCCAGTTAAGAGTCAGCTATCAGTTGGTTAATAACTTGCTTACGGTGAGTTTTAACGTCAAGAACATGACAGATGGTGAGATGATCTTCGGAATTGGCGGACATCCTGGTTTCAACTTGCAACTTGATGAAGACGTGCAGAAGAATAACTATTTCTTCAGTTTCGAGCCATCTAAGTCGCGTGTCCGAATTCCTTTGGTCGGACCATATATTGATATCGATAAACGGACACTCGCACCTACAGACACGTTGATCGAGGTATCCGACACATTATTCAAGGATGACGCATTAATTTATGCATTAAACTCACAGACAAAGATTTCGTTGCGTAATGACAAAAATGACTATCACATTAACGTGATGCTCGATCAGACGCCTTTCGTGGGTCTGTGGTCGCCGTACCCAACCACCAGCGATTTCGTCTGCATCGAACCCTGGTGGGGCATTGCCGATGAACTTGACAGCTCTGGTACATTTGAGGAGAAAGTTGGGATGAATAAGCTCACAGCTGGCCAAGAATTTAATTCCCAGTTTCGGGTAGCGTTTCATGACAAAAAAATTGACTAGGCGAACACCTAGTCTTTCTTTTTGTTCAAATAATGATGGTAAAGCCCGAATGGAACGACGCTCTCGGTTCCGTTCTTAATTCGGCGAATATTTGGTTGATGCCGCCAGATAATGAAAATCAGGACAATAGCCGCGACAGTTGTCAATATTGCATCGTGGTAGAAGAAGGAGATGCCGGTGACAATCACCATCGCCACCATGCTGGTCAGGCTCACCATGCTGGTCAATAAAAGGATGATGCCAAATACCGTGATAGCGATCAAAAAGAAGCTCCAGTTGTAGGCCAGCAGGACACCAGCACTGGTTGCTACCGCCTTGCCACCCTTCATGTTGAGGAAGATTGAGAATGAGTGGCCAAAAATACTAGCAAGGCCATATACTAAAACAAGATACTTCGGGCCAATGCCGAAAATTAGTGGAAGTGCCGCTCCAAGTGTTCCCTTTAAGATGTCGACGGTAAGGACAACCACCCCCGGCCAAAAGCCTAAGACACGAAATGTGTTGGTGGTGCCTGTGTTGCCACTACCAAAGTCACGTAAATCCTTCTGGAAGAATTTTTTACTGATTAAAACTCCGGTAGGAAATGAGCCAGCTAAATATGCTAAAATAATTAACATAATGTTTTTTACAATGTCCACATGATTACCTCTCTTTACTAGTGTATATTCTAGCAGAGATTCTCACTGGACAAAATTAAATTTTACTTGTAGGAATGTAGGGGATTAAATTGCCAACAAAGAAAAACGCATATGACGATTCGTCGATTCAAATACTGGAAGGTCTGGAAGCGGTAAGAAAAAGGCCCGGGATGTACATAGGCTCAACGGACGGTCGTGGACTGCACCACTTGGTCTATGAAATTGTTGATAATGCCGTCGATGAGGCCTTAGCCGGTTTTGGTAAAGAAATCAACATTACAATTGGACAGGATAATAGCATCACGGTACAGGATTTTGGACGGGGGATGCCGACCGGGATGCATAGTAGTGGTAAACCAACTATCGAAGTAATCCTGACCGTGCTCCATGCCGGTGGTAAGTTTAACGAGGGCAGTTATAAGACTTCAGGTGGCCTCCACGGTGTTGGTTCATCCGTCGTTAATGCCTTATCGTCTTGGATGACTGTCCGGGTTGTGCGTGATGGTGCTGTTTATGAGGAACGCTTCGAAGATGGCGGTCATCCTGTGGGTACTCTCAAAAAGACAGGCACCAGGCACGAAAAAAATGGCACCACCATTTCGTTTCTGCCGGATCCCACAATTTTCCAGACTACGGTCTTTAAGTTTGATGTGATTGAGGAGCGCATTCGAGAATCGTCCTTCTTGCTAAAGGGGGTCAAGTTTACGCTCACGGATGAACGTGGTGAGGGGAACTCCGAGGTCTTTTACTATGAAGACGGTATTCAGTCGTTTGTGACTTACTTAAATGAGGGTAAGGACGTAATTGGTGACGTCTTCTACTTTGAGGGTACCAAAGAGGCGATTGAGGTTGAGTTTGCCGGTCAGTATAACGATGGTTACTCGGAGAACCTCATTTCATTCGTAAACAATGTGCGAACAGGTGATGGCGGTACCCATGAGATGGGTGCACGTTCCGGATTTACTAAGGCCTTTAATGAATATGCTCGTAAGGTCGGGTTACTGAAAGATAAGGAGAAAAATCTGGAGGGCTCGGACTTTCGTGAAGGGCTGAGTGCGGTCATTGCTGTCCGAATTCCCGAGGAGCTGCTACAGTTTGAAGGACAAACCAAAGGAAAGCTCGGTACGCCGCAGGCCAGAAATACTGTTGAAGCGGTTGTCTATGAACAAATGTCTTATTTTCTGCTCGAGAATGGCGAACTAGCACAAGATCTTGTTAAGAAGGCCATTCGTGCCCGGGATGCACGTGAAGCCGCCAGAAAAGCGCGGGATGATACGCGTTCTGGTAAGAAAAGAAAGAAGACAGATACACTCTTATCCGGCAAGCTAACGCCTGCTCAATCGCGGGATGCGAAGAAGAACGAATTATTCTTGGTCGAAGGTGATTCTGCTGGTGGTTCTGCTAAGCAGGGACGTGAGAGAAAATTTCAGGCAATTTTACCGTTGCGTGGGAAGGTACTGAATACCCAGAAAGCAAAGCTCCCGGATATTTTTAAGAATGAGGAAATCAACACGATGATTTATACAATTGGTGCGGGTGTTGGTGCCGAATTCAAAATTTCCGATGCAAACTATGATAAAGTCATCATTATGACCGATGCTGATACCGACGGTGCGCACATTCAGATCCTGTTACTCACATTTTTCTACCGGTATATGCGCCCAATGATTGAGGCCGGAAAGGTTTATATTGCATTGCCGCCACTGTATAAGTTACAAAAGGGTACAGGTGCCAAGTCACAGGTTGTCTATGCCTGGACGGACGATGAGTTAGAAACAGCATCCAAAAAAATGGGTAAGGGCTACAGTCTTCAGCGATTCAAGGGTCTCGGTGAAATGAACGCCGACCAGTTATGGGAGACGACGATGGATCCAAGTAGTAGAACGCTAATCCGAGTCAAAATCGATGATGCGGCGCTCGCTGAGCGGCGTGTGACGACCCTAATGGGTGACAAGGTTGAGGCAAGGCGAGATTGGATTGAGAAAAACGTGAAGTTCACGCTTGAAGAAGATTCATCAATTTTAGAAACAAAGATTTAGAAGGATAGGTATGTTAGATGGTTGAACAAACAGACCGTATAAAAGAAATGTCCCTTGAAGATGTGATGGGCGAACGCTTTGGTCGTTACTCGAAGTACATCATTCAAGAACGTGCGCTCCCGGACATTCGGGACGGCTTGAAACCCGTTCAACGGCGAATTCTTTATGCAATGTACATCGATGGTAATACTTACGATAAGCCCTTTCGGAAGTCGGCGAAGTCTGTCGGTAACGTCATGGGTAATTTCCATCCTCACGGCGATAGCTCCATCTACGAAGCTATGGTTCGTCTTTCCCAGGATTGGAAGGTACGTGAGCCACTGATTCAGATGCACGGTAACAATGGGTCGCTAGATGGCGATCCACCCGCAGCAATGCGGTATACCGAAGCGCGTGTTAGCAAAATTTCGAATTTATTATTGTCGGATATCGACAAAGAAACTGTCGAGATGGTGCTTAACTTCGATGACACAGAGAATGAGCCCGTGGTACTACCAGCCCATTTTCCTAACCTATTAGTTAATGGTGCGACGGGTATTTCCGCCGGCTATGCCACGGAGATTCCACCGCATAATCTGAGTGAAGTAATCGATGCCACAGTCTACCTTCTAGAACACCCGGGCGCGACTTTAGATGATTTGATGCAGTATGTGAAGGGACCAGACTTTCCAACCGGTGCAATTATCCAAGGTGAGAAGGGAATTAGGGATGCATACGAGACAGGTCGGGGTAAGATTGTTGTGCGGTCAAAGACCTCAATTGTGGAACTCCGTGGTCACCGTGAGCAGATTGTCGTGACAGAAATTCCGTATGAAGTTAATAAAGCTCTTTTGGTCAAAAAAATAGATGAAATTCGGGCTCTGAAGAAGATTGATGGAATAAGTGAAGTGCGCGATGAGAGTGACAGAAACGGACTCTCGATTGTGATTGAACTGAAGAAAGGCGCTGATGCCTCAAGTATTCTGAACTACCTCTTTAAGAATACTGATCTCCAAATCAGTTACAACTTTAATATGGTGGCCATCAACCATATGACCCCAGAACAAGTTGGTCTGAAGACTATTCTTAGTGCGTACTTAGAACATAAAAAAGACGTTGTGTTAAAGCGAACTGCTTTTGACCTAAATAAGGCCCAGAAGCGGCAACATATCGTTGAGGGTCTGATTAAAGCACTCTCGATTCTTGATGAGGTCATCAGGACCATTCGGGCAAGTAGCGACAAGAAGAACGCGAAGGATAACTTGGTTACGGCCTACGATTTCACCGAGGCACAGGCCGAGGCCATCGTTTCATTGCAGCTTTATCGACTAACGAACACCGACGTTAACGCCCTTCGTGCAGAACACAAGGAGCTTGCAGATAAGATTTTGGGTCTGCAGCAAATTATTAATGATCAGGCAACGCTCAATCGCGTGATCACGGACGAACTTGTGGCGGTGAAAAAAGAGTATGGTAACCCTCGCCGCTCCGCTATTCAGAGGGAAGTATCACAGATTGAAATTGACACTTCTGCTCTGATTGCCAAAGAGGATGTTCGGGTACTTGTTAGTGCAAATGGTTACCTGAAGCGCAGTTCGCTGCGATCGTATAATTCGACGGACGCAGCCGACAATGGCTTGCGCGATGACGACCAAATTGTGTTCGACGATACAGTTTCCACGCTCGCAAGTCTTTACATATTCACCAATAAAGGCAATTTGATCTATCGCCCCGTCCATGAATTGTTGGATGTGAAGTGGAAGGATACGGGCTCACATCTCTCCCAAGAAGTTGGCCTTCTGTTAGATGAACAGATTATTCAAGTGTTTGTGATTCTTGATTTGGCTGCCAAGAAAAATTTCTTGTTGGCAACGGACGATGGTTATATTAAACAAGTCAGCCTGGCTGATTTACAGCCGAGTCGAACTTACCGCTCTAAGGCGGCAGTTGCTATGAAACTGAAAGGTGAGGGGAATAAGCTTGTCCATGTGTCTGAGGTGGAAGAGAGTGCAGCAAGCGAATTAGTCCTCTTCACCAAATTCTCGTACGCTGTGCGCTTCAAGCTGGCCGAAGTTCCCGTCATCGGTGCTCGTGCTGCGGGTGTTAAGTCTGTTAATCTGAAAGACGGTGACGCCGTGGTCGACTATCTCCTGCTTGATCCTGTTGATGCTAGCGACACGAAGGTAGCGATGATTACCACCAGGGGTGCATTTAAGCAATTTAAGTTGAGTGAGGTCAACTTAGTTTCCCGTGCAAAACGTGGTGTATTAACACTGCGTGAATTGAAGAATAAGCCACACAGAGTTGCGGGCGTTGTATCGTATGTCACGGACCAGGAGCTGCAGGTCACTACGGAGCAAAATCAGGTGACGAAATTTAAAACAACAGAATTTCCAATCGGCGATCGTTATTCTAATGGTTCATTTATTATCGATGCAGAAAAGGATGGCGTACCGGTTAAAATAACTAAATTAGGCCAGATTGAGGAAGAAAATATCACAAATCTATTTTAAAAATTAAGTTTTATAATTTTTATTAAAGAAGTTCTAGTTTTAGGGACATAATATTTTATGATACGTAAGTAATGCGTTATCATAGATATTGTTAATCAATCAAATCAAACACACCAAGAAACTAACATTTTTGAACATTGGTGCTTTTGAAATGTCATTATCAAACAAAACAGATAAATATAAAAGGAGTACAAGTAATGAAGTTCAAATCAGATGCTGTTCTTTCAGCAAAGTCACTCAGATACTTTCTGCAACTGATTGATAATATGAGTTACACCCAAGCTTCGCAAATACTTGGCATCACTCAACCTGCACTTACTCAACAGATTAAGAAGATTGAGCGTGCTGTCGGTGCACCGTTATTCGGCCAGATTGGTAAGAAGTTATATCTGACTGATGCTGGTATCAAGATGCAAGAAACCGCAAAGGAATTATTTAACACGGTGAATAATGCAGTTGATCAAATCCAGAAGGATACGAACTCAGAGACGGGGAATATCTCAATTGGAGTTTTATCTTCCATCGAATATCAAGTGATTGAGGACTTCATCATCGAGTTTAATGATCTTTTTCCTGAGATCACCATCTCGTTGAATATGTTAACCAGAAACGAAATCTTGGAGCGGTTAGAAAATAACCATATTGACCTCGCAATTATGCATTTACCAGATGAGAGCATTAAGAACTGGAAGCCATATAAGGTAAAGCAAATCTACATGGATGAGGTGCTTTACCTCACGCATGACGATGTACCTAAGAACAAGAAATCTATTAGCCTGGAAGATGCTAATAAGAATCCCTGGGTTTCATATCCAGTGGAATTCTACGTTCCCCAAATACTAACTCAGGTATTTAAGGATAACAGGGTCGATCTCCCTGAGTCGAACGCACTTTTCACATCGCCATATCAATTAATTCGTTTCGCTGAAAAGACGAACTCGGATACTGCAATTACTGAGAGCTTCTACCGAGCACATAAAGATCAAATTGATTTGACGGCACTTCATTTCGATCCACGTGTCAGATTTGATATGTCGTTTATCTACAGACGCGAAAAGGAAAACATTCCGCGGATAAATAATTTCTTCGAACATTGGGATAAGTTCTTGGCAAAAGAGAGTTATTCTAGTAGATTAGAACATGTAGAAACTATCTAATCGGAAAAAGAGGGAATGGATTAAAATGGCAAAAGAATTAGTTTTTGGTCATCAAAATCCAGATACTGACGCGATTGGCGCTGCCATCGCGTTTTCGTATTTGGTAAATCAACTTGGTTATGACACCGAAGCTGTAGCTTTGGGTGAACCAAATGAAGAGACGAAATTTACATTGGACAAATTTGGCTTTAATGCTCCAAGAGTTGTTCAGACAGTATCAAATGAAGTAGATGCAGTAATGCTCGTTGATCATAATGAATTTCAACAAAGCGTCAGTGACATCGCAGACGTGCAAGTTTCGCACGTCGTTGATCACCACAGAATTGCAAACTTCAACACAGCAAACCCGTTATTCTATCGTGCAGAACCTCTGGGTTGCACAAGCACTGTTATCTGGAAGTTGTACCACGAGTATAAGACGGCGATTCCAAAGGAAATTGCGGGAATCATGATGTCATCGATTATTTCAGATACACTTTTGTTTAAATCACCGACAACTACGCCAACTGACGAGATTGCTGTGAAGGATTTGGCATCACTTGCTGGCGTTGACTACGAAGCGTATGGACTAGAAATGTTGAAGGCTGGTACAGATTTGTCTGCTAAGTCGGAACAAGAACTGGTTGATATGGACGCCAAGAGCTTCGAGATGAATGGTAAGAATGTGCGAATTGCACAGGTAAATACAGTTGATGTTGCAGATGTCTTAAAACGGCAGGCTCAGTTCACGACTGTAATTAACGCTGAGATTGCACAGGACAGATATGATCTGTTTGTATTCGTAATTACGGATATCTTAAATAGCAACTCAAAGGCAATCGTGTTGGGTTCTGATGAGGCTAAGGCTGCATTCGAGCACACGTTTAACCAAACTATCACTGATGATGTGGCAGCAATGCCTGGCGTTGTTTCGCGAAAGAAACAAATTGTCCCACAACTTACTGCAGCATTCTAAATTCTGAGCAATTCTACTTAACTAATCAGTTAATCAGTTGCATTGTAAATAAGCAAACCCAAACATTTTTTATGTTTGGGTTTTTGTTTTCCAGCAAAAGTATAAGATGACACATAAAAGCCAGCAAATTCTTAGTGAGACATACTAGGATAAGGGGACAGGATTTATTTAGCGAGATAACTTCCGATAATATATATTATGTAAACTCACATCCGAAAAACAAAGCTGCTGTGCAGCTATCTTCAAATTCGTAATTAAGGACTGTAACCTAGTAAGTAATTTGCAAAACATCTGGCATCCATGTAATACCGATTGCTTTTTCACCTAAATGTGTTGCAATCACTGGACCAAACTCATCAATTTCATTTGGTGTTTGCGGATATTTTGCTGTTAATTCAGCTTGAATCTTGATTGCAGTTTCTCGCTCATTAGCATGATAAATGATAATCCGGAGCTTCTCTAAGTCAGACACGTTTGTTTCTATCTTCTTGGCCATCAACTTCTCTGATTTGGCAATGGCTTTCTTCATAGAGCGAACTTTGTCGAAAGAAACTATTCTGTGTGATTCTGCGTCAAATGTGAGTAAAGGTTTAATCTGTAACATCGAGCCAACCAATGCCGATGCATTACTCAAGCGACCACCACGCACCAAATTATTAAGATCATCAACTACGAAAATTTCATCGGTTTGCTGTCTCAGTTCACTCAGGTTACTGATAATTTGGGCGGGATTGAGGCCTGCGGCAATCATTTTGGCAGCGGCGATTACCTGATAACCCATTAGACGAACAGTAATTTGCGAATCAAACGGGTACAGGTGCAATTCTGGATTAGCATTGGCAAGGTTGACCAGCGTTTGATTGAAGCCGCTAATTGTACCGGCAAGTGTGATGGCAATGATTGCGTCGTAACCATCAGCTTTGATCTGTTCAAACAAGCTAAGAAGTTCGCCAATACTGGGCTGGGAGGTTTGAGGAAACCCCGCACCAGCCTGCTCAAGTTCATAAAGCTGCTGAGAATTAAAATCAACGTGTTCCAGGTATTCCTTATCGTCAATGATGACAGGAATGGGTAGCACGTTGATATTATACTGTTCAATTTCGTCTCTAGTTAGATAGCTAGTACTATCTGTCACAAGTGCAATTTTCAAATTAAGACTCACTTACTATCAATAAAATAATTAAAATAATTTTTTCTTGCTTAAATGCAATGCGCAATAATTGAATATATTTGCTTCTAAAAGTATATCACATCAACAGCTAAAAAAAAATATTGGCCGGCTTACAACCCTAATGTAAAGCGCTTTACAAATGATGCGTCACTAACTTAGCTTCTTAATTATCATACTAAGTTCCGACCGTAAGAAACTAATTTCTTCCTGAGCGGAATATGCGAAGATCTTGTCTGTTAATCCTGTAATTGCTTTTTTTAATTCCTCAGCCTTGATTAGACCATTAGCTGATAAATGAACATGTTTAGTTGAGTCTTTTGAAGTCAAGTCAAACTCAAGGTAAGATCTTGTCTGTTCTTGATTTAGTTGTCTACTGAGTGTGGAAATTGAAATAGATAATTCATGTGCTAAGTCGTTCATGGCGAGCAATTCGTTGCCGGTTTCACTAAAATATTGTAGTAACCTGATTTGACTCTGATTTAACTTTGTTGAATTCATCAAAAGTTTCATGATTTTTTCGCCAATCTCGTTGAAAAGTAGAATATTCATATTAATCCCCTTCTATTCCTGATTTAACAATATATTGTATTATACAACGAATCTGCTTTGATTGTACAACTGAGACGTATTTTTGACTGATTTTTGCTTAGAAGAACAAATTACCTTTTTAGTCATGAAAATAGTACAATAGAGTAATTAATAACTGAGGTGAGCATATGTCATTTGACGGACTTTTTATTAAGAAATATCTCGAGGAATTGAAGCCACAATTGGAGACTGGTAAGCTAATGAAAGTTTATCAACCCTTTGATCAAGACGTCATATTAATTTTCCGCCAGAGTCGAAAGAGAAAACAGCTGTTACTATCCACCAACGCTAATTCTCCACGATTTTATCTGACAGATACCGATATCGATAATCCTCCCGTTGCCCCTACTTTTGCAATGGTACTGAGAAAGTATCTTGAAGGTGCTATTCTAAAGGAAATTTCGCAGGTTGGAAATGATCGTATTGTAAACTTCGATTTCACGAATCACGATGAATTAGGCGACGAGCAGACACTCACGTTGTCTCTCGAACTAATGGGCAGACACAGCAACCTGATTCTGATTAATAGAAACGACGGCAAGATAGTTGACTTACAGAAGCGAATCAACCCCGATGAAAATCGAGTACGGATGCTTTTACCTAAGGCTCGTTACGAATTGCCACCATTGAATGAGCAATTGGATATTTGCACTGTTACTAAGACACAATTCGCCAACTTTAGCGATATCAACTCATTCATCCACTCATTGGGCGGACTCGACCGCGATAATAAGTTCGAACTGCAAACTAGGCTAGAGGAAAGTTTTTCATACGAAACAATTCAGAATTTTGTGGCGACGATACTGGAAACTACACCAACGCTAGGCTTGAATAACCGCAAAAGGCCCGTCTTCTTCAGCTATACCCCCACTACCCTCTCAGCAAACGGCAGGGTTAAGTACGATACCTTGAACGAACTTGTCGATAATTTCTATCGAACGGAAGCTACTAATGCCTGGGTGAAAGAGCGCGCGCAGAAAGTCAATACATTGGTCAACAACGAACTAAAGAAGTTGACTAAGAAACTGGTAAAACTAGAGGATCAACTCACACATGCGGAAAACTCCGAGTCGTATAGAATCAAGGGTGAGTTGTTAAATACGTATCTCAATCAGGTGAAACCTGGCATGACCCAAATTGCACTACCAAATTATTATGATGAGAACCACGAACTAGAAATCTCACTTGCGGCGGAATTATCACCACAACGAAACGCGCAGAAGTATTTTACCAAATATCAGAAGCTGAGAAACTCCATTAAATATGTGAACGAGCAGATTGAGTTCACCAAGCAAAATATTGCCTACTTTGAGTCCGTGCAGACTGCGGTTGCAAACGCCGAACCAGCAGATATCGCAGCGATTGTCGCTGAACTTCAAAATCAAGGATACTTGAAGAAAACGGCGCGCAAGGAGCGTAAGCAGAAGATTACAGAGAAACAGTTGAGTACCTTTAGATTGTCGAGTGGCAAAATAGTGTTGGTTGGTAAGAATAATTATCAAAATGACTGGCTAACGTTCAAGAAATCACAGAAAACGGATCTGTGGTTGCACGTCAAGAATATCCCAGGTTCCCACGTGTTGATTCAGAGCGCTGATTCACCATCTGAACAAGATATTCAAGAAGCGGCTGAGATTGCAGCGTATTATTCAAAGGCCCGGCTGTCTTCCCATGTGCAGGTAGATTATGTCCC
Organism: Amylolactobacillus amylophilus DSM 20533 = JCM 1125; assembly: GCF_001936335.1. Classification (GTDB taxonomy): domain Bacteria; phylum Bacillota; class Bacilli; order Lactobacillales; family Lactobacillaceae; genus Amylolactobacillus; species Amylolactobacillus amylophilus. The sequence continues at coordinate 1,537,909 of NZ_CP018888.1, forward strand.
AGTCAAACGAGTTAAAAAACCAAATGGCGCTAAGCCTGGCTTCGTTATCTATACCGGTCAGAACTCAATCGAGGTCACGCCAAACGAAGCTGAAATACTGGCTAAGCAGGTCAAGTAACTGAAGTCTAGGAACTAAAGAGTAACTATTCCTTTCAAAAATTGGAATAGTTACTTTTTTGTATTCAAAATACGTTGTCTTAGATGCGCAAAGCTCCTAGATTGGCTGGGTAGTCAATGCAAGTGACTCTAATACCTCAAGTACGTAGCTTGCCGTCTTTAGACTTGAGAAGACGGGAATGTGGGCATGTAATGCTGCGTCCTTGATTTGTGTTGCGTCCTGGTTAGCCAAATCAGAATAGTTGGTGACATTAATGACCAAGTTGATTTTGTGCGCGGTTAGCTTATCAATTACGTTGTGGTTGCTCCCTTCAACCTTCGGCACGATGTTAACCGTAATTCCAGTCTCGGCCAGTATACTTGCCGTACCCTCGGTCGCAAAAATTTTGAAGCCTAACAAATGGAATCTGTGTGCGAGATTTGTTGCTTCCTTCTTATCCTCGTCCTTAACGGAAATAAAGATTGACCCATATGTGGGAATAGTCAACCCGGCACCAGCATAACCCTTATAGAGCGCCTTGCTGAGTTTTGTATCCCGACCAACCACGGAACCACTAGCCTTCATCTTCGAATCGAAGGTGTTCTCGCCGTGATAATTAATGTACGAAAATACAGGCATCTTGACGTAAATCAGGTTATTCGATGGCCAGATATCCGCTGGCAGACCTAGTTCTTGGAGGCTACTGCCCAGAATTACTTTTGTCGCTACTTTAGTGATATCCTGCCTGAGTGCCTTCGAGAGAAATGGCACATTATGACCTGCATAGGTCTTAATTTGAAGCACATAGATTGTTCCCTGAAAAATTAGAAAATGAATATTTAAGAAGCCACGCATTTTAATTAGATGGCTAAGGCTTACCGTCATATCGCGAATTTGCCGCCGCTGATCGGATGTTAAATTCTGCGGATTAAAGACCGCAATGGAATCGCTAGCGTGGGAACCGGACTGCTCCAGGTGTTCAATAATCCCGGGAATAGTCACATTCTCACCATCACTAATCGCCGTCACTTCGTACTTCTGGCCGTCAATAAACTTACTGATATTGATTTTATCGAGTTGATTCTGCAGGATGTACTCCCTTAGGGCCGGTTCATCGAAGACAACGGCGGATTTCTGCGGTCTATTCTGCGTCTTGCCACCTACCAGAACCGGAAAGCCAATCTCATTTGAGTATGCCAGTGCGTCCGTGAGCGTAGTGGTTGACGTACCAGGAACGCCGTTGAAATCCAGGTTCGTTAAGAGTTTATTCAGGACCTCTTTTTGGTCCAGGTGGTACAAGTCAAAGTGTTCTTGCCCTACGATATGTAACCCATGTTCTTGTAATGCACCGACGAAATGGTTGGTCTGCTTGCCACTGAACTGCGTCATGATTGATGTGACGCCCTCATATTTGGCAATCCGGAGAATGTTCTCGATGGTGATGGGTTCGAAATAAACACGGTCAACCAAACGGTAACTGGAACTAATTGCTTCCGAGTTATTACTGATAATAATCGTCTCATAGCCGAGCTCTTTCAGTGTTTTAATGGCGTGGAAAAGCATGAAATCAAATTCTGAGTTTAATGAAATTTGGAATGGCCCTAATCCAATAATTAATAACTTGGGCTTGTCTGACTTGATTGGTTCTACTTCATTATGAACACCGTAGGCTGAGTAAACGGCGGAAACTTGTGGCGTATACATGCCGGCAGTTCCATCTAGCTGAATAAAACTCGGTTCAATTCCTGCCTCTCGGACATTTTTGATGATTACATCTGGGTGTTGGTGTGTTATCTGGGCAATCAGTGTGTTTGAAAAGCCCAGTAGTTTGGCTCGATACAACAATGCTGCTGTTGCCTCATTATTATCTGTCGAAAAGTATGTTGTGCGTAATTGGCTGATTACCTGCGCGATGTTGTTAAACTTTTGGAGGTAGACTGGGTGAATTTTGATTAATTGCCGGAGTTTCGTCAAACTAACTCCCCGAACTAACGCAATTACAAGTTGAATTAGATGACGCTCACCTGGATGTGCGAGTTCGGTTAGTAAGTCGTCAATATCTTCTGTGAGATACTTGTGGTACAACGTCATGTTCTGTTCGAACGAATTTGTAGACTCAATCCCCTTCATCATCGCGGTCTCGAAGTTATGGCCAATTCCAATCGCCTCCCCACTCGCCTGCATCTTATCGTTCAACAAATAATGATTTTCACCAGATTCGGTGAAGGACCAGTTGGGAAACTTGGTTGCTACCATGTCGAGAATTGGCTCGATTGCGGCATTTAAACCAGAGTTTGGATTTGTAATCTCGTTCAGGTTGTAGCCCAGCGCAATTTTGGCAAGGACATAGCCAATATTATAAGTCCCTGCTCGATAAGCGAGCAGTGTGCTGCGGGTAATTCGCGGCCTAATACTTAAAACCTTGATGGAGACACGGTCACTCTGCTGCTTAACAGCGAAATGGACACTTAAAATACCATGATGATTGAAAATTTGACCAATTTTCTTCGTGATGGCGCGAATTTTCTGAATTGACTGATTATTAAGTGTGAGAATGGGCGATACGAGGACTGAATCACCTCTATTGATGGAGACTGGCTCGATGGACCCGGCAAAGTTAACGAAGTTTAGGTTACCCTCGTTGTCTCTTAGTACGTCCACTAAAATTTCCTCCCAATCGGAGAGGTCTTCGTAGAATTGGTAGTTTTCTGTATTATAGTCGCTCGTCCTAGCCTCTTTTTCCAAGTAACCGAGTAGCTCTTGCTCGTCAGTCACTTTAATGTGTCTGCGCTCACGAAACCGGTCGGCTTTCGCTATGATGAGTGGAAATTGGATGCTCGAAAGATGCTTCTGGAGTTCGCTCACACTCTCATTAAGTTCAAAATTCTTGCTGCAAGGTAAATTGTTTGCGGAAAGCACCTCAATTAGTTTTCTCTTATCCTGGACAACCTCTAGTGTCTGATTATTGATGGTTAGTAGTTTGATTTCGAGTTCATCGAGTATCCCAGACTGTTTCAGTTCAAGTGCCATCTGGATGGAAATACTACTACCTAGTGCCGTAACAATAGCATCTGGTTGCTCCATGCGCAGAATTCGTTTCAGGAAATCAATCGTCATGGGTTCAAGATAAACAGTAACGTCCGCGCTCGGGTCTGTGGCCACCGTAGCTGGGTTTGGGTTCACAATTACTAACTTGATTGAATCCTCAAGAAATGATTCAATGGCCTGCTTAGTAATCAAGTCGAACTCTGCCACCTCACCTACGATATTCGGGCCGGAGCCAATTATGAGAAGCTTATTTAGTTCGTTTTTTAGAGGCATAACTTACTCCATCATTTTGAGAAAAATATCGAAAATTAAACGTGCGTCGAAGTTACCTGGTGAACCCTCAGGGTTGAAGGCCACACCAATCATTCTTTTGTCCGACCAAATATATCCCGCCAGGTAATTCTGGTGGAGATCAATGAATTGCTCAGAGAAACTCACATTATCAGTTATTTCGGGTACTGACGCAATCTGTTGGATGTTCATGGCCGTTTGCCAGATTTCAGAATTGCTAGTATTCAGTACGGGATAGTTCGAGCCGATATAGTTCGGCCTTAAATCGTTAATTTGCAAGTTCAAGAATTTGCTAAGTACGAGGTATCCTAACCCAATTCCCATAATCGGAATTGTCGACTGGAGTGCTTTGATAATCTCTTCCAGGTCAACATTAATGGACTCTAGCTTGCCGGGCCCATTTGAAATGATGATGCCATCAGGCCGGAGATTAAGAATTTCCTCTAGTGAGACATTATATGGCAAGACGACAGAGTTGATTTTGCGCAAGGAAAGCTCACGCAGTAGCGAATGCTTTAATCCCAGATCGATGATTGCAATTGTTTTACCAATATTTGGCGCTGCGTAGGCATCAACCGTCGACGTATTCTGGACTTTGTTTTTTGGCAGTACTAGGGCCTTAATCTGGTCAATCGCATGTTGATCATTGGTATCCATGATACTAGCCTTTTGGACGTCCAATGTACTAAACTTTTTGACAATATTACGGGTATCAATCTGATAAATACCGGGGATATTCTTTTCGCGGAGGAATTGGTCCAGGTCTTGGAAAGAGTTACTACCAGCAATCTTAATAGCCAGATCATTGACGACGATGCCCTTGACTGACGGGTTGATCGACTCATAATCAATGGCACTAATCCCGGTTGCACCGATGATTGGTGTGGTGAAGACAAGTATCCGACCGGCGTTTGTTTGGTCTGTCAAAGATTCTTGATAACCAAAATTAGCCGTTTCCACGGCTAATTCTCCTGTTGCAATGATCGGTGCGCCAAAGCCAATTCCTTGATAGGAGCTCCCATCTTCTAATATTAAGTAACGGTTATTCATTTTCTACACTTTCACTTGCTGCGTGCTTAGGCAGTATAAGATTTAAGATAATACCGACGATTGATGCCACTGTTAAACCGGAGAATTGAAGTGTTGGCGCTAGTTGCAACACTGCATTACCAATTCCAATTACTAGTACAACAGATGCAATCATCAGATTTCTTTTTTTATTGAAGTCTACTTTATTTTCTACGAGGATTTTAAGGCCACTGGCAGCGATAACACCAAATAACAGGAAGCTTACGCCGCCGAGTACTGGCCGTGGAATACTCTGAATTAGCGCTGACAGTTTACCAACGAAACTAAAGACTATAGCAAACATTGCTGCGCCAATCAGGATATAAATGGAGTGAATCTTTGTGATTGCCATGACACCAATGTTTTCGCCATAACTTGTTAGTGCAGGACCACCGACCAGGCCGGAGAAGATTGAAGCTGTACCGTCACCTGTCAGTGTTTTAGCGAGTCCTGGATCTTTGAAGAAGTTTCTACCTGTCATTTCGTTTAGGACCATGATGTGGCCTAGGTGCTCAGTCATCGTAACGAATGCAATCGGAACCATCCCAATTATAGCACCCCAATACATTTGAGGTCGATAGCTAACAAAAATGATATCAAAATCTGGTACTTGGAACCATTTTGCTGCCATAACAGGTGCGAAGTCGACCAAGCCGAGTGCTGCAGCAAATAAGTAGCCGACGATGATTCCTAGTAAGATTGCTACTTGCGAAATGAAACCCTTAAAGAACATAGTGAAGAAGATTGTGGCAAAAAGTGTGAAGAGTGCGACTAAGAAGAATTTGATTTCATACTTCCCTGCTGCCGTCATTGTTGCATCGCTCGCTGCTGTTCCAGCAAGTGAGAGTCCAATGTCCATGACAATCGGTCCGACGACGATTGGTGGCAAGGCCTTGTCAATCCAATCGTGACCGACGAAGCTAACAATTAATGCGATTAGCAGATAAACGACACCGACGGCAATAATTCCTTGTGCTACTGCTGGATAACCCGCTGTTTTCATTAGGCTAATCATGATTGTAATGAAGGCAAAACTTGAGCCCATGTAGAGTGGAATTTTGCGGTGAGTAATTAAAATATGGAGTAGCGTACCGACCCCTGAAGCAAACAGTGCTATGCCAGGATTTAAACCCACAAGAATTGGTACCAGTACAGTTGAACCAAACATGGCAAATAAGTGTTGGATGGAGAGGAATATACCGCGGCCAAGTCCCGGCTTGTCCTCAATATCAAGTAAAATTGATGGATCTTTCTTATAGTCTGTCATCTAAATCTCCCCTATTCATGTTTTCTTCCTCTGGTTACATAATTGCAGTTACCTCAATCCTTGGCAAACAAAAAGCCTTCGTCCACTGACGAAGGCGTAATTAATTGGTCCGCGCAGTAATCCCATTGGACTATGCACGAACAACTAAACGACTCCTTGTCAGCCTCTCTGGACTGGATTAAAGGTAGCGTTAACTTTTGAACCTAGATGAATTGTAATGGTCTTCTTAGCTAATGTCAAACTAAATCTATACATCACCGTTAGCCAATTTTTTGAGCATCTCCTGAAAAATTTTGGGTGGCTCAACAGAAAATTCTAGCCACTTATTGGTTCTTGGGTGATAGAATCCCAGTGTTTGAGCGTGCAGAAATTGGCCATTGCCAGCTAAAGTTTTTTTCGGAGCATAGATTGGATCGCCCGCAACTGGGTGCTTAATATACTGCATGTGCACTCTAATCTGGTGTGTGCGCCCCGTCTCGAGGACACACTTCACAAGTGAAAAACCGGCGAATTGTTTTTCGACGAAGAAATGCGTAATTGCCGCACGACCATTCGGATCGACGGCTTGTTTTTTGCGGTCGACTTTGCTTCGCGCAATTGGAGCAGTGATCTTCCCCTTCGCCTCCGTAAAATTACCGTGCACAATTGCGAGATATTCGCGTTTATTAACCTTGTCCCGCAGCTGGCGCTCGAGGCTCTCACGGGCCAGAGCGGTCTTCGCTACCATCAGTAAGCCAGACGTATCCTTATCAATACGGTGGACGATACCGGGTCTGAATGGCTCCGCTGCAGGCGCAAGCTTTGCATGGTACAACAACGCGTTCACCAATGTATGATCGCGGTGGCCGGCACTTGGATGGACCACCATCCCCTGCGGCTTGTTCAAAACGATGACATCGTCGTCTTCGTAGATAATGTCGAGTGGTATATTTTCTGCTGCCAATGTCAGCGGCTTCGTATCTGGTACCTGAATTTGAATCTGATCACCGGGGTTAACAGCATAACTTATTTTCTTCAGGCCGCCGTTGACAGTAATCAGGCCGTCTTTTACTAAAGACTTGATTTGTGTCCGACTCAATTGGAAATCCTGCTGGGCCAATACCTGATCTAAGCGACCAGTTTCATTCGTAATTGTTAGATTGAATTCTGTCATTTTTCCTCTTTATCTAAGAAAATCAAGTAGATGAAAATAAATACTACCCCAACGGAGATTGCTGCGTCTGCAACGTTGAAAATATTGAACTGGATGAAATCAAGTTGGAACATATCGACCACATAGTGCAGTCTGATACGATCGATTAAATTACCGATGATGCCCCCTAGCACAAGAGCCAATCCCAATTTAAATGACCAGTGTCCCTGGCGGTGCTTGATCAGCAGATAGATGACCGTCGGGATGACAACCGCACTGATGATGTAGAATAGCCACATTTGGCCGCTGAAGATGTTGCTAGCCGCACCGTCATTTTGGATGTAGTTAAAGGATAGCACTCGGGGGATGATCTCCTGCACCTCTCCTACACTGTAGTTCTGGACGATGAAAAACTTGAGGGCTTGATCGGCAACAATTGCCAATATACTGATGATAAAATAAAATATTATCATAATACTCCTTATTTTTACTTAGTTTTTGTGAATTGGAAAAAATTGATTGGTGTGTGATTTGCCCTAATGAATACACCAGTAGCATAGAAGCGCCCATTCTGCTTCTTGTTGGTGATTGTGGCGGAAAACTGCTTGATAAACGGCAGTTTGACCTGAGCATAGTCACCGCTAGTTACCACATAATATGTGCCAAAAATTGAGTAAATTAGCCAAATTATGAATAGCGCGCCAGTAGCCACCGGCCACCAATTAAAGCCGTTTACACTCTCAAAAGATAGTATAATGGTTAAAAATAAGAGTACGAGGAGCCAGGAATAGTAGATAATTCCGCTGTAGCCACCAAAAAGAAAAAAACGTTTTTTTTGTTTCATCAAATACTTCCTTAGGAAAGATAGATTATGTTAATTATAAAAACCGATGCTGCCTTTGATCCCGTGACTAAGAATGCAAGTATTGCTTACGTGATCCAGGATTTCACCAGCAAGAGAATAATTGCATCGAATGCAAAACGGATTAATGTGCAAGATAATCATCAAGCTGAATTCGAAGCGTTAATCGATGCACTAAAGTACCTCATTGATCATGACCTCACTGAATCAATCATTGAGATTCTGACCGACAGTAAAGGTCTATTTTTGAGTATTGAGAAAAGTTATTCGAAGAGTTATCCGGCAGAGAGTCAGCTGATCACCGACCTATTAAGCCAATTTAATCTGTATTATACCAAATTAATTAGTGACAAGGAAAATAAACATGCACACCGTTTAGCAATTACTGCTTTGCACAAGAAAAAAGAGGACCAGTAACGGTCCTCCTTTCTTATTTTCTCAACATTGGGTATTATTCGAAAATCTTGAATGTGTCCTCAAAAGGCAGGAATTCTTTCTTACCTGAGTCTGGACCTTCAATAGAGCCAAAGACCATTTGCCCTCTTAAATCCCAGTTTTCTGGGATAGCAAATTCCTTAGCAACTTGCTCATCAATCAACGGGTTGTAATGTTGCAAGTTTGCTCCAATATTATTCTCGCGTAGCGCAGTCCAGAGTAGTTGTTGGAAACCACCCAAGCCCTGTTCAGCCCAGTCATGGAAGTTATCCTTATATAGTGTGAACTGCTCCTCTAGTTGTTTTACAACAGCTTGGTCACGGAATAAGAGCACTGTTCCTGCTGCGGCCTTGAAGCCAGCAATCTTCGCAGACGTAGCCTTCATTGCTTCCTCAGTTGGGACTTCCGGACGAAGCCTTTCAAGTGTTAGGTCCCAAAGCTTAACGTGGTGTTCGCCGAATAGTACAACAGCTCTGACAGTTTGACTGTGAAAAGCAGTTGGTGATGCAATCATGGCATTCTGAACTAGCTCGCTAATTTCTTCATGAGAAAGTGTGATATCCTTACCAAGTTGGTAGATTGTTCTTCTTTCTTTTGCAATATCAATTGATTTTTGATTAACCATTTCTTACCTCGCTTATATTAAGTTGATAAATAAATGTTATCATCTTACTTTTCGTAAGTAAAGAAATATTATTCAAAATTACCAAAATTTGTTTGATTGGTTTAAAATGAACTACATGAATGGAGGATTTATCGAAATGAAAATTGCCGTTGTTGCTGACAGTGCATCATATCTTACTAAAGAACAAGAGAAACAATATGGGATTTCAGTAATTCCTATTCCGATAATCTGGAATAATAAAACATACCGTGACATGATTGATATCACCAGTGAGGAGTTCTATCGGCGCCTTTACAGTGAACAAGAATTACCAACAACCTCCACCCCATCGATGGGCGAGGTCCAAAAGCTGATGGACCAACTAGTTCAAGAAGAATACACAGATGTAATCTTTGTGACTATCTCAAGTGGTCTTTCAAGTTTTTATCCTAGTCTGGTTGCCTATGCAGAAACCGAAAAAAGAATTAATATCCATGCATTTGATTCGAAAGTAACATGTGCCGGCTCTGCCAATATGGCAATGCTTGCGGCTAAGCTAGTTGCAGCGGGCAAGTCAGTGCCAGAAATCATCAGTAGCTTAAGTGATTTACGTGCTACAACACATGTCCGCTTTATGGTTGATGATCTGAGCCACCTGAAGCGGACGGGCCGACTATCAAATGCTGCTAGCTTCGTCGCCGGTATGCTCAAAATAAAACCAATTCTTGGCATGGATGTCCAAGAAGAGGGAAAGATCTCCGCGATTGGGAAGGAACGCCAAGCTAAAAAAGCGTTTGAGCATATTAAACGTGACTTCGCTGCAGCCATTGCAGATGTTGACTACCCTGTCCAGGTAACGTTCTTCGACGCAGCTGCACCGGAACTTAAGGCCGAATGGATGGCTGATTTCAAGCAGAGTTTTCCAAATGTCCGGATTCTCTCGAGTATTATCGGTCCGGTCGTTGGTGTACATGTGGGTCAAGGATGTATCGCTTTAATTTGGAGTAAAGATATTCAAGGTTTTGCTTGATAATGAAACGCTTTCATGTAAATATGTAAGTTGTACAAATTATATATTGTAAGGAGATACATCTATGTATTATGTAATAATGAAATCCGACGATATTGGTATGAATTTGGCAACTGAACAATATCTCATGAATGAAAAATCTTTTGATGAGCCGCTCTTGCTTTTCTACATTGAGAAACCTTCGATTATTGTAGGCCGGAACCAGAACACCTACGAAGAAGTCAATGCGGACTACGTCGAGCAGAATAATATTACAGTAACACGCCGTTTGAGTGGTGGTGGCGCTGTTTACCATGATTTAGGTAACTTGTGCTTCAGCTTCGTGGTCAACAACTCAACCGATGCTTTTGGCAACTTTAAGAAGTATACCCAACCCGTGATTGATGCCCTGCATAAACTTGGTGCAGCAAGCGCCGAGGGCGGTGGTCGTAATGATTTGCTCGTTGATGGTAAGAAATTCTCTGGGAATGCGATGTACTCGAAAAACGGTAAGACGTTCTCACACGGCACCCTATCCTGGGACGTGGACTTAGATGTGCTGACAAAGGCTTTGAATGTTCCGGCCGATAAGATTGCCTCAAAGGGAATTAAATCAATTAGACAACGTGTAACAAACATCAAACCCTACGTTGATCCACAGTACCAGAACCTCACTACGGAAGAATTTAGGGATGTGCTACTTCTAACCATGTTCGATGCAGCAGACGTTGCTGAGATTAGGAGTCACGAATACGTTGTGACGCCTGAGGATCAGGTTGAAATTGACAAGATTGTCAAGGAATACTACCACAACTGGGATTGGGTCTATGGTAAGAATCCTGAATTTAGTATCCAGAAGCGGCAACACTTCTCCATGGGAACAATTGATGCCAGAATTAACAGTAATGCCGGTAAGATTACCGAGATTAAGTTTTACGGTGACTTCTTTGGTACGGAACCAGTCCAGTCACTCGCGGATATTCTGACGGGAGTTAATTTCGATCGTGCTGGGATCACCGCAGCATTGGCTGATGTCAACCTTGGTCAGTATTTCAACGGCATTGACAAAGAAGAGTTCATCGATTTGCTTGTTAAATAATATCTTGGTTAAACGGCTTTTTAGCCCGAACCAGAGTTGGAAGTTAAAATGCTAGTAGATACACAAGAGTTAAACGACAAAAAAATATATTTCTACGAAGATATCACAGCAAGTGATATTAAGGAACTCCACAGAAAGAACCGCCTGAGCTACGAGATGTTAGGCTATGTTAGCGATGAGCGTGAGCGCGCCCGAGCAGAGTATGATGAGCAGCATGATACATGGCTGCTCATTTATAATGTGCCAGTTCGTTCAGCTGACCAATTTGTGCCGCCAATCGGTATTATTTTGCAACAGTATGCGATCTTCGTTTTTTTAACCACAAAAACCGGCTTCGTTCGGGAGGACTTTGTCTCGGTGTTGAATAACGATCCAAATGATGAAACGATGGATAACCTGCAGGAGACAAATAGCTTCTGGGTTCTCATCTTTGACGTCCTCTACCTCATCACGACACGCTTCTTTGATTTAATTAACGAGGCTAATAATGAGCGTAATCAGCTAGAAGAAAAGATGCAGAATAGAACGAGTAACGACAGTATTATCAAGTTGGCCAAGATTTCCAAGAATTTCGTGGTAATCTTAACGCACATCAACGCAAATGTGATGGCGCTTGACTCGCTTAAACTCTATGAGCACCGCTTGTCCACTAACCTCAAATTCACGCCGGACGAATCAGAACACCTCAATGATGTGTTGGTCGAAGCTAAGCAGAGTCAGGAAATGGTCCAGCTCTACTCCAGTATCACCGACAAACTCACGAACAATTACAATAACCTGATCAATAATAACCTGAATAATGTGATGAAGTTTCTGACCATCTATTCGATTGTGCTCACTGTTCCAACGATAATTACGGGTTTCTATGGCATGAATGTGAAACTACCGTTTGCCGATTCCCCGTTCGCCTGGATAATCACTATTCTAATCACCATCTTTTTCTCACTTCTTGTCTGGCAAATATTGAAGAAGAATAATCTGATGTAACTTGCACTAAATAATAAAATCTCCGCGATTGATGTAAAGTCAATCGCGGAGATTTTTTAATATCGCGCGTTTTATAATCAAGTTAGCCAATTAGATCCAGCTAATTAATAACTTAACTTTACGCTGCCTCACGCTAGCTGGCAATATCGTTTTAATATTTCTGCAAGTATTGCACCAATAAATCAATCCCTGCTTGGCAGCTCTGCGTCATTACTGACTCAGGTTCACCAGGAAAATAATACGTTTTGGCTAACGTCGTTTCCGGATTAGCTAAGCCGATACAAACAGTCCCCACCATTACGCCCTCCAATTTATCAGGACCGGCCACGCCGGTAAATGCTAACGCAAAATCAGTACCGGCAATTTTGCGCGCTTGTTGGGCCATGCTTTTAGCAACTTCAGGACTGACGACGCCATATTTTGCGATCAAAGCGGCCGGCACGCCGAGTAGCTTGGTTTTAGCCGTGGTGGCGTAGGTGATGAAACCGCCTGGATAAATTTGACTAGCCTGTGGTGTGGCGGCTAATTGGCTTTGAAAGGTCCCGCTAGTTAAGCTCTCGGCGCTGGTCAATGTCAGTTTGCGTTTAGCTAAATATTTTGCTAGTGTCGGTATATCCATATTGCATTCCTCCTCTACTCTACAGCAGTGAATAATTTTGGTACCGAAAGTTTCCGCTGTTCCGAACGATACGACTTGGACTTGCTTAACTTCGATATTAGTTCCAATCGACATCGGGAAATAAGTTCTGCTTAACTAACATCCGATACTTGCTAATAGCGTTGTTAAAAACAAGTGACAGTAGCCATCATATTACTTGAAAATATGTCTTATTCTTATAGTGTAGCAAAGCTGCGTACTTAACTAAAGTAATATACCTATCGTTTAAGCCGTTGATTTTACCATTTATCAGCAATAAACAACCACCTAGTTAAAAGCGCTTTAATCTAGTTACACTTATGTATATTAGCATATAGAAAAGCGTCTCACAGGAGGTCCCAAACGTGAAAGTTACGATTGTACTTGATGGCACAGCACAACCACCTTTTGCTGTCCCCACCCTTACCGCTCTTCAGAACGAGGCACAAATGAGGCGCATAATCGAATGATCCGTCGTGATGTGCCTAAGGGCCTGTCCATGGATACTTTAGGCCCTAGTGATATCCAAGCAGTGGAAGCCAAGCTAAACAACTTACCACGCCGGCAGTCAGGTTACCAAACCCCAAAAGAGCTTTTCTCCGCTGCCGCTGGCTAAAGATTGAATCTTTAAAATATGAATATCAATGAAAATACTGTCTTGCCGGGATTTATTGCTTGGCTAATTTGTTCTTGCAATTTGGGATTTTTTTAATATTCAATAGTTAATGAATTGTCATCCATGTTGTTGTCCTGTAGCGCAGTTTGTGCGTAGTTAGCACTCACAGCACCGTATTTGACGAGGGCTTTGAATCCAGTCGTCTGCTCGAACTCTTCGACTTGTTGTGCTGATAAATTATCGGTACCAGTGAAGAAATACCAGTTCAGCTGAGCAAAACTTTGGGCAGCGGCATCTAGTAATTTGGGCTGGTTCTTCGCCTGCGCGTATAATCGTTCATAGATGATTGCCTTTGTGTCGTCAAAGAAAAGTTTCTTGGCGTATGCTTTATGGTGACTTAAATCGGTATTTATTTGTTCCTGCGATCTTAAAAATGGACTAATATCCATCATTTTCTTCTGATAATCTAACTTTCCTGGTGTCAACTTCAGCTCGCCATAACTATTTGGTGCTACGGCGTAGCTACCGTTTAGTACCTCGATTGTTGGACATCTTCCTGTTGAATCCTTAGTAATATCTTGCGCATGAATATGCCCGGCAAAGTTGAGTTTGACGTCATATTTACTAAAGAGTCGTTGCACAGTGGCAGTATTTTCGATGACATAGCCGAACTTACCGCGGCTACTATGTTGGTAAAGGTTGTGGTGGGTGAAGCTAATCGTCCGTAACCCTTTTTTCTGCCCCTCTTTTAATTGCTGCTCCAGCCACTTAATCGTGGCAGGTCTGATTGTACCACTTGTATACGGCGCAGTCGTCGCTGGCCCCACACTGTATTTATTTGTGTCTAGTAGCAACAATTGATATTGATCGTTTAGTTGCACCGTGTAACTGAGTGAGGCTGGATCAACGCTAGTTGCATTTTCATAACTAGATTTGAAAATGTGGTGCCAGTCTTCTGGGCTAATTTGTTCTGTTTTATATTCATGCTTGCCTTTGAAGCTCCGCGCCCAACCATCATAAATATCATGATTACCAGGGATGACGAGGAAATTAATCTGATTATCTGTTAGTGGCTTGAATATTTTAGCTAGTTGTGTCGCACTCTTCTTCGCACCATTAAATGTCACATCACCCGTAATGATTACGGCCGCTGGCCTCTCTTTTAGTGCCTTTTGAACCAGACTTTTGAGTAATACTGTACCGTACTTTAAATCCTTACTAGCAGCTGTGGCCTCCATATACTTGAACTTATGACCATTATCATGAAGTGAGTCAGCGATGAAGTGTGTGTCGCTGAGGACCCAAATTTTGGGTGTTTGATTGGTTGTGGGTAACGTCTTCGAGTGACTATTGGTGTTGGTATAATGATAGAAACCAATGCCTAGTATGACAGCAATTCCAATAAAAAAGAGGCCGATTAGGCCCCACCAATGTTTCTTCTGCATCATTGAGCACCCCTATTCAATAAGGTAAGAGTAGCACAAAAGATTCGTTAATCATATAATTTTTTATTTGGAGAAAATTTATTTTCGTTTAGCCCAATACTGGTAAAAATCGGTTCTGATTGACCCATTGTATAGCTTACGCCGCTTAGTGGCTCGTTCACCGTAATACCGTTCAAATTCAAGGTCGCTCGTGAGATAGTATTTACTAAAACTAGTTAATGGTCTGAATACCTCCCCCATTTCGTGGTAGAGAGCACGTGCAGATTCTTCGTCTTTTAGCCTTTTACCATATGGCGGATTAGCAATGATAATACCATTCTCCAGTTCGGTCTTGAAGTCCTTGACGGCAACTTGTTTGAACTTGATGTCTTGGAGTACACCAATGTTGTTCGCGTTCAGTTTAGCAACAGCCAGCACGGATTCATCTATATCACTGGCCCATATTTCGGCGTGTTCCGTCGTCTCTTTTGTCAAGGCTTCTTCTTTAGCATTTTTCAGTAGCTGATGGTTGAACCAGTCAAAGTCACTAAACGCAAAGTCACGCAGTTTTCCAGGTGCAATGTTTCTTGCAATCATCGCCGCCTCGATCGCAATCGTCCCTGAACCGGTCATGGGATCAATTAGCGGGTGCGTACCATCGAATGGAGTCAGTTTCAGCATCGCAGCAGCAAAGTTTTCTTTTAGAGGGGCCCCACCGTGTTCGATCCGATAACCACGCTTGAAGAGGCTTGAGCCCGTGGTGTCTAGCGAAATCCGTACCAAATCCTTCACAATTTGGACGTCAAGCTGGTAGAATGCGCCCACTTCAGGGAGAAATCCGCGTCGGCGGTATTGTTTAGTTAGTTTATCTACAACAGCTTTCTTCGTAATGGACTGGATATTAGGCTCACTGTGCAGCTTCGATTTCACACTACGACCCTTGACAGGAAACTGGCCATCAACGGGAATCAGGCCCGCCCAATCATAGTCATAGACCTGGTCATATAGTTCCTCGAAACTGGTTGCGGTGAATTCCTCTAACAGGATTTTAATGCGATCGGCGGTGCGCAGCCAAAGGTTTGTTTTGACTATGTCTTCTTGTGTTCCTTCAAAGAATACCCTACCGTTCTCTGTCCGGGTTTCATAACCTAAGGCCTGTAATTCTTTTGCAACGACAGACTCAAAACCTGCGCCCATAGTTGCATACAGCTGAAATTTTTCCATATTATCCTCTTTAATTTTATAAAAAAAGTTGAGCAATAAGCTCAACTCATCCCATGCAAACTTCTATAAGCCACGTTTTGTTCCGGTAAATTTGGGAGATTTACCTTCAGCAATCATCTATCTACAAAAATGTCTATGTCTTTAGTTCGTTTCCTTAGACATAAGCGCCCCTACCAAAAGTTTGGGTTGCCCGCTTGCAGGGTTTACCTCGTTCCACCAACCTGGTTTCCCAGATTGCTCCGTCACTGTGGCACTTTTCAGGATATTCACACATAGCCGAAACCTTAGTGCTTTTTCCGCCGTTATCTTACGATACCTTAGCTTATTGGGCTAAGTACAAACACTACGAACATCACAGTTCGTGCGAGCGTGGACTTTCCTCAGCCAACTAAATGACCGCGATTGCCCGAAATTTGCATATACAACAACAATTGATTATAGCACAAGCTACTTAATAAGCCCAGTATAATTAATCATTCTTATTAAGCGCTTGCTCGATAGTGAATACTTTCCGTTCAAGGATACTGAGTCTTTGGATAATGTCGAAATTAGTTGACGGCTGGTTCTCGTCCTCTAATGGTTGCACAGATTCATTTTGAACATCCGAGCGGTGAGCCTGATCGGCAAGCTGGCGCTTCAATTCACTGTTCTGTCTTTGTAAATTAGTGATAATATCTTGGAAAGACTCATAATCGTCAATCACACTATCGAGGTAGTTATCTACCTCACTTGTATCATAGCCTTTTCTCGCTTGCTTGAACTGATGCTTTAAAATTTCGTCTGTTGTTAATTTGATTTCATACTGCTCACTCATGTTTAATGCTCCTTAATTTACTGACTTTATCTTATCAAAGATGACTGACTGCGCAAACAACATTAACTCTTTATTATCAATTTTTGCAAAAATTAATCAATCCAGTCACGTTTTTGTTCCGCTAAGTCGTTCCCGCCCTCCTCTAGCTCATAGAAGTCGATGAGGCTAACGGGATAATCTCTCGTTGCATCTTCTCTAGTCATCGCACTGTAATCGTATTTGGGCTTGCCCTCATGCTCCAAATCGTAGACCAGCATTGCATAGTCAGTATGGCCTAACATGAAGGTTTGGTAATTCTTTAGTTGCATAAAATTTTGATAAGGTTGCTTCGAAACTGTTGCAAAGAAGTCCACCTTAGCCCTTAATTGACTAAACTTGATTTGTTTGTCTTCTTTCCAGTTATGTTCAAACTGATCATATGGTGTGATTAGCGCAACTTTTAATGGGTAGTCCTCGCGTAGTTTCAATGCGACTTCAATCGCCCATTGTTCCACACCGAGATTACCACCCGTAATCAGCCACTTTAGGCCGTTGTTCTCAATCTCATCTTGCAATCTTTTGGTTAGCACGTACTTGATGACCTCAACTTTGGGTTCTGTATCAGAGAAAACACTGAGTTCATAACTACGATAACCAGTGAGCCAAAGTCGCTCCACAACGCTACCTCTTATTTTCTAAATTACATCATTATTGTTATAATGCTAGCAGGAGATAATTCAATGGTCAAATATCCAAATGGTAACAGAAAAGAATTTCATACAGATCCGGATACTCTAAAAAAAAGTAATCAACCCACCTTTTCACGACGTGGGATGACTCTTGAGGAAGAGATTAACGAGAGTAACGAATACTATCTGGTGAATAATCAGGCCGTAATCTATAAGAAACCTACCCCGATTCAAATCGTGAGTGTTGATTACCCAAAACGAAGCAGAGCCGTGATTAAAGAAGCATACTTCAGACAGGCATCGACGACAGACTATAATGGCGTCTACCGCGGTTATTACGTCGACTTTGAGGCCAAAGAAACCAAGAACAAGCTTTCTTTCCCCTTGAAGAACTTTCACCAGCATCAAATTGAGCACTTCAAGCGGTGTCTCCTCCAAGATGGTATCTGCTTTGTCATCATCAAATTCAGTACGATGAACCGCTATTTCGTGACACCAGCAAGTCTAATTATAGCCAATTTTGAACATGATGATGACCAAAAATCGATTAAATTAACTACTATCGAGGAGGCGTCAATTGAGTTGAGTATTGGCTACCGCCCGACCATCCCCTACCTTGATGCAGTTGATCAATTAATTAAAAACAAAGGAATTAAAACTAATAATGACAGATAATAAAAGACGCTCGAAAAGCAGCGAGAATACTCGTGCAGCCTTGAATCATCCAAAGCGTGGCCGTAAGCAAAAGCCCCAGAAACTATGGCGGAAAATTTTGAAATGGACAGGTTTGTTTATTCTGGTCGCATTAGTATCCGGTGTTGGCCTGTTCGCCTACTATGCTAAAGATGCACCAAGTATTTCTGAAAAACAACTAACCAGTGGTGGTAGTTCTGGTTTATACGATACCGACGGCAAGTTCATCGTGTCGTTAGGCTCTGCCAAGAGAGACTATGTGGCAAATCAGGATATTCCACAGACAATTAAAGATGCGGTTGTTAGTGTAGAAGACCGGCGCTTTTACAGTAATCCCCTCGGAATCGACCCCATTCGTATCGTTACTTCTGCCCTTGGTAATGTTTCTAGCGGTAGCATCTCGGGTGGTGCCAGTACTTTAACCCAACAGCTAGTTAAACTAACTGTATTTGATACGACAGCGGCTCAAAGGACACTCAGACGTAAGGCACAAGAAGCGTGGCTTGCAATGAAACTTGAACAGCAGTATACGAAGGATCAGATTTTAGAGTTCTATGTTAATAAGGTCTACATGAACTATGGTGTTTACGGGATGGAGACCGCATCACAATACTATTATGGTAAGAGTTTGAAGGAGCTTACCTTGGCTCAGGCAGCAGTCATTGCTGGTATGCCAAATGCACCGGTGAATTTCGATCCTTACGTCTACCCGGATAACACAGCTAAAAGACGTAACCTCGTACTTGATGCGATGTATAAAAACAAGAAGATTACAAAGCAGGAATACGATGATGCCAAGGCCACAAAGATTACCGAGGGACTAGTGGCTAAAAAATCCACTTCTACGACTGACTCCGAGAGAGCGGTTTTTGATCCATACATCAAAGAAGTTATCACGGATTTGAAGGACAAGGGCTACGATCCCTATAATGATAATCTGAAGATCACTGTTAACATGAACGTAGAGGCACAAAAGCACCTTTACAATCTTGTAAATAACGGTTCAGTCTACTTCTCAAGCTCCGCGCAACAGGTTGGCGCGACAATCGTTGACCCGAGCACCGGTGGCGTGGTGGCGATGATTGGTGGCCGAAATTTACCAAATGTTCAGCTTGGATTGAACCGAGCAGTTCAGACGGCCAGAAGTACGGGCTCTTCGATTAAGCCGGTATTGGACTATGCCCCTGCCATTGAATACCTCAATTGGTCAACCCACAAACAGCTTGATGATTCCAAGTACACCTACCCAGGCACAAACATTCAGCTGTACAATTGGGACAACCTCTATATGGGCCAAATGAGTATGCGCTACGCCTTAGAGCAATCTAGAAATGTGCCCGCAGTAAAAACTTTGGGTGAGGTTGGTATCAGCCGTGCAGCTCAATTTGCTAAAAAAATGGGTATAAGTATTCCAAATGATGCGGGTCTCTCTGTTGCAATTGGCGCTGATGCCTCCTCCCTCCATATGGCAGGTGCATTCGCGGCCTTTGCCAATGACGGTGTTTACCACAAGCCAAGCTACATCAAGCAGGTTGAAACTGCTGACGGAACTGTCAGAACTTTTTCAAGCTCGGCTAAACGTGTGATGAAGAAGTCCACTGCTTACATGATTACCGACATGTTAAAGGGTGTCATTACTGATGGTTCAGGTACTACTGCTGCAATTCCTGGTATCTACCAAGCAGGTAAGACCGGTTCAGTTAAGTATTCAGATTCTGACTTGGTAAAGTATCCAGCATATCGAGGAACACCGAAGGATTCGTGGTTCAACGGTTATACCAAGCAATACTCGATGAGTGTCTGGACCGGATTTGACCAACTTAAGGATGGTACAATTACAGGTCAAGGTGAGTATTCGGCTCAAATACTCTATAAACAGATGATGAGCTATCTCATGAGTAATGAGAAGAGTACGGATTGGAAGATACCAAGCTCAGTTGTAAAGATGAGAATTATCCCCAATTCAGATCCTGCGCGCGTAGCAGCACCGGGGGTTAGTTACGTAAATGAATTATTTGTTAAGGGCAGTGAACCAGATAGTCCATACTCCGAGAGTGATTATGAGCCCAAATCTAGCTCTTCCGTGATTACTAATAGCAGCTTCGAGAGTAGTTCTTCTAGCAGTGCAGCATCGTCATCTTCTAGTTCGTCACCAAGTGAAAACGGTGGAGCTGGTGCCGGTGGTGATGGCGGTGATGATGGTGAGAAGCCCGGCGAAACCGATCCTGATGAAAATGAGCCGGATACCCCACCGGCAAACTAGTATTTACTAGTTAAATAGCCAAAAAAGAAGATTTATCCTACGATAAATCTTCTTTTTTTAATGGTGGCAAATATGAGTAAGGATCTTGATTTTGCGCACGAGCGGTCATCGTATAACGACCAAACATAATCATTGCGTGATGTGCCCGTACCCAGTCTTCCTGCGGGAGAATACTCTCAAGCCGCTGCTCAACCTGTTCAGGCGTTGCATTTGCCGCCACGATTTTGAATTTCTTGGCAATCCGTGCTACGTGAGTGTCAACAGCGATGGCTGGGATATGGTAGATTTCTGCGAGTACCACATTAGCAGTTTTAATACCAACACCAGCTAGCTGCAGTAAGTCCGCTTTCCTATCGGGTACTTGTCCATTAAATTGCTCGACTAAAATTGTGGCCGTTTTTTTCAAGTTTCGCGCCTTCGCATGGTATAGTCCAATGGAACTGATATAGAGCTCGATCTCCTCAATCGAGGCCTGACTGAGCGCCAGGGCATCAGGATAGTGTTCAAAGAATTCTGGGGTAAGCTTGTTAACCTGCTTATCGGTCGTCTGCGCACTCATGATTACTGCACACAATAAGTGAAATGGCGTATCGTAGTTTAGTTCCGTCGTTGCATCAGGATACATTGCAAGGATGCGGTACAAAACCGTGCGTGCAGCCTTTTTGCTTAGTAATGCCATCTAAAACCTCCTACTGCTGCAAGTAGCGTTCCACTTGTAATGTCGTCTTCAAGTTCATTCTCTGCCAGTTCAGCAGTATCCGATCGACGTATTTGAAATTGTAAACTTGTGCTAAGACTGCCTCACGAAGTGCCAGCTGAATTACGCCTGCATCGTAATGGTCAACAGTGAACCATGACTGGATCATTTGGCGCTCGATTGGTGAAATCATGCGACCGAATTCAATTTCAAATTGACGAATTGTTTGGTCGAGTTTTGATTCCTGCGGTTGAGCGACTGGACTAGCAGCTTCTCTAGTCTGAGAATGAACATCGACATTTTGATCGAGAAACTCAGTCAACTTGACGTACAACGGCGCCAAGGTGTAGGCATCGTTAATCCGCCCACTAGCATCATTTCCCTGCTCAATTACGAGGAAGCCTTGGTCGATCAATGATTGCAAAATTAAACCAACTTCGCTCACAGAGAAATTAGTTTGACTAGCCAAGAGTTCGTTGGCAGGGAAAAATTCGTTTCGCTGGGCGTAGCGTTCGAGTTGAAGAATTAAAATTAACTGTTGATTACTTAGTTTAAGATTGTTGTAATTGGCCAGTAAAGCGTTGCTGACTGTTGTAAACCCTTGCTCGCGGTACTGAAGAAAGCTATCATTTTTTTGCGTCATGTTACTTACATCCATTCAGAAAAAAGTTGAACCTTCGGTCCAACTTTAAGTAATTTGCTTAAATTAAGGCTTAATTCTTGTGATCATTCTTGGGAACGGGATAGCCTCTCTTAGATGATCTAGTTTGCAAATCCAGGTAATTGCACGTTCTAACCCAAGTCCAAAGCCAGAGTGAGGTACACTGCCGTATTTGCGTAGGTCGAGATACCATTGATACTCGTCTAAGCTCAGGCCAGCATCGACAATTCGTTGCTTTAAGATCTCATAATCGGTCTCACGCTCTGACCCACCAATAATTTCACCGTAACCCTCAGGAGCCAGTAAATCTGCACAAAGGTAAACATCGTCTCTCTTAGGATCTTCCTTCATGTAGAATGGCTTGATGGTCTTAGGGTAGTTCATGATGAAGACCGGCTGATCAAATTGCTCCGAGATGAATGTTTCATCGGGTGAGCCAAAGTCCTCGCCCCACTTGAAGTCATGACCACCCTTTTGGAGCAGCTCAACTGCTTCATCATAGCTAATTCTTGGGAAAGGCAACTTAGTGTATTTCTTCAATTGGTCAGTGTCACGCTCCAGGATTTTTAATTCATACGCACAATTGTCTAGCACACTTTGGACTAGGAATGCAATGTAATGCTCCTGAATCGCCAAACTTTCGTCCTGATGCATGAAGGCCATTTCGGGCTCAATCATCCAGAATTCTGTTAAGTGTCTTCTGGATTTTGATTTCTCAGCTCTAAAAGCTGGCCCGAAAGAGAAAACTTTGCCAAATGCCTCTGCCCCGGCCTCCTGATATAATTGGCCACTTTGAGAGAGATATGCATCTGAATCGAAATAGTCAATGTGGAATAACTCGGTCGTGCCCTCCGGTGCGCTACCAGTAAGGATTGGTGAATCCATCTTGATGAAGCCCTCTTTGTTGAAGAATTCATAGGTAGCACGAATCATTTCGTTCCTAATCTTCATGATGGCAAATGGTCGACGCGATCTGAGCCACAGGTGGCGATTATCCAGTAAGAACTCAATTCCGTGTTCTTTAGGTGTAATTGGATAGCCCTCACTCTGTGAAATTAGCTCAATGTCAGAGATTTCTATCTCGTAGCCAAAGTGTGAGCGAGAATCTTCGTGAATCACACCGGTGACGTACATGCTCGATTCCTGATGGACTGATTTGGCAATTTCCCAGATCTGGTCGGAAACGCTATTCTTCACGACTACGCCCTGGAAAAACGCCGTTCCATCACGTAGTTGGAGGAAGCTGATTTTACCGCTAGAACGCTTGTCTGCAAGCCAGACACCGATAACCACCTCTTGGTCTACGTACTGACTTGCTTCGTTGATATGTATTTGTTTTGTCAATTTTTTACCCAACCTTTATAAAATTACTTCTCTATTATACAAAAAAATATGCAACTTAACACTCCAATTAAAGAACTAGAGGTTATCAATGTAGGATAGCTCCTCGCCGTTCTTGAAATTATAGAGTACGAAACCGACTTTGCCGTTGTTTTTTGTATAGTGTACTTCCCAGACGGCATGCTTCTGGTACCAACCTAAATTGATATCTTTCACTATCCGATTGGGATGATTCTCCCTAAATATTTTGAGAATTTTCTTCTTGCTTTGACCATTCTTTGTATCATACAAATAGGCCTTTTTACTCTTTGGTAGATAGATGAAATAGTAATTTTTCTTCTTGCTGTCCTGGCCCGCCAAAGAAACGGAGCGCACGCTACGATTCAGATGATAGTATTCAGCGACGGTTTTAATGGGAGTTTTCCGTAGCGCAATTGTCCGCACCTGCTCCTCGCTATTTGAGCGGGGATCTATGGCAAGTTTCAAGACAATCAGGATCGCGCAAAAAACTAATAGTAAGGTTGTAGCTACAATAGCAAAAATTTTTTTCCAGTTCGTTCTTTTATTTTTCATGTTTCAGGAATTGTACCAAGTCGTCTTTCTGTAGGTATTCGATTTGTTTAACGGGCAAACTTTGCTTGAATGCAGTACTGTAGCCACTTTGATTGAAGCGTTGATCGAGCACGATGAAGACGCCATAATCGCGCTCATGGCGAATTAAACGTCCTTCTGCCTGTCTAAAGCGGATGATGGCGCGTGGTAGCACATCTTCCGTGAAAACATCAAAGCCCTGCTTCACCAACTTTTGTTGGCGCAGTTGGACTGCTGGTTGGTCGGGGGATTCGAACGGCAGTCTAGTAATAATCACGACATCGACCACCGTATCCCGAAAGTCAATTCCCTCCCAGAACGTATTTGCGCCAAGCAAAATAGCTTTTTTACTCAAGGCAAAACGTTTCGCAATCTTCTCGTTTGATCCCGTAATACCCTGTGCCAAAACTTCATAATCCTTCAGCAGTGGGTTGTTAGCAATCCGTTCATAAGTATTTTTAATCACTTCCAGATTGGTGAAAAGAATTAGCGTGTGAGCTTTAACGGACGCCAAGTGTGGCAATTGCTGTTCTAAATAGCGTTCGAAATTGGGCTCATTGGGATTTCCCGCAACTGAACCATCTTTTAAGGACGCAATTTTCAGATGTTTTTTGTAATCGAGGGTTAACTTTGCTTGATATGTCTCAACTTGTGTCGGATCTAGTCCCAATTGTTTGACCATGAAGGTAAAGTCTTGATCATTTTTAGTTAAAGTTGCACTAACAAATAATTTATGGGTAAAACGTTGATAGATATCGTGTAAATCATCACTAGTATCGAGCGTCAACCAAGTGACGTTTGTGCTCAAAGGATCGTTTGGGTCGGTTATCTGGAGTAGAAAACCCTTCTCACCCAAGGTCTGGGCATCCAGCAGCTGATCTGATAGGATGTACGCCGATTCAGAGTAACTGTCTAGATAATCCAGCTGACTGGTTAAATCGTCGATTGTGGCGATATCGGACATTAAGAGACTATCTTTTTGTGCTAAAAGCCAATCGACAATCTTATTCGTACCCTGTCTGACCTCATCAATCCTTGCCTGCATTCGCTCTAAAACACGTCGTAGCTCCTTTTGAATTGGTACTATTTCATCACCGCTGAGTACGATTTCTATCTGATTTCTCCGCCTCTGATATGGGTGTTCACGTGGATTTCCGACGCTATAATACAGGCGCTGAACTTCATTGATTGTGTGGATTAGCTCCGTGATCTTAGGCTCCAAACCACTTAAGAGAAACAGCAGATCCTGACTATTGTTAAACGAGTCCGCCAGACTTTGGTGACTATTATAGAGCACGTGGTGCAAGTGACTAAGCAGCCCCCAGAAGCTCTCGAATTGAAGCGAGTTAGAGCGGGCACTTACCACGTTATCTTCAAACCTGTGAGCCTCATCAATCACCAGAAAGGGATTCTGCCCCCAGATACTGTCGTGTCCGTGGTTAGCTAAGAAGGCGTGATTGGTTACGAGAATGTCGGCCTGTTCCTGGCGATAGCGGGCGTAATTCCAGAAGTCCACGTCACTGAAATCTGTTCCAACTCTTGCATCTCCTGGATGTTTAATCAGTGAAAAGATGGGTGCGTTATAAGTGGTTAATTGTAGTTCATCCAAGTCGCCAGTTGTTGTTTGTGTAAGCCAGCTGATAATTCTCATCTGAAGAATGGTCGTTGGTTTGTTCTGGTTAAAGTCATATAACGTTTGGAAGAAACCGTCTAGGTCAAGGTAATGGCTGGGACTCTTAATTAACTCTGCCTTAATGGGTAATCCAGTCACTTGGTTGAGCTGGGGTATCTCCTGCTCCACAATCTGCTGCTGTAAGACCATTGTTGGCGTAGCCACAACAAGTTTCTGGAGGTTTGAAAGATTGTAGGCGTAGCTAAACAAATAGCTGAATGTCTTCCCTGTTCCATTTGGTGCCTCAACCAGCAATGACTTGTCATTCTTCGCACTGACGAAGTTATGAATTCGATTGATCAAGTTCACCTGGCCCCGACGATAGTTGATATTTCCTTTGAACATCTTCTTCTTGTCACTATCTGCCAACGGAAAAGTTAATCTCGGGGCGTTTTGATCAGGTAAGGCGTGACTTTGTTTCTGGAGCACCAACCCCTTGATCTGAATCATGTTCTTTGGTAAAGGACGTTTAGAGAGTCTACTCGTATTCGCAATTTCTTCGAAAACGTAATCGTTGTCACGAGTGAGTCCCTT
Organism: Amylolactobacillus amylophilus DSM 20533 = JCM 1125; assembly: GCF_001936335.1. Taxonomy (GTDB): domain Bacteria; phylum Bacillota; class Bacilli; order Lactobacillales; family Lactobacillaceae; genus Amylolactobacillus; species Amylolactobacillus amylophilus. The sequence goes on from NZ_CP018888.1 coordinate 1,563,643, forward strand.
TGAAAGCCCCATCAGTTGATTTAGTGTTGCCTGAGGCATTTCTTCAATCACAGCTAGAATCTTCAAGAGCAGCTTGGCTGTTACCACCGCATCCGAGTCTGCTTGGTGTGGATTAGTATGACGAATTTTAAGGCGCTTCGTGAGGTCCTGTAGTTTGAAGCTTGCGAAAGTGGGAAAGGCAATCTGGGCTAATTCAACGGTATCAAGCGAACGATTGGTCAGTGGTTCGAGACCAGCGTTTACTAGCTCATAGTTTAAGAACGGTAAGTCAAAGTTGACGTTATGTGCCACAAAAATTGTATTTTTGAGTATTTTGCTGATTTGGGCAGCAAAATACGCGAATGGAGGCTGGTTTTTAACGCTTTTGTTGGTGATACCAGTCAGGTTCTCAATCACTGGTGGGATCCGTTTCTGCGGGTTGATTAAGAAGGAAAATGTCTTGAAAATATGACCGTTTTTAATAAGAGCACAACCAAATTGAATTATTCGATCGTGTTCATTTCTCTGTGTGCCAGTTGTCTCTAAGTCGACTACCGCAAAGACCTGATTCAAAAACATATAACTCTCCCCCACTGAACCCGTTTCTTTATCGTAAATAACTTAATCAATTTCTATTAGCTCGTTTGTACTGAGCGCGATTAGGTACTTGTGTAGCACTGGTTGACCCGTAAACTCCTCAATCGCCTTTTGGTACAGACGTAGTTGTCCGGTATACTTAGCTGCTAACTTTGTTAGTCCTGCATCCCCTGGGTCTAGATGATCTGTCTTGTAATCGAAGAGCACGATTCCTCGCTCCGTCTCGTAATACCCATCAATTGTACCATGAACAAGAATTTTGCCAGCCTCATCGTTGTAATATTTAAAAAGATTTGAGGCTTTAATCAGAGTTGAGAAAGAGACCTCACGTAAGAGCGTGGTCGTATGCTGACTAATGTCCTTTGCAAGGCTCGACTTCAAAAAGTTAATGATTGAAGTGAGATCAACTTTATCCGCCAAAGCTTGATCGAGTTGATTGGTGTTAACTAATTTGCTGATTTCAGTTCTTAGAATGTCCAGGTTTGCCTGCTGCCTAAAGTCGTGCTTTTGCAGGATTAAGTGCGTTGCAGTACCAATATCCGCCGCGCCATAGTTGTTGCTAGTCAAAAATGCAGGTTTTGCTTCTATGGGCTGAAGATATCTGTTTGTTGCACGCACAATCTGGGAGTTTTGTAACTGGACGATATCCGGATCATTAAACAACTGCTTAATCTCCGATACCGCTTGGTAGGCAGTTGTCTTAGTCGCTGCCAAGAAGCCATAATGAAAGTCGAATAGTTGCTTGGCCTGAGCCAGTAAAAGATCGGTTGGCTCTTGATCACTCTGACTAACGTCGTGTGTCAATTGGTCAGACTCATCAGATGATAAACCGATCAGATCGACCGGGTTGTACCTAATGAAGACGACGTTCTCCTTTTCCTGTAACTCGTTCGTTAAGTCTGGCGTCGATTTGATAAGCTGATGGAAAATGTCTAGTTGGGGTCCCATCAGATCGAGAAAATTCTGGGCGTTTAACTTATCAGTTAACGTGAGCTTTGATTGTTCAAATTTACTAATTAGCTGCTCTAATTTATTTGGTGCACAAATCAGAATCAGCTTCTGACCGGCGCGGGTCAATGCAACGTAGAGCACGCGGGCCTTTTCCTCGAGTAGTCTCTTCTTTGATTCCTGTGCGAGTGCGTTCTTGATTACCGTGTTGATTTTGATGTACTCATGCTTATTCGTGAGTCCGATACCCGCACGACTGTCAATAATGTAGTCGGCATTAAAGTCTGATGTGTTAAACTTGCCGCTTAATCCTACTAGAAAGACAATTGGAAACTCTAACCCCTTGCTCCCGTGGATTGTCATGAGCCGCACGGAATTATCGGCTGCATCGGCTAGTAAAGGCTGTGCCAGATCCTTCTTACTCTTTTGCATGCGGCCAATAAAGGTAATGAACTGATAGAGGCCCTTGAAGCCAGCACTCTCGTAACTGCTAGCTCGTTCGTAAAGTGCCTGAAGGTTAACCCGGCGTTGCCGCCCGTTTGGCAATCCAGTGACCAGATCAACAAGTCTCGTTTGTTCGTATATTTGCCAGATGAGTTCGGATATTCGATGAAGCTTTTCAAATGTCCGAAACTCATTGAGATCCTTCAAAAAAGCTGCAACTTTTTGAGAAAGCGGTGTTTGATCACCGAACGCAATTAGCACTTTATAAAAACTTGTGTGCTGATTACTAATGCGAATTCGCGCTAGCTCAGGCTCGGTGAAGCCGTACATCGGTGACCGCATCACACTGACTAATGGTATATCCTGATCTGGGTTATCAATTATTTTGAGATAGGACATAATCATCGTCAGTTCAAGTGTCTGAAAGTAATTCTGGGCATCGGAAATAAACAAAGAGATGCCTGCGTGCGCAAATTGTTCCATGATATTGAGGTTATTTGTTCTAGTGGGGGTGAGGATGGCAATATCACTAAGCTTAAACTCGCGCTTGCGGCCAATTTCTGGGTCGAAAATCTGGTAATGATCATGCTGCATCATTTGAATTCGCTTAATGACCATCTGAATCTCATTGAAGTCCAGTTCTGGCGCACTATCAACCTGCTCACCTGCATGCTCTTCTGTTGTTGGCACTTCCTGGTTATTCTTGTCGAACAAGGAGACTTCAACAGCATCCGCCAGGTCTTTAGGATAGTTTGCTGCCGGCTTTAGTTGACCTTCAGACTCATAGTTTAGTTCACCAAAATCCGTGGTCATTAGGGGAACAAATAGCTTATTAACGAAGTTAGTGACCTTCTTGCTAGAGCGGAAATTTTCGGCAAGCGTGATTCGCTCATTTGCTGGATTATCATCGTTGAAGGCAACGTATTTCTTCATAAAAAGCTGGGGTTCCGCCTGCCGAAAGGCGTAGATTGATTGCTTGACGTCACCGACCATGAACATGTTATTTTTATGGCTCTTCTTGATTGAGAGGACGATTTGCTCCTGAATGGGATTCGTATCCTGATACTCATCCACCAATATCTCTGCAAATTTGTTCTGGTAAAATTCTTGCGCCATCTGGTTGTTGGTGGCTGTGTTTCTCGGGTTTAGAATTTGGTAAGCAAACTGCTCCAAATCGTTGAAGTCTAGAAAATTCTTGGCCCGTTTTTGGGTGGCGTATTCGGCAATAAATTCACGTTCGAGCTGGATTAACTCAGCCAGATATTTCCGGCTAGTTTCTATTTCGGCAGCCTGTTCTGCTTCCGTAAAGGCAAAGTATTTGGTCCACGTTTCTTTGATGAGGTCTTTAGCTGCGGTTCTGACAGCGGCAAGTTGGTCATAACCTTCCTTAACTTCCTCGTCCCATTTGCCGCTCTTAGCTGTTCTGTTGAAGGTGCTATTACCCAGAATTTCACGTAATTCATCAAAGGAAGCGTCATTTTCTAGGCCAGTAACAAAACGCTGAATATTCTCTTGTAAAGCAGTGATCGAATTGCTGATTTTTTCAAGTTGGGGAATTTCTGTCAGTTCCGGTCTAAGCGTGTCAGCAATCGTCGTTATTAATTCCCTGAATTGGTGGATTAGGTCGGGCGTAATATGGTCAACAAAAATTGGCGCATGGATTAGGCCAGTATCCGGCACAGAATGGAGGCGTCTAGCCTGCTCGAATAATGATTCATAGTCGGGCATCGCAATAGCCGTGTAGTACAGATCTAAGATAATGGCTTTAGCAGTTTCAAAATCGCGATCACCGGTGAAATTCTCGATAAAGCTAATAAACTCTTGATCTCCTTCCTCGAAGTGCCTGTTAAAGACGTTAGCCAATGATTGTTCCCTCAGCAATTGTGCCTGAGTCTCGTCGGTTAGGAGCGAGAAGGTTGGATCAAGGTCTATGACATAGTAAAAACGGCGAATCACGTCTAAACAAAATGCATGCAGGGTAGAAATATTGGCCGTCTGCACGTCAACCAACTGTTGGTTGAGGAAATCGTTATTCTGATTCTCTGGCGCAGCAATAGCCTTCTCAATCGCAGTCTGGATCTTCTCCTTCATCTCGCTTGCTGCAGCCTCAGTGAACGTGACAATGAGCAGTTTGCTGACGGGAGTAGGGTTACTTTGATTAAGAATCTTCTGTAATACTCGCTCGACCAGTACCTTGGTCTTACCAGAGCCGGCTGAAGCTGAGACCAGGATGTCTAGGTCTTGGTCATTAATTGCTTGACTTTGTTCTGGTGTGTAAGTTACCTCACTCATCGCCTAATTCCCCTTTCATCTGATTGAATAACTCACTAGAGTCTTTCTTTTGAATCTTTTTATACTGGTTTTCCTGCAACATCGCGTCGAACATCATAATCTCTTTGTAATTTGAATACTGCATCCCCGTCAGGGCACCATATTTGAAAGGTGCAATTGGGAATTTTCCCGCCAGAATATTTCTTCCCGCTAGCTTAATCAAGTAATCAGTGTAGTCGAAGATGAGCTTCAGTTGCTCGCTAGTATAATTTTTATTCTTGGGCAGTTTAATCCCCTTGCTGGTCCCCTGCACACTCTTATAAATTGTAGACTGACCGTTCAAATCAGGTTCTACGATGCTCAACATGCCAGGGTCATTTAGGATGAGTCCGTCCAGGCGAGAGTTTAAAATAAAGTCGTGTTCAAAGTCATGAAGCGTGAAGTCTGGATTTATTTTCTTTGTGCCAAATTTGTCCGGTTTACGGGAGATTGTTTGATAGAATGCACCAACCGGAATAATGCTTGTTCCCGTAGTAAAGTAAGCCTTGTTTTGCATTAATACTTTTAGATAAGAGACCATCTGCAATGCTAAGCCATTGTAGAAACTATTCAGGTCAAATTCCTTTGTACTCGACTTATAGTCCACAATCTGGGCGTAGGTCGTGTTATTGACCGTTGCCAAATCGATTCTGTCAATCTTGCCCCGGAGCATAATTTGGTGACCGTCAAAGTCGTAGTTGAGCCCTTTAAGATGGCTGCCTTGGCCAAAAGTAAGTTCGGAGAAAGCCGGCCGTAACGGTGTCCTTTGCAGTTTCGCCACCCAATTATTCACGACCTCAGTCGCCGTTTGATCCAATTGACTTGCCAGATAACGGTTGGTGGGCTCAGCTAGGAAGAACTTAAACTGTTGTTCTTCTTTTAACCGGCTAGTAATTTGTTGTAGTGCTTGCATCAACTGAGTGTGCTTAATCGCCCCTAAATCAAGGTGGTTAGCGGTCAAGTTTTTGACTAGGAGGTCGAATATCTCATGAAAATAATTACCGGTTTGAATTTGATCAAACTCATTTTCGTCACGCTCGCGTAGTCTTAAGCCGTACTTCAGGAAATATTCATACGGGTTCTCGTAATAAGTCTCCAACTGAGAAACCGATGTATAAATTTTATTGCCGAATAAGGCGTTGGCCTCGGCCGTAGTTAAATCAACGGAACGGTTGATGAAGTTTTGGGCCCTTAGTAAACGGTTGATTTTCCCCGTGACCAAAGCATCATCAGAATTCTGGGCAACCTGCAGTAAGCTCTGAGCCATGTTATTTGATGTGTGCTTTAATAAATAGGCTAAATAACCCGCTGAATTGAGTGGTTTCGTCAAAAAGCCAATGATATTACCACCCGTAGTTGCAGGCAGATCCGTTTGGTGGTAGAGGTTGGCTTCTGTTACCCCCAATGCGTTCATCAACTTAGTGAAATACATTGACGGTTTCAAAGCTTTGTTCTCTGCATTAATCAATGGATACGAAAGATAAACCCGCATCCGCCCCAGTAAGAGGTTTTGGCCGAATTGATATGCCTGAATACAGTTATTATCTACTGTTGAGTCGGTGATTTGCTTCTCATCAGGCAATAGCCGGTTCAGGTCTGTAATATTTTCCGAATTGAGAAACTTTGGCGTACTTTTGGTGGCTGGTAGATCGCCACTAGTTGCGCCAATAATGAAACACTGCTGATATTCGTTGGTCTGCGCCATCCCCATTTCTGAGATGGTCACAGCATCGAGTGTTGATGGAATCTGCGCAAATGTAGCGGTGGAAAAGCCTGTAATCAGTGTTTCAAAGAAACTATCTCGGTCGAAATTGACTGGGTTGATGGTCAAGTAATCGTTCAGAAGCTGATTGAGTGTCTGCCAGACCTGTTCTGGCTGCTGTGCTAATTGTAGATTATCGGCAGCGTTCGCCTGGTCACGCCATTCTTCCAGGCGTTTTGGTACATCGTTATCATCTAGGAACTGGTAGAATTCGGTCAGAACCTCACGCGTATCAGTAGTTGTTGATAGACACTCGAGCAAGGATTCAACCGCCCTCAAGACGTAGTTCTTGAAGTCGTTTAGCTCTTTCACAAGTTCAACTGACTCCGATTCAGCTACCTTGAGATCTAACAATGTCTTGAAATCAGTATGCCACCGCTGATGATTAATTCCGTATTTTAAGACAAAGTTCTCCAGTTGATCCGTTAAATATAAAGCGTGCTCGGCATCAAGGTTGGCTGGTAGAATTAGCCCGGTTTTGAAAATAGAAATCAGACTATCTGTGTTCAAATGATGCCGATTCAAGTCTGCTAGCGCCTCAATCATGATTACGAGTGGATGATACTTCATCTCCTTCTGCAGGTCATTGAAGTATGGAATGTCTAGTTGTTCCAGAATCGGGCCGAGATAGGTTTCATAACTCGAAAGATTGGGTGCGAGGACGAGAAAATCGGCGTATCGTGCATTATTCAAAGCAACCTGCTGGTAAATTGTATGCGCAACAAAATAGGCTTCAGAGTAGCGAGAGTCTGCTTTGACGAGTTGTAGGGATTGCTTGACTAAAGCACGCTCAGTAGCATCCAAATGTTGTTGTTCGCCGGTCCAGAACTTATTGAGCAGTTTAATCGATTGACTAGTCGCCGTTAGTTCAGCTGATTCGATTCGGTAGGAAAGTTTTTTATTGCGCGTAAAGTGCATTAATTCATGAATCACGCGTTGAACGTTCCAATCGTAGTCCGTCATCTTGGGTGCGGATTCTTTAATCCTACCGGTTTGAGTTTTGAAGCCGAGTGACACATTTCCTGCTTGTTGCAGCAAAATTTTGACTGTGGTGGTCTCTTGGCTAGAAAAACTAGAGAAGTCACTGAAATAAAACTGACTATCGCGCAACAGGTCGCTGGTGGCCAGTACCTCATTTAATAAATTCAGCGTGTCGTTCTTCGTGCTGAACTTAGACTCTATTTCCTGGTTGAACAACTCCATGATTAGGCTTAAGTCGTGAAGCTTGGCGCTTGTTTCTTGGTTCTTGACATCGTTAACGACAGCTACCAGATTGGGTGTTGTTAGATTATTGGTTTTTAATTCGGAAATTGATTGGTAAACTTGGCTGATGGTGCCTTGATTCAGTTTGACCTTGTCATACAGCAGAAGCTCAGATTGGTGTTCGCTCATTATTTGTCTGATGAGCATCTGTGCTGCGGCATCGGTCAATCCAGGTAATATATTCTGCCCTGCTTCCTTTAAGAAATACCAGGCTAATCGTGAGAAGGATAATACTTGAAAGTTTTTTACACTGACCTCTTCTCGATTACTGCGCGCACTCAAGGTCTTCAGGGCTGCAACTTCGGTGCCAAACTTAATGTGATTGGGTACAATGAGAAAATGCATCTGGTGTGTATTTGCCCTGTAATGTTCCACCATCTCATTAATAATTTCTTGTTGAATATTGGCGGACTGCCGCCCCACTAGAAAGTTGATCATTGGCCGCTCCCTCAAATTTAGTAGCTTCATCTATTTTAGCATAAAGACGCAGGATGATTTTTACTAAAGAAATAATTTCTCCTACCTCAATGACTAGCAAATTTTCCGACAATAGCTTAAAGTTTAATTAACGATTCTGGAGGATGATTATTTTGAAATCAACGCAAATTACACATGGTAAGGTCATTTTAATTGGTGAACACTCGGTGGTATTTGGTTACCATGCATTGGCTCTGCCTACGCCTTCAATTCAAATCAAAACTGTCCTCACAGATATAAAGGCTGTGACCTGTACGCTGGTTACGAATGACTATACTGGTGAGCTTTCACGTGCCCCTAAAAATTTTGCTGGAATTATTTGGACGGTGCAGGCAATTCGGCAGCGTTACTCAATTAAGAGCGCGTTTGAACTCCGGTTTGAGGGTGAGATTCCGGAAGAACGTGGACTCGGTTCCTCTGCTGCCGTCGCCCTAGGGACCATTAAGGTGATGCAAGAACACTTCAATCTGCACCTGACTAAAGCGGAAATTATTGAACTCGCGAATGCTGCAGAGACAATCAACCACGGCTCAGCTAGTGGATTGGATGTCGCCACGGTTAATAGCAATCATCTAGTTAGCTTCAGCAAACAGTCTGGTCCAACCGAAATTCGTGCGAAGCTCGGCGGCTTTTTGGTCATTGCTGATTCTGGCGAGCTCGGTAACACGAAAGAAGCAGTGCAGTTAGTTAGCTCAGAACTCCGTCAGAATCCGAGCAAGAATAACTTAATGGCTAGATTAGATACACTGGCCACACAAGCACTAACGTCATTTGAGGAGCATGATGCTCATTCATTTGGTAAAAAGATGACGGAGGCCAACGAGATTCTTGCTAGTTTTGGATTGACGACGAATAGACTTGATGAATTGATCAATCGGGCCATAAATAATGGCGCATTGGGCAGCAAGATTAGTGGCGGTGGCCTCGGTGGCATTGTCATCAGTCTTGCAGAAACACGTGCTAGTGCACAGGCAATTCAACATGCACAGGCGGAGCTGTCAGCTAACATCTGGATTGAGGAGATTTAAAATGAGAATTGGTAAGGCACGCGCGCACACGAATATTGCACTAATCAAATACTGGGGCAAGGCTAATAATCAGCTGAAATTACCCCAAAACTCCAGCCTCTCGATGACACTGGACGCATTCTACACCGACACGAATTTTCAATTATTGGAGCAATCAACAACCACTGAAAGTAGTTTCTCGTTGAACAACGTGGTGCAGGAGCCAGCCTCTAGCAGGCGGGTTTTCGATTATATCGAGACACTACAAGACAGATATCGGCTACCCCATGACAAATTTAAAATTCAGACAACAAATCATGTGCCGACAAGTGCCGGTCTAGCCAGCTCTAGTTCGGCTTTTGCCGCGTTGGCACAGGCTTTTGTAGCTGCATACCAACTGGATGTTGATAAGCAAGAGCTCTCTAGGCTGGCGCGATTAGGCTCTGGCTCAGCCACTAGGTCCATCTATGGTGGTTTTGTCGAATGGCAAAAAGGTACAGACGATCAAGACTCAATTGCCATGCCAATTGATGAGCAGCCGACAATTGATCTGTGTCTGCTAGCCGTCGAGATTAATTTTGCGAGTAAGGGTATCTCCTCAACTGCTGGGATGCAGCAAGTAGTCAACACCTCACCATATTATGGTGTTTGGCGCACGGAGGCAGAACGAGGCGTGATTCAGATGAAACAGGCGATTAAGGCCAATGATTTCACGGCAATTGGTACGCTAGCTGAGCGGAGCGCTCTTGCGATGCACGCATTAAATTTCACCGCCAATCCCCCCTTCACTTACCTCGAACCGGAGACCATTCACGCCATAAAACTTGTTGAGCAGCTAAGAATACAGGGTATCGAGTGCTACTTCACCATTGACGCTGGCCCAAACGTTAAAATTCTTTGTCAATTAAGAAATGTAAAAGAAATTACTGAAAGGTTTAAAGAAGAACTTGGTAATGTTAATATTATAAAGGCGTCTTTTGGACCCGGTGTAATAAACTTAGACTAATTAGACAAGAGGAAGTATAATCTTGATTACTGAAAAAGCACCAGGAAAGCTTTATATAGCTGGTGAATATGCAGTTTTAGAAACTAACAATCCAGCAATTATCGTGGCAGTCAACGAATTTGTTCGTGTGACGATTAAGGCAAGTCAAACAACCGGGACCATTCACTCAAAGCAATATTCCCAAGACTCAATTCACTGGACTAGACAAGGATCGAAGATGATTATCGACAACCGGGATAATCCATTCCACTACATCCTGTCCGCAATCCATTACACAGAACAATATGTATTAGAAAACAACGTTAGCTTAGAAGTATACGATTTAACGGTCAACTCTGAGCTGGACTCTGACGATGGCAAGAAATTTGGTTTGGGCTCAAGTGCTGCAGTTACCGTCGCAACAGTCAAGGCTGTGTTGCGCTTCTATGGCTTTGAACTCGATAAAGACCTTATTTTTAAATTGGCAGCCATTGCCCACTTCCAAGTGCAAGGTAATGGTTCGCTAGGCGACATCGCTGCCAGCGTCTTTGGCGGTTGGCTCGCCTACCAGTCATTTGACAAGCAGTGGTTACTTGACCAGCTTGACCGCTATTCGCTGGTTGAGATTGTGAACATGGCTTGGCCCGGGTTGAAGATTCAGCTTTTGACCCCGCCGAAAGAGATGAGCCTCGTAATCGGCTGGAGTCAAAAGCCTTCGTTGACGGCACAGCTGGTTGACCAAACCGATCAGGAAAAACACATCAATCCGATTCAATATGAGAAGTTTGTTGAGGAAAGTCGCGCCTGCGTTCTCGATATTGTCCGTGGCTTTGGGGCTCAGGACATCAAGCTAATCCAAGACAAAATTCGCTACAACAGATTACTTCTCCAATCATTGGCTAAGATGAGTAGCGTTCAAATTGAGATTCCACGGCTCACAACTTTGATTGACATCGCAGAAAAAAACGGTGGTGCAGCCAAGACTTCTGGAGCAGGAAACGGCGATTGTGGGATTGTAATTTCCAACGGAGAGACAGATATCACTAAGATGAGGAAAGAATGGCGTGATCACGGAATTCTTCCGCTTGATTTCAAAGTCCATTCTTTGAGTTAACAAATGAAATCAGAGAAAATATCCAAAAGTGCGCATCGTAAGGACGAGCACCTCGCTCTGGCTAAGGCCAGTTATCAGGCAAATCAGGCAAACAGCTTCGACGATTTAAGGCTTACGCGCCCTACTCTACCAGAAACCGTAGTCACACCTGATTCTATTAGAACAACTATGTTCGGGCACACTCTCAGTGCGCCTTTTTTTATCAACGCAATCACCGGCGGTTCGAATAAGGGACAAGAAATTAATGCCGCCTTGGCACGCGTAGCTAAGAAAGCGAACATCGCGCTAGCACTTGGTTCGGCGAACATCGTTGCACACGAACCCGCAACCCTCAAGACCTTCACAATTGCTCGTGCCGCTAATCCCGATGGCATGTTATTGATAAACGTAAATCCGGGTACACCGCTTGCAACGATTAAGCTATTGATTAATGAGTTACGGCCTGCCGCACTGCAGATTCATGTCAATGCTGTACAAGAGTTAATCATGCCTGAGGGTGACCGAGATTTTCAGTGGCTGAATAAAATGATGCAGATTCGTGACGCAGTTGACCTGCCAGTGATCGTTAAGGAAGTTGGTTTTGGGTTCGACGTTAAGAGCTTACGTTTGCTCGAACAAAATGGCTTTAATTATGTGGATGTAGCAGGTAGTGGTGGCACCGATTTTGCTTGGATTGAGAACTTCAGACGTCCCGGACGCGACATGGATTATCTGGAGGGAATCGGCATTCCAACTGTTGAAGCCCTTTTGACCGCCAGACAAACTAATCTCACCTACTTTGCCTCAGGTGGCATTAGGAATCCCCTAGATGTGCTCAAGTCAATGGTTCTTGGTGCCAGTGCAGTTGGTATTAGCAACAGATTTCTCCAAGAATACAACCAAAACGGAGAAGCTGGTTTGCTCAAACTGGTTACCAACTGGCAAGATCAACTAGCTGGATTGGTGGCATTATTTGGGGGAAATGATTTAGCTGATTTAAAGAAGATGCAATTTGATTACCGTCTACGTTAATAGACAAAACAAAAGTAAACATTGAAATTTAGCAAAAAAATACAAACCTGTTAAAAGGTTTGTATTTTTTAATTTTGCATTAATATTAGGCTAAGCTCCACGCAGTTGCTTCATCCAGGCGAATTACTTGAGTGTAATCCCTAAACTCGTCTTCAGGTACATGGTGTGCAACCTCAATTAATGTTTGGTCATCATTCATAAATAATTCGTGGATTTGCTTCGCCGTCTTTTCATCTAAGGATGAGGTGGCCTCGTCCGCTAACAAAATAGGTCGATTAAAAAGCCGGGCACGGGCAATCTCTAAGCGCTGGAGCTCACCGCCTGAAAGATTATGACCGTTTTCACCAACTTTGTAGTTTAACCCTTCATCTGTGGCAAATTGAGATAAACCCGCATCAGTCAAGGCAGCTTTAATCTTATCATTGCCGAATTCTAGCCCCAAGGTCATGTTAAACTTGACCGTTGAATCAAAAGCAAAAGGTGTCTGGTCAATCCATGCAAATTGCTGGCGCAGAGTACCAGTGCTATATGCAGAACTTGGTTGATCGTTATAGTAGTAGGTTCCAGATGAGGGCTTGAGGTCTTCCTCCAAAATATGAAGTAACGTGGACTTGCCAAAGCCGGACGGAGCCATGATTAAAATTTTATCTCCAGCTTGAACGTTCAGGTCGAGGTGTTCAAATAGCGGATGATCATTCATCTTTATTGAAACATCTGCTAGACGAAGACTATCAAATTTGACTGGTTCACCATCAGTAAAGGCTCCTTCTTCATTAACGAACTCTTCCTTGGCTGCCAAAACTTTGGTTTGAATTTCAGTGACGGTCTGTCGCTCGTTGTTGGCCGTCACAATTGACATTAACGGATTTGTAACACTGTTAGATAACTGCATCACAGCAATGAAACTCGCAATTGTTAAAGCTCCGCCGATGATGCGATAGACACCAACACCAAATGGGATGGTCATAGCCGTGACCATGGCTACAGTATAGGCAAAAGAATTGACGACCCCGATGGTTAGATTCATCTTCCGCAGTGCATCTTCAAGCTTGGTAGCAAACTTTATTAGTTGTGAATTCATCACTTTTTCAGCGTGGTAAACTCTGATTGATTGTTTCCCGGTCAAAACATCTTTTAAGTGTGCGGTAAATTTACTGTTGGTAGCTGACCATTCCGCGCCCTTCTTATTGATTGTTCCCTGTGTGAACTGGGAGATAACGATGGGCACGAGTGAACCAATAAAAAAGGCAATGGTGGTCCAGATATCGTAAGTGACGGATGCAACAAGGGCGAAAATAAACGTAAAGAGATTCGTAATCATGTTCATTTCGGTCTTAATTCCGTTTGTTTCGAGTAACTTGAGGTCATTGGTCATAAATGAGATATTATCGGAGATAGAAGTGTTGGCCGCCGGCTCCCGTAGAATATGCTGAAACATTACCTGTTTAATTTCCAGGTTTGCTGAAGCTACAAAACTAGTTTCAGCGTTAGCTTGTAATAAACTCACACCGAGAAAGATAAGAAACCCGCCACCTGCAAGAACCGTATTTTCGAGGAAAATCTGCATACTCCCCTTCGTGGCTGCGCTGATGAATTGACCAAGAATATAGGCAACAAAGACTGCTTGAAAGCTATCTATAATTGTCCAAAACAAATAGTTCACCAACTTAGCCTTTTGACCAAATTTAAAGATTAACATTTTAATTCCCCCTGTTGTGAATTATTTGTGGCGCACCGGTTTATCTATGGATCTAAGTAAGTTTTCAACTAAATCAAGGATAGTTGAGTCAATATTATGGTCTTTCAGCTCACCTTTCATTGACTCAATGATTGGAGTGATATAACTTAAAGTGAAATGAAAAAATGTTTGTTCATGATATCGATTAAGAATACAGACCAAAAAAGCAAATTCTAGTAATTTGTAGTGATTGGTGGCCGAGACAAAGCAGCCCTCCAAAGTAACAAAGTCATCTTGAGCTAGTCTCCTGTTGGAAAAGAATAGTTCCAAGCTGAGGTTTGCCAATAACTCGTTTAGTTCTGGTTCGTCTAATGTTAACCATGAATCATCAATCGGTCGATCGGCAATAAAACTTTCAGTTAGTATTTGAGCCAATTGCGGTAGTACCTGTCGTCTCTGTCGTAGTTCCAAGCTTACAAGAATTTCCGTGAAACCAAAGTTTTCACAGTGTACAGCACTTAATAATCGTTGATTGAGAGCATCATAATTGTCTTGTTGTAGTAAGACTATGTATTGAGAATTAGATTCGTTCATCTATGATCCCTCTGATTCATTAAGTTTCTTAACAAGCATTCGTAGCACCAAGATTGTGTGGTAGTAGTGTACGCAGTTATGCAGATCTTGATTCTCTGCAAGTACTTGTTCGAAGAACTCAGTAACCTTGGTCAGGCCCTTTGCAAAGAGTGGTGGATACTCCTCAAGAATTGCACAGCAAAGTAGAATTTCCGCGAGTATATCCAGCATGGATTCTTGTAGTGCATAGAATAATACTATTCTCAAGTATTTGCTGAAAACAATCCTTAGCCTAGTTTTAATTTTTGCTTTACCAAGTAAAGACAAATAAAGTACCATGTGGGTGGCTTCGTAGATGTTGGCAATGGTTTGTGAGGGATCCGTGAGGTGTAGTACCAGATTGGACCGCTCAAATTGATGCTCGATATTCTGATTAGAATCATCACGGAAGACCGCTTCATAGCACTTGACTTCAAATTTCTGCATTGCTGTTAATTGCACTTTGTCTAACACAGCATCTAACCTGAAAGCATATTCATTCAACTTGGTACTATTAGTACTCGACATCCCTCTCTGATAAATTAAGGCAAGATATTTGATAGGTATCAGCTTGATATCCTGCTTCTTGTCGCTCAAAATAGCAACTGTAAAGCGCTGATTCATTCGAGCAACCTCGGCGGAATCTGTATTCAACCAAAATATTGAAGAGAAAAGTAACTCTGATTTAATCTTCAACTGGAAATCGGCTTCATCAGTCACCCCGGTCATCTGGTAGTGAAATTGGCTTTTCGCAATATCAAAAAAGGCTAGATTTGTTTCTAGCCAATTCGTTAATTGAGTACTTAATATTAAAAAATTAGGAAACATTATGATTAGATACCAGTAGTAATATCTGGCTTTGTCTTTTTGGATGCTCCATTAAACACAATTCCGGATTTATAAATCATGATAAACCTGACTTGTCCTTCTGATTCTGAAACAGTTAAACGTTTGTTAGCTCTTTCCAGCTTGTCGCCGATAATTAGGGTCTTATTATCTCTGTCAAAATTAAATTTCATCGTCATCCTCCATCATGATTATGTCAAGTATACTAATATTTGCCGTTTTCCTTTTTAAATAATTTTAATATTCTCCTTTTTTAATTATTATAAAACTTCATTTAACATTGTCAACAAAAAGTTAGCTGGTCTTATTTATCTCCTCAGGCCCTTTGGATAAAAGTTCTTTAGGATACCATCGTTGCCGAGCTTACCCCAACTGAAGATTTTATGTTGGTATGCAACCGGTAAGAAACCACGGAGTGGCGACTCTACCTTGATGGTTTCACCATGAACAAATTTCCTGAATTCCTCATCAGAATTCAATTTAATAAACGGTACTGAATCGGGATCCAGTATCTGCACTAGTTGATGGTGTGGTAAGAAGCGCTTCTTCTTCAGTTCACCAAGTTCTAAGCCATTTCTGAGTATTCTGAGTCCCTTAATTGCTGCTGGGTTAATGATAGGCAGGAATACATGATTATTGGATATGGTTGGCTGTCTCTTGCCACTGAGCAGATCAGTTTGTTTAATCTTGGCAAAAAATTCTCGAATGGCATCTTGATCGAATACATTTTTTCTTGAGTCAAAGGCCATTAGCTGTGCTGCTACATGCGATTCATTCGCTGCCACAGCTGAACTTTTCTCTAGTATTGCGACAAATTGTCCCTCGCCGAAATTTCTCTGGGGCCAGAAACGGGCGGTATATCTTAACTCAGCATTACCAGTTGTCCCCCACTCTGGGTGGCCCGGATCAAACTCTGCCCTTGTTTGAATCGGAACCAGTTTCATATCTGAAAATTGACCAAGTAAATATTCAACAATTTGTTCATTTTCTTCGGGAGAAAATGTGCACGTTGAATATATTAGTCGACCACCTGGCCGTAACATCGCATAAGCGGCGGAAACTATTTCCTGCTGTCTAATTTGACATGTTGCGACATAATCTGGACTCCAATACTTGACGGCTACCGGGTCCTTTCTAAACATACCTTCACCAGAACAGGGCGCATCCACCACGATTTTATCGAAAAAGCCGGTGAAATACGGGACTAGTCGCGCCGGACTTTCGTTCAATACCAAAGAATTTTGAATTCCCCAACGCTCAACATTTTCTAATAGTGTTTTTGCCCGCGACTGGTTAATCTCATTTGCAACAAGTACCCCTTGCTGGTGCAACCCACTCGCCAGTTGGGTCGTCTTACCACCTGGTGCCGCACAGAGATCGAGCACTCGTTCTCCAGGGTGAACAGCGGCAGCCTCTGCAACAAACATGGCGGCTGGGTCCTGGGAATAAACATAGCCAGCAAGCTGCTCTATGCTATGACCATCTATTTGCCCGACATAGGCATCTTTAATCAGTGCCAACTTTTCGGTCAGGTCTTGTTTAACATCTTTATAGCCTGACTTGAGTGGGTTTAAGCGAAATGCCTTTTTGGTGGGCTCTTGTAGTGCATTAAACAACTTGTTGGCCTCATCGCTCCCTAAGAGACCAGTAAATTTTTCAGTAAACTCAATGGGTAAATCAATCATTTTATATCTAATCCTTTATTGACTTTTTTGGTAGTACTTTTCGGTAGCACAATCATCGAGAAGTTAATATTCAAGATTACAAGCAAAATTACTAATAGCCATACATATTGGCTGATTTGACTGAAGTAAAAGAAGTAGTGGGAAATAATTAGTGCCAGACCTGCCAAAACCAGGGTAAAGCCACCAAAGCGAATTACGATGTTGGTCTGTAGGCTTTGGAATAGACTATCTCGAAGTTCTGTATTCTTGTTAGCCCTTCTTGTGCCAATCCCAAGTAAAGTCGCAACCACCAAACCCACAAGAATAGAGAACACGGCCAGTGCGAAAAGATAAACGGGCTGTTGTCTATCCTGCATAATCTTTTGGATGAAGCGGGGTTGCTTTACTTTACCACCGATATGATGAGCGATGCTCGAATATTGTTTCTGAGAAAGGCCATCAATTACCAGTGTGTAATCATTTAAAAAATTCTTATTCGTGGTTTGGTGCAGACCGGTGGTGATGTAGTAATTATCCTTTTGATAACCTTCACGCAAACTGCCAACTACAGAGATATAGCGATTATCATACAAAATATACGGGTTACCCTGAATCTCCTCCACATCGGCGGAAGAGTATTTCGTGTACAAAGCAAACGGAATGATTCCGTCAAAATCGCTTTTTGTAAGGAAACGGCCCTTCTCAATGGGTAATTTTGTCAAATCAAAATTAGACCAGACCAAAATCTGACTGTTCTCTGTTTTATTGGTCAGCTGAATTTGGACCTTTTCCTTAGCATAATTCTGATCAACGTAAGCCAATAATTGCTTAATTGGGACTTTGTTCAGTGTTGTAATTTCTTTTGCCGAGGTTGAAAGTCCGTTTGTCGCAAGTGTCAATTCAGCGTTATTCGCTTGCACACGCGAAACCAATAGGCCTAGCAGCAAGAAGCTTAGGAATAGCGTAAAGTACAAAATGTTTTTCTTCAGATTAGACATAATTACTCAACTTTCAGAATTTTCTCGTTGATGAAATCAAAGCTTTTGAAGCTGCGGTTAATGGCAGCACTAATAGTTGAAACCTTTGCTGTACGCCAAAATGCAGTTGAATTAGTCGCACCACCGCGTTCTCCCACCATCAATAATAAAGGTTTTCGCGGTAAGTTTCTATAAGCTTCGAGCAAAGCAATATCGGCATCGCCGAAATTAGGCGCCCAGGCCAGAATCACGAAATCCGCGACTGTGGCATAGCGAATGAGCGCCTCGATAGCTGTTAGCCTGGTTACCGGCGCAAAGTTCCTGGCGCCTGTCGCACTAGTTACGCTCCACGACAGGTCATCTGTTGCAACCATGTTAACTCCTACATCTTGAAAGGCTTTCGTCCACTGGGCATTTCCGGCCATTATTTCAAGGCCATCATGCAGATGATATTTCATCGCAATTAATTCCGCCGTGGTCAAGTTTGGAATCGACCAGAGACCAAATTCTTGCGCGAGGTAATTGCGAAGATTATTCAATAGCTGATTGATCACCTTAATTTCAAGTTCTTTCGTTGGCGCCTGTTCACACAGTCTCTCCAGCTTGTCCGGCAAAAAGCCGATATCTGCTAGATGCTTTTTGGGAATTCGCTGGTCGCCTAGAATGGTAGTTAACTCGTTAATTTGATGCACCTGCTTCGTTACATCTTGTAATCCGATTTCTTGTGCTAACCAGTTTAATTTAGCTAAATATTTCATCAATCTTCACCTTTGAGAGATTTTAACATGCAGAACCGTCAAAATCAGTTATAATATATTGTAATACAAATGAGGAGCTAGCTGATGACAACTAATAAATATGCAAAAGAAAACACCGAGAATGACTCACTCTTTAAATGGTTCCTACAAGTCATAGTATTAGCTCTAATATTTCTCGGCGCATATTTTCTTGTATTTAAGTTCGTCCTTTCAAACGAAATTGTCTCTGGGCCCTCGATGGAGCCAACTTTTAAAGACGGCGATCGCTTGATTGCTAACAGACACCCAACCATTAATCGCTACGACGTTGTAGTACTCGATGCACCAGACAGTCCTGGTACATTATACATCAAGCGCGTGATTGGCCTTCCAGGAGATACGATTAGTTCTAAGAACGATGTAACATACATCAACGGTAAAGCAGTCAAGGAGCCTTACCTTGATGAATACAAGAAAGATTTGCCCGAGGGGCAGCAATTTACAGCAGATTTCAGTTTGCAATCTATCTTTGGCGTAGAGAAAGTTCCGGCAGATTCCTACTTTGTAATGGGTGATAACAGAAATGTCAGTCGGGACAGCCGGATGATTGGCTTCATCAAAAAATCGGCGATTGAGGGTAAGGTCAAGTTCAGGTATTTCCCCTTCACTAGAATGCAGTTCTATTAATTTTATTTTGCAGTGAAAATTGCTAAAATTAATTTATATTAGATGAGGTGATAAAGATGAATCCAGATAATTTGTCAGACTTAATTGTTGAGTACCAAAGAAAACATTCAATGAACGATGCAGGATTGGCCTTTGCCAGCCACCTAGCAGTTGAGAAAATTCACGGCATGAAGACTGGTGAGGCCGACGCGTCGGAAGCTGAGATTAGTCAGCTACTTGACTTCATTCAACGTAATTAGAAAAGGTTCAAATTTGATTACTATTAATCAAGTTTGAACCTTTTTGGTTTATTCAGCGCTTTTGAGCACTCCACCCACACTGTAGTGTTCTTTTTTCATCTCGTTTAGAACAATATGGACGTGTTCTGCGGGTGCACCAGTATTCTTCACGATTGCTGCAGTAACCTCCTCAACCATCTTACTTAGTTGTTCAGCCGAACGTCCTTCAATTAAATCAATGTGTACTAGAGGCATGATCCCTACTCCTTTATTATTATTTATTGTCCTATTCTAGCATTTTAGGCAGCTTTTGCCAAAAAACAGCTGGGGTTTATCAAGCTAACGTTTCGCTGCGTCGAAACGCTCTTTCACGGCGAGAATATCTTCTCGTTTTTTTATATCTGCTTTTAAAGTACGCAACTCCTCTTCACGCCGATTCAGTTCGAGGTTACGTCTCATCATTCGGTTATTTAGCTGTAATTCACGCAAAATCTGTGCCTGTATCTCGTCGCCGGTCAGCGCACCAGCAGCATCCTGCTTCATGATGGTCTTTTGCATGGCACGAATAACAATGTAAACGGCGATTGCGGTAATCAAGAAATTGATTAATTGGCTAATAAAATGCCCCCAGCTGATTACTATCTGGCCTTGCCCCAAAACGAGCTTCTGGTTAACCAACAGCACAGATTTACCTGTTATTTTCGAAATGATTGGATCGAATAAATCCGTGATGAATGCCTGAATCACCTTCGACAGTGCATTACCAACTAGGAAACCAACGGCAAAGTTGACGATATTCCCGGTAGCGAGGAAATCTCGAAAATCGTTGAAGACGTGGACAGATTTTTCACCGATTGCACTATCTATCTGTGCTTGCTTCTGATTTTGACTACTTCTTTTTTCCAAAAAGTTCCAACTCCTTTTCAACTTGTTCAATTTAACATATTTATGTAAATATTTGGTGAATTTCAGCTTAAGTTTGCCATAAAAAAAGGCCATGTGGCCTTTTTTGTATATACTACTTGTTCGTGTTCAACTCGCTAATTTTCAGCAGTACATCTACTGCCTTTTCCATAGACTGCAGGGCCACATATTCATACCGACCGTGCATATTCTCGCCACCGGCAAACAGGTTTGGTGTTGGTAGTCCCATAAATGAAATCTTAGAGCCATCAGTTCCACCACGAACTGGTTCCTCATCTGGCTCAATACCGAGCGCACACATGGCATTCTCTGCCAGTTCAACTACATCCATATGATCCTTCATCACCTCAACCATGTTGAAGTATTGTTCGACCATCGTTGTCTTGATACGTGGCTCAGCAAATTTTTGATTAATTTCCTTTGCAATATCAAGTACGAGTTGGCGGCGACGATTGAGCCCCGCGCGCTCAAAGTCCCGGATGATGTAGTCCATGTGGGCATCCTCGGCTGTGCCGTTTAGATTAAGTAGGTGGAAGAATCCCTCTCGCCCTTCAGTAGTTTCGGCACGTTCAGCAGCTGGCAAGCTGTTATGGAAATCAATTGCCAGCTGAATTGCACTAACCATTTTCCCCTTTGCTTCACTAGGATGGACATTTGTTCCTTGAATATCGACTTTCAGGCCGATCGCACTGAATGTTTCGAATTCAAGCTGGCCCACAGGGCCGCCATCAACCGTGTAGGCGAAATCAGCGCCAAAGTCAGCAACATCAAATTTATCTGCACCCGTACCGATTTCCTCGTCGGGACCAAAGGCCACACGAATTTTGCCGTGTTCAATCTCTGGCCGTACGATGAGGTATTCGGCCAAAGTCATGATTTCCGCCACACCAGCTTTATCATCTGCGCCTAAGAGCGTGGTTCCGTCAGTCGTGATTAGCGTCTGTCCTGCATATTTCTTTAGGCTAGGGAAAGAACTTGGATCAAGTTTGAATTCACTCTCGCCAAGATTGATGACACTTTGGCCGTCGTAATTTTCGACGATTTGGGGATTAATATTCTCCGAATTGAAATCGGCCGTATCGACGTGACTGATAAAGCCGATGACTGGCACGTCCTTAGTTGTCGTTGCGGGAATTGTCGCTGTCACATAACCATTAACTTTATTATATTTAACCTCAGCCAAGCCCAATTGTTCTAATTCTGCGACTAACTTTTGCAGGAAAACAACTTGATTTTGTGTTGAAGGGACGCTATTTGAGTATTCATCTGAGCGGGTGTTCTCCTTCACGTAGCCCAGAAAACGTGGTAATAAAGTTTCGTATTTCATCTATTTGCTCCTTATCTGAGAATCGCTGTTTAAATAAATTGGTATGGATCAGTGGAAATTTGTGATGGTACAAAGTCGACGCCCCATTTATTAGCGGCAGACCATTCATTTAATTTATCCGACATCACCCGTTTGAAGATTTGCTCAATATGGTGACCTGGGTCGATTACGGCCAAATTTGCGGCCAGCATATCGTGTCCGGTGTGGTAGTATACGTCTCCCGTAATGAAGAGGTCTAACTGATTGGTAATTGCCTGTTGGAAGTACTTTCCGCCGTCACCACCGATTATACCGACTTTTTGGATTAATTGGTGCGGATTATTGGCAATCAGGCGTAATCCTTCTAATTTAAAAATCTGTTTGATTTTCTCAGCAAAATTAGCTAGTTCAACTGGTTGTTTCAATACTCCCTTACGTCCAAGACCAATCGGACAACCGTCTTCGTTTAGTTCGAAGGCGAACGGTTTAATTTGCTCTAGCTGTAATTTTTCGGCGAGCCAATCATTCATGCCATGTTTTGCACAGTCAATGTTTGTATGCGCCGAATAAACTGTGATGTCGTGCTTAATAATCTCAGCATACATTGCGTTTTGCGGATCCCTGTAATCTAGGTTTTTAGCTGGTTTGAACATGGCAGGATGATGACTAAAGATAAAGTGGATATTCGAGTCGATTGCTTCCTGGACGATTTCTGGACGCACATCGAGCGTGACCAAAGCCTTAGTAATCCCCTCGTCTGCAGAACCAATCTGCAGTCCGACCGGATCTCCCGGCAGGGCAAGAGACTTGGGTGCAAATTCCTCGATTTTTGCAATAATTTCTTTAATCTCTGTCATTTGAAAATAACTCCTCGATTTGCTGCATTTCTTGTTGTACCTCTGTTAATTTTGCTAAATTACTGGGCGATTCCTTGGCCATTCCTAGGTTGGCCGCCAAAACCTTCAGATAGGCTGCCCGACTACGCCATTTATCCCTGAATGTTGGGCTCATTTCAGTCATTAATACAGGGCCAAAGAGCAATTGGTTGGGCGACAATTGCCTGATCTTCTTCGCAACTTGTGCCTTAATAATCTCGTATGTGTGGCGTTCGTCCGCAACGATAGTTTCAGCAATAATATGATAGCGGTGCTCCATCAACCACTGTCGAACCAGTGGTTCATTGATATTTGGTTCCAGAATCAACGTTTCAAATCTCTGACCAGATGCCAGTGCATCAGTCAGAATTTGCGTGATGAGCTTACCGCCCATGCCGGCGATGATGACGGTGTTGATTTCGTCATCAGGTTCAATTGTCGAAAGTCCGGGCCCCATTCGAACTAAAATTCGGCCCTCTAGGCCCGCACTCTCAATATTATTCCTTGCGTTCTCTAAAGGTCCTGCACCAATATCGCTGGCAATCGCAAAGTCAATCTGTTGCTCCTCTACTAGTGCGATTGGTACATACGCATGATCGGTGCCAACATCGGCAACCCTTTGTCCCTGATCGACCATGTCTGATACTGCTTGTAGGCGGGGAGTTAAAGGCATATTTGCGCTTCTTTCTGCTTTATTTTGCGTTCCCACATGACTATCATTTTAGCATAAAAAGGAACAAAAAAAGCCCCATTCCGGGGCAAATTTATTCGTTAGTCTAGAAAATCCTTAAGTTGATTTGAACGACTAGGGTGCCGTAACTTACGCAGCGCCTTGGCCTCGATTTGACGAATACGTTCACGCGTAACGCCAAAGACCTTACCAACCTCTTCTAGAGTTCTCGTCCGTCCATCGTCCAAGCCAAAACGTAACCGCAACACGTTTTCTTCGCGGTCCGTTAACGTATCTAAGACATCCTCAAGTTGTTCTTTCAACAACTCATACGAAGCGTGATCCTCAGGGCTCGTCGCATCTTGATCCTCGATGAAGTCACCCAAATGTGAATCATCCTCTTCACCAATTGGCGTCTCTAAGGAGACTGGCTCCTGTGCAATCTTCAGAATTTCACGAACCTTCTCGGTCGTCATGTCCATCTCGGCACCGATTTCCTCCGGTGTAGGTTCACGCCCAAGGTCTTGGAGCAGCTGACGTTGAATTCTAATCAATTTGTTGATTGTCTCAACCATATGAACCGGAATTCGAATCGTCCTTGCTTGGTCGGCAATGGCACGGGTAATCGCCTGTCTAATCCACCAAGTAGCGTAAGTGGAGAACTTAAATCCGAGACGATAATCGAATTTATCGACTGCCTTCATTAAACCCATATTTCCCTCTTGAATTAAGTCGAGGAATTGCATACCACGCCCTACATAACGTTTCGCAATCGACACCACCAGACGGAGATTGGCTTCTGCAAGCTCTTGTTTCGCGCTGGCGTCACCCTGTTCGATTCTATGGGCAATCTCTACCTCTTGCTCGGCCTTTAAGAGCGGTACTCTACCAATTTCTTTCAGGTACATTCTGACAGGATCATTCATTCGAATGTTTGAAGGAGCGCTCACGTTCTTTAGCTCTGATTTTTCGACATTTTTTTGTTTCTTCAGTGCTAGTGGGCTTGGCTCACCCTTCTCATCAACGATACTGATACCATTATCTTCAAACTCTTGGACCAGTTGATCAATTGCCTGATCCTCGAGATAGAATGGCTTGACTAACTGCTCAATAAAATTGGTCTCAGTGATTTCCTTTTCTTTCTTGGCTTCTTTAACAACCACCTTCACAGCTTGGTCTAAAGTTTGACCGTCGACTTGTAGTTCTCCCTCGTCGTTGGTTTTTACTTGATCCTTAGTTGTCTTTGCCTTTGCGGTCTTCGTAGTTTTCGTTACTTTAGCGGTTTTCTTCGTGCTCTCTTTTTTTTCAGCCATTAAGAATACTCCTATAATCTCATCATTCTCTGCAGAGTTATAATTTTCTGAGTCAAAGCGACTTCCGCATCTTCATCGTGTTTACGTTTGGCCTCATTTAGTTCGTCTGTTAATGACGCAATTTGCCGCCGAACACGTTCTTTTGCGAAAGCTGCTAAATAATCATCAACCTCATCCATGCTGTAATCTTCCGGCATTTCAGACATCTCAACATTGACAATTATACTCTTTAACTCCTCAGGGACATAATCTAAAAAACTATCAACCTTTATATTATCATGCGTATCTCTAAAATTTTCCCATAAATTAGCAATTTTTGCAAAGTTTTGGTCTTGGAACTCAAAATTTTGTTCATGGAGATACTCCATTACCTCGTCATAATGGAGCTGCAAATACAACAACCTTCGTTCTGCCCGACTGATTGCGGTATCGACACCTGTTGCTTGGTTTTGCATGGGCTCAGGGCCATAACTACTTTGGCCTTGCTGATTTTGGGCCTGAGTATTTTGACTACGCCGTTGTACTTGCCGGTTTAGCCGGCGAACACGCACCAACTGGCCTTTTAAGGCATCGGTCGAAACAGATAGTTGATCCGCTAGTTGATTAAGATAAATCTCGGCAGCCACTGGCGAATTCACGGTTGCAATCAGCTTGACCGCCTCTTCGCCATACTCAACTTTCTCCCGGTCATTTGCCAGATTATATTTCTGTTGCAAAACCTTCAACCGAAACTCTGTTGGTGTCACCGCGCCCTGTAATTCGTGGCGAAACTTCTCTGCACCATATTTCTTGATAAACTCGTCAGGATCGAGCTGCTCTGGTAAAGTGACCACACCAACTTCCAGGTCAAAATTTTTCTCATTGAACAGTACTAGGGCGCGCTCTGTAGCCTTTTGCCCGGGTTGATCACCATCGTACGCAAGAATAAGCTTGTTTGTGACCCGCCTGATTGCGTAAATTTGTTCATCGGTCAAACTCGTACCCATCGAGGCAATGCCGTTTTTCACGCCTGCCTGCGTGGCACTAATCACATCCATATAACCTTCAAACAGGATGAGATGTTGGTCATTCTTCAAGGTGGTTTTGGCCTGATCGAAGTTGAACAGTAATTTACTCTTGGTAAAAATTTTGGTTTCCGGACTATTGAGATACTTTGGTTGGTTTGAATCTTGATTGAGCTTTCGTCCGGAGAATGCAATAATTTGTCCCGACTGGTCTTTTAAGGGAAACATTACGCGATCGCGAAAACGGTCGAAGAGTTCTCCATTGTCATTTTCAACAAACAGTCCAGATGCGCGTAATTCGTCCGCCGTAAAATCCTGTTGTTGTAGATACTCCAGTAGAATGTTATGGACATCCGGTGCATAGCCCAGTCCAAAGCTTTCAATCGCTGCAGCCGTAATCTGGCGACCCTTAAGGTAATCGAGTGCTTTAATACCGGTCTTTGTGGCATTTAAAATGTGTGCGTAAAATACTTCTGCCTCTTGATACATCTTCTTGAGCTTGTAAGAAACTGAACTCTTTTCCTGCACGCTGCGCTGGTTATCCGGCAGCTCAATGTTCGCATCTTGAGCAATCTTTCTAACGGCCTCTTGAAAGTTCATATCTTCAATATCCATGATGAACTTGAACAGGTTCCCGGCACGACCACAACTAAAACAATGATACAGTTGCTTATCTTCACTTACGGAAAAAGAAGGGGTTTTCTCTTCATGAAACGGACACAAACCCATGTAGTTTTTGCCTTTACGGCTTAGCTCCACATACTGACCAATTACATCAACAATATTTACTTGTTGGCGCACGTTTTCTATCACGCTATCGTCAAAGTATCCTGCCATTTTGAGTAACCCCCTTACTTTTTATTTTATCCTATGGTAATTACTTAATTACCAATTGACTTAAATCACCTAATTGATGTGAAAGGCGATTCAAAATACTTAGTTGAGTTAACCTATTCATTCGAACCGCATCATCGTCAGCCATGATCATATTATCGTTGAAGTAACTCTCAATGATTGGCCTTACGTCGACGAATTCTTCATAGAGTTGTTCAAAGTCTGTTTGCTCCATCAATACGGCCGTGGCGTTTGCCAATTCTACTTCCGAATCATTCTCAAACAAGGTGTCATCGACAACTTTATTACCAGCCGGTTTGACCTTCTTCAAAATGTTATTGATTCTAGTGAGGGCCTCAACTACCGGCTTAAATTGTTGATCGTCATGATGCTGTTCAAGCACTTGAGCAGCCTGGTTAATCTTCAATGGATCCTGTTGAATTGAAGCTAATACAGCATCTATCACATCATACCTGTAGTCCGCTACTTGTAGATATTGTTTGACACGATCACGGATGAAGCTGGCTATTTGGGCAGTCTCCGCGCCGCTCTTTGGCAGTGGCGCTGGTGTGAGACCATCTAACCCTGCAATTAATTCAGGTAATGCAGTCTGGAAGTCAAGTGCCCATTTTTGCTTCAACAGAATTCTTACGATACCGTATGCATAGCGACGCAAAGCGTAGGGATCGTTTGAACTGGTTGGAATCATGCCTGCGCTAAAGAACGTAATTATCGTGTCTAGCTTGTCACTCAATGCAAGCAGCGCCCCTACCTTAGAACTTGGCAACTTGGATTCTGCGGTGATGGGTTGATAGTGCTCCTTGATTGCTAGACTGACGGCGTCACGTTCACCGGCTAATTTGGCATAATGTTGCCCCATAATCCCCTGTAACTCAGCAAACTCACCGACCATGCCTGTAACCAAATCAAACTTGTAAATCTCACTTGCGCGGTTGAAATCAACCATGCTTTGTTCAGAGAGCGCAAACTGTTGTGCGATGATCTGGCCAATTTTTTGGACACGTTGCATCTTCTCAGCCATCGAGCCGATCTTGTCATGAAACGAAACATTATTTAATCTGTCGACATAGTGACTAATCGGAAACTTCTGGTCTTCTTCATAGAAGAACTTGGCATCGTCTAATCTCGCAACAAGTACCTTCTCATTTCCCATGATGACGTTGTCTAGGTGATCGCGGTTACCGTTACGAACCGCGATAAAGTGATTGCTCAATTTCCCATCCTGGTCACGAACATCGAAGTAACGTTGATTGTCCTTCATAGAGGTAATCAGTACCTCCTCTGGAATTGCCAGATACTGCGCATCAAACGAGCCAGCAAAACTCGTTGGGTACTCGACCAGATTGGTCACTTCTTCTAACAAGCTTTGGTCAAGGTTAACTTGCCAACTATTCGCCGCGGCAAGTTCCTTAATCTGACTCGTGATAATTGCCTTGCGGTCGGCTGCGTCAGCGATGACAAATTCGTTTTTCAAAGCTTCCTCATAATCATCAGCCCGCGCAAGCACTACGGGGTCTCCGAGAAATCTGTGACCCTTAGTTTGCCGGCCAGCCTGCACATCAACCACCGAAAATGGCACAACAACATCATCCAATAAAGAAACCAACCAGTGAATCGGCCGAATATATTCGAAGTCGTTACTTGCCCAGCGCATCCTCGTTTTAAAGGTCAGGGATTTGATCACACCCGCAAGCTCGGGCAGAATCTCTTGTGCAGTCTTCCCCTTCTTTTGAACGTGAATATATGCGTAACTAGTTCCCTTCAGATCTTCAAAGTAAATATCGTCTACCGTCATCTGTTGTGAATTGGCGAAACCGATTGCCGCTTTGCTCCAATTACCTTCTTGGTCTTGGGCAATCTTTTGCGCAGGACCCTTTTGAACTAAGTCAACGTCGTCTTGCTGTTCACTCAGTCCTTCTACAAGAAGAGCTAATCTTCTTGGTGTAGAGAATGGCTTAATGTTCTTGAATGTTAAACCCTGTTCTTTCAGAAATTTCGTTACCTTTTGCACTAGTTGTTTAATGCTTGGTGTTACCACATGTGCCGGCATTTCCTCCAGCCCAATTTCTAATAAGTAGTTTTTAGTCATTTAAAGCACCAACCTCTGTTTGATTATTCTTCAGTAACGGGAAGCCACGCTTCTCACGCTCTTCAACGAATGCCTTGGCAACTTCATGTGCCATATTTCGGATACGACTCAAGTAACCTGCACGCTCTGTCACAGAGACTGCACCACGAGCATCTAGTAAGTTAAACGTATGGCTACACTTTAAGATATAGTCATATGCGGGATGAACCAAGTTTAAAACCAGTAGCCGTTTAGCCGTCTTCTCGTAGGTATCAAATAATTCCAGGAGGATATCTTGGTTGCTCTCCTCAAAAGCATACTTAGAGTGCTCGTATTCAGGTTCTTTGAAGATATCTCCGTAGAGCACACCATCGCTCCATTCAAGTTCGAATACCGTGCTTACATCTTGGATGTAGGATGCCAAACGCTCAACTCCGTAGGTAATCTCGCTAGTGACGGGTTTAACATCTAGCCCACCAACAACTTGGAAGTAGGTAAACTGTGATACTTCCATACCGTCAAGCCAGACTTCCCAACCAACCCCGGCACAACCCATAGATGGGTTCTCCCAGTTATCCTCCACGAAGCGGATATCATGCTCTAATGGGTCGATACCAAGCGCACGCAAGCTATCAAGGTAGTATTCCTGGATGTCTTTTGGTGATGGCTTCATGACCACCTGGAATTGGTGGTGTTGGAATAGTCTGTTCGGGTTTTCACCGTAACGACCATCAGCGGGGCGACGCGAAGGCTCCACATAAGCTGCATTCCAGGGTTCCGGCCCAACGGCACGCAGGAAAGTATAGGGGCTCATGGTCCCAGCACCCTTCTCGACGTCGTAGGCATTCATGATCATACAGCCTTTAGAGGCCCAGAACTCTTGTAATTTAAAAATCATTTGTTGAATGTTCAATTTTTCAGTCATTTTTTCTCCTTTTGGCAATAAAAAAAGCCTATGCACAAATATGCATAGGGACGATTTAATCGCGGTTCCACCCTAATTCAGGGAAATATTCCCTGCACTTAATTCTGTTTGACTAAGGGTGCCTCTTCTGGATGTCCTTCTCACCATGACCGACATTCGCTGACCAGAATTTATTCTCCCTATGATCATCAAAATCACAATTACTATTATAGCACCGGCTGTGGTAATTGCCTACTGCTTTTCACCAAAAATGCATTGAATCAATAAACGTCTTCGTCTTCAAGTTGAGATCGAGCGTCTGACGATAGATTCGATCTAGCGCATTCAAGACCTCACGCAGTAAGGCCGCAGATACTGAAATCTGGCCCAGTTGGACAATCTTAATCAGGCCCAGTGTCCGCATCAAACCTACCGCCTTAGGACTTAGATGTAACCTTGTTGGTACCTGGTTAAAATGGTCCGAGCAGATGACGCCCCCTAAATCAATCGAGTAATCGAATTTCCCCTGCTGCTTTCCACAGATGATACATTCACGTAGCTGTGGCCCCACACCAAAAATGGGGAGCATTTGAAGCTCAAAGAGAGCGAGCACCGCTTCTGGATTGACCGTTTGATTAAGCAATTGTAGACTGGTCCGAACAAGCGTAAAGCTCTCCCCCACATCCTCGTATTCAACGAATGCGTGATCAACCAGGTCCAACATGTAACTTGCGTATGCATTTAATTTTAAGTCAGTAAAGAGTTGGTCAAACGTCTGTACATGCCCGGGTGCGCGCAATGTGCTGATTCCTGCTCCATTCGTCATGATCTTGTAATCACCAAAAGAAAAATTCAGAGTGGCAGCATTTAATTTTGATTTAGGCTTTAACGCGCCCTTAACTGCAATAGAAAAAAGCCCGTCTTTTTCGGTCAAAATCCGGGCGAAGACGTCCGCCTCGTTCGCAGCGCGTCTTTTATAGATAATTCCTGTCACTGTTTTTTCTTTTTTGGCTTGCATGAACTACAAATCCTTCAGATTATACCCTACCCTGGAAAGGAAGAGAGGATCCTTTCGCCAGTTCTTCTGTACTTTGACCCAAAGCTTGAGATTAATCTTCTCGCCCAGCAGCTCCTCAATTTCTCGGCGTGAATTGATGCCAATCTGTTTGAGCATTGACCCGCCACGGCCAATCACTATTGGCTTCTGGGTGGCGCGCTCGACATAGATAGTGGCATCAATCTGTAACTTGCCGTTAACCCGCTGGTTCATCTGTTCCACGATAACAGCAGTTGAGTGGGGAATCTCGTCTTGAGTGAGGTGGAGAATTTGCTCTCGAATCAACTCACCCACAACGAAATACTCGGGTCTGTCAGTAATCTGGTCCTCATCGAACATCTTTGGACCTTCCGGCAGATACTTCTGAATGGTGGCCAGTAGATCCTCAATATTATTCCCCTGGGTAGCTGAGATTGGAATAATTTCTGCAAATTTACCAATTTGTTGGTAAGAATTAATAATATCCAGCAGGTCATCTGGGTGAACTAAATCAATCTTATTGATTACAAGAAAAACCGGTACGCTGATTTTCTCTAGCATATCCGCAATATAACGGTCCCCAGGACCAACTTTCTTGGGCTCGGTTAGAAATAGTACACAATCTACTTGCCCAAATGTGGTGAAACTGGACTCATCCATGTATTGATCAAGGTCATTTTTGGGCTTATGGATACCCGGCGTATCAACGAAAATTATTTGTTGCGTGTCAGAGGTATAGATACCCTGAATCTTGTTCCTAGTCGTCTGCGGCTTGTCGGACATAATAGCAATCTTCTGACCGACAACGCGGTTCATGAGAGTCGACTTACCAACATTTGGTCTGCCAATTAGCCCGACAAAACCGGAGCGGTAGTTATTATTGTTAATCATTTAAATCCTCTTTTTTAAAGTAGTATGGTAGTAACTCTACCATGGTCATGTGTTTAACCGCACCGGTCAAATTGGTTAAAGTAATGGTAGCATCACTTGGCAGAAATTCCGAAAGCACCTGACGGCAAGCGCCGCACGGTGAGATTGGATCATCCGTACCACCAATAATCAAAAATTCACTGATTGGATCTGCTAAGGAACCGGCACTAATGTAATTAAAGATGCAGGAGCGCTCCGCACAATTTGTTAAGCCAAACGAGGCATTTTCGACGTTGACGCCCTTGAAAATTTGACCAGATTTAGTCCGTAACACCGCCGCCACCTGAAAGTGCGAGTATGGGACGTATGCGTGCTTCATCTCAGCTTGTGCAATGTTGTATAATTCTAACTCTGGCTCGGTTAACTTGTCCATTAGCGCTCCAATCCATACTCATCAAGAATTTGGTTTTGCAGACCAATCATCTCTTTTTCCTCACCTGGATCGATGTGATCATAGCCATTCAAGTGGAGAAATCCATGGACCAGTGTGTAGCCAAATTCCCGCTTAAAGCCATGGCCATATTCTTTACCGTGCTCTTCAACGACCTTTGGTGCAATGAAGAGGTCGCCGATGTCCTCGACAAAATCGGGGTCATCTAAGAAATCACTCATGTCAATATCGAATCCACCATCTTCAATTGCAAAGCTAATGACATCGGTTACGCGATCTTTGTCCCGATACTCTCGATTAATTTTCCTAATTTCATCGTTTGAGACAAAGTTGATGCTCATCTCTAACTTGTTGGTCTTAGCGATTCTTGTATAAGCCAGATCAAGTAATTGCTCAATCCAAGTCTGCCAGTTGGCATCCGTTAAAAAATCAATCTCGTCATTAAATGTGATATCAATGTTTGTCATTCAAATCGTCTCTTTCGTATGCTTCAATTATTTTAGCTACAACGGGATGGCGAACCACATCGTTGAAGGTAAAATTCACGAATTCAATTTGTTTGATGTTATGCAACCGATCTTGTGCTTCAATCAAGCCACTCCTGTGATTTCCCGGTAAGTCAATTTGTGTTACATCACCATTGATAATCATCTTCGAGTTGAAGCCAAGTCTAGTCAGAAACATCTTCATCTGGGCTTTGGTGGCATTCTGCGCTTCATCTAGAATCACGAAAGCCTCATCGAGTGTTCGCCCCCTCATATAGGCAAGCGGCGCAACTTCAATCGTGCCCCGTTCCATCAAACGGTTGGTCGTCTCGGTTCCGAGAATTGCGTACAATGAGTCATAGATTGGCCGCAGGTAGGGATCAACCTTGTCTTTCAAATCGCCCGGTAGAAAGCCGAGACTTTCGCCGGCTTCAACAGCAGGTCTTGTCAGAATAATCCGACTAACTTCACCCTTCTTGAATGCGGAGATGGCCATGACAACGGCAAGAAATGTCTTACCAGTTCCGGCAGGTCCTACACCGAAGACAACATCTTTCTGCTTAATTGCCTTAACATACCGTCTTTGGCCGAGGTTCTTCACCCGGATTGCGCGTCCCTTGGCATCGTGGATGAGCGTTTCCGAATAAAGGTCAAAGAAATACTCAAGCGTGCCCTTCTCTGCCATCTTGAGCGCGCTGACCACGTCTGTTGCGCCAATCGTAATTCCATGATTCACGACATTTTCCAGTTGGCTTAGTACAGCGATACCAGTTACGACGTCAGGCGGAGCACCATGTAAGGTAATCGTACTACCCGTATCGGTTGCTTGGATATTTAATGCTTCCTCCAGAATCTTGAGGTTACTATCGTTCACCCCAACTAGACTCGCAATCGTTGCAGGTACTTTGGGTGTGTATACGTTCTTTTCAGTCAGTTTGTCTGTCAAAAAAAGCCTCCGTCGGGAAAAATTTTAACTTAGTTTTTGGTTGACCAACTGGTTAACTAGGCCACCATCAGCTTTACCTTTAACCTTAGGCATCAAAGTCTTCATCACTTTACCAAAGTCAGCCTTACCTGTTGCGCCAGTTTCCTCGATTACTGAGTCGATTAGTTTACCGACTTCCTCAGCAGACATTTGGGCAGGCAAATAACGCTCAACGATTTTCATCTCTTCTTGAACCTTTTCAACTAAGTCGGTCCGATTACCCTTCTCAAATTCTGCGAGTGAATCTCTTCGTTGTTTCATCTCGGTCGATAATACGGCAACTTCCTCTTCCTCAGTTAAGTCATGGCCAAGCTCAATTTTTTTATTAGCTAAAGCTGACTTGATCATGCGAATTGTATCGAGCGCCACTTTGTCGTGAGCCTTCATTGCCGTCTTTAAGTCATTCATAATTTGTTCGTTTAACATTTTATTCTCCTAGAAAAAAAACTCCCATAATGAACCAAAAGGTCAATATGAGAGTTCATGAAATTAGTATTTCTTACGCTTACGAGCTGCTTCTGATTTCAACTTACGCTTAACACTAGGTTTTTCGTAATATTCGCGTTTACGGTATTCTTGCAACGTACCACTCTTAGAAACGGAACGTTTGAAACGACGAAGAGCATCATCAAGAGACTCGTTTTCATGAACGACTGTCTTAGCCATGTGATATCCCTCCTTCCGTTTTCTAGGTCATCTGACCAGAACATCTGACAACAATTATAGCGGAGTTCAAAACAGCGGTCAACTGCTTTTGTCTATTTTTTTCTATATTTTTTAAAGTAAATTGATATACTTAAGATAACAACATAGATTATAGAAATTAAGAGGATAAAGCATGAGTGAACAAGTTAACGTTGTCATTATATCAGATTCCGTCGGTGAGACAGGATTTAAATTAATGCAAGCGGCATCAGCGCAGTTTCCGAATACAGATTTCACCTTTAATCGTTACCCCTTCATTACGACCATGCAGAAGTTACAGGCTGTCCTGACTGAGAATCAACATCAAGATAATTTACTAATTGCACACACGTTACTTTCGAAAGAACTAAATGATGAGGTGTTTCGCTTTGGTCGGGCCAACAAAGTCAAGACCATTGATTTAATTACCGATGCAATCAATGTGATTGGCAAGCTAACTAACGAGAAGCCAAGCGGTGAGTCTGGTGCAATCCATCACCTGACACAGAAGTATTTCGACCGCATCAGCGCCATGGAATTTGCTGTGATGTATGATGATGGGAAAGATCCTAAGGGGTTTCTCAAGGCCGACGTGGTGTTGCTGGGTGTTTCGCGAACCTCAAAGACCCCCCTATCGTTGTTTCTCGCCAACAAGAATCTAAAGGTCGCAAACTTACCACTTGTACCGCAGGCCCATATACCCGATGAAATTTTTAAGATTAATCCGACTCAGATCATTGGCCTGACTAACGATCCAGCAGTGCTCAATCGCATTCGACGAGAGCGCGAAGAATAACGGAATATTCAACACAAAGTACATAATTGAGGTGGAGAGGACAAACGGAAAATACCGTTCAGTGAGGGTTTGCACCACTTGCGCAAATCCCGTCACCCCACTCGCATAAATGCCCCCCGGATGCCAGAAAAAGTTCAAAGCAATCGCCACCGCAATTGAATAGAAGAAGGCGGCGGTGACTTTAGAGATTAAATTGTGTTGGCGCGACATCTGTGTCAAATGATCCATAAATTGACTTCCTTTAGGTTCTTACAGTTCATTTTAACAAATATCGCGCAAAGATAAAGCTTATTTATGCCAATGTTTTTTGATAAATTCACTGCGGCCACCGGCCTCTTCTAGCGCATATCTAGTAGGATCCTTCTTGTAGAAGTCCTGGTGATACTCTTCTGCTTCATAGAAAGGCTTCGCAGGTTCAATTGTGGTCACAATCGGATCATCAAAGCGATTACTTTCGTCCAGTTGTTGCTTTGATTGTTCAGCGATTTGTTCCTGCTCAGTCGAATTGTAGAAAATAACTGGGCGGTACGAATCACCACGGTCTTGGAATTGGCCACCCGCATCTGTTGGATCAGTCACCTGCCAATAAAGTTCCACGAGTTCAGCGTAACTTATTTTGCTTTTGTCAAAAGTAATCTTTACGGCTTCTGTGTGCCCAGTTGTGTGCGAACACACTTGCTCATATGTTGGGTTTGGCACATGTCCACCAGTGTAACCAGAACGTACTGAAACTATTCCCTCGTGTTGGTCAAAGGGCTCGACCATACACCAGAAACAACCTCCTGCAAAAATAGCTGTATCAATATTAGAATTTTTCAGTTGCTCTGTCATTATTCATTTCCCCTATCAAAAAGTTCGAGATAATCACCATAACCTGCCGCCGTAAGTTGCTCAACCGGGATAAAGCGTAGTGCAGCAGAATTAATGCAGTAACGTAGGCCACCACGGTCCTCCGGGCCATCTGTGAACACGTGACCTAGATGCGAGTCAGCTTCTTTACTACGCACCTCCGTCCGTTCTTGCATTAATTTTGTATCACGCTTCTCAGTTAACTTTACAATTGGTTTCGTGAATGAGGGCCAACCACAACCGGCATCATATTTATCCGTTGAGGAGAACAACGGCTCACCGCTGACCACATCAACGAAGATTCCGTCTTGCCAGAAATCATCGTATTCACCACTAAAAGGCATCTCTGTTGCAGCGTTTTGGGTGACCTCGAATTGCTCCTTTGTCAGTCTTTCCTTTAAATCTGCTTGATCTTTGTGCATCATCTGACCTCACTTTTCTGCTTGAACATCTTATTGTTCATGATTGTATGTTTAATTATAGTTGTTTACAAGTAATTTGCGAATAAACAGTTCGGTAAATTCCGTTATTTAAAAATAAAATAAAAAAGCAAGACTAATCCTGCTTTTCCACCTCTAAACCGAGCTCATCTAGTTGTTTAGCATCAACGGGTGCTGGGGCCTGCATCATAGGCTCACTTGCCTTTGAGTTCTTCGGAAATGCGATTACATCACGAATGTTTTTCCGATCCGCCAGAAGCATGGCAAATCGATCGAGTCCGATTGCCAAACCGCCAATTGGTGGGAAGCCGTAGTCAAGCGCCTCTAAGAGGAACCCAAATTGCTCTTCGGCCTGCTCCTGCGTAAATCCTAACGCATGCAACATTTTCTCCTGGATCTCTCTTGTGTGTATTCTGATTGATCCACCACCAAGTTCGTAGCCGTCTAAGACGATATCATAACTTCTCGCGTGGGCCGCGTGGGGGTCACTATCAAGCAACTTCACACCGGCATCGTCCGGCATTGTAAATGGATGGTGGGCCGCAGTCCAGCGCTCATCACCCTCATCGTATTCGAAGAGCGGCCAATCAACTACCCAAGTGAATGCAAATTGAGATTCATCAATCAGGTTAAATTCCTTAGCGAGAGCAGTTCGGAGATAACCAAGGCTGTCAGCAACCACCTTAGCACGATCTGCCACGAACAGTACCAAATCGTCGTCCGTGACGTTTAATTTATCGGCCAACAAAGGCAACTCATTTGGTAGGAATTTGGTAATTGGCCCGCTAAATTCGCCATTAGTAAACTTCAACCAAGCGAGACCTTTTGCACCAAAGCGTTTGATGTAATCTTGTTTTGTATCAATTTGCTTCCTGGAATACTGAGCAGCAGCGCCCGGAACCACAATGGCCTTAACCTGACCACCATTAGCAACGGTACCAGAGAATACCTTGAAATCACTATTCTTAACTAAGGCGGAGACATCTTGTAACTCCATCCCAAACCGTAAATCCGGCTTGTCGGAACCAAAGCGGTCCATCGCTTCCTGCCAAGTTAGCCGCGGAAACGGTAGCTGCACATCAACACCCATGACGTCATGCATCACTTTTTGAAGCAGTCCCTCAGTCAGAGTTTGAATCTGTTCCTCATCGAGGAAACTAGTCTCTAAATCAATCTGGGTGAATTCTGGTTGCCGGTCGCCACGTAGATCCTCATCACGGAAGCAACGGGCAATTTGATAATAGCGGTCGAAACCAGCACCCATCAGTAATTGTTTAAACAGTTGAGGTGATTGGGGCAACGCGTAGAAGCTGCCCGGATAAATGCGAGATGGCACCAGATAGTCGCGCGCACCTTCTGGGGTTGATTTACCCAAGATTGGTGTTTCAATGTCGATGAATCCTTGCTCATCAAGATACTGATGCGTTGCTTGCATAATCTTTGCTCTTTTGATGATTGCTGCCTGCATCTCTGGCCGACGTAGATCTAAGTAACGGTACTTTAACTTAGTTTCCTCCGTTGCTGTCGTGTCATCCTTCACATCAAATGGCGGTGTTTTAGACTTATTGAGCAGCTCAAGTTCAGAGACCTCTACTTCAATCTGGCCCGTCTTCATCTGGTCATTGACTGCGCCCTGACCCCGCTTTACAACCCGTCCGTGAACCGTAATCACGTCTTCGGCACGCAAAGACTCTGCACTAGTAAGTAGCGCGGTCCCACTTGCCTGGCTCACAACCAGCTGGACGATGCCCTCGCGGTCCCGCAAGTCAATGAAAACCAGATTACCTAAGCTGCGGGCCTTTTGAACCCAACCGTATAACACAACGTCTTGATTCAGATATTCTTCTGTGATTAGGCCACAATAATTTGTTCGTTGATCCATTATTTTCAGTATCTCCTCTAATTAAATTGTCTCAAGACATTTTGTAAGTCTGTTTCTATCTGGTCAAAAGTGGTCGCGACTTGCTTGCCGTCTGTCAACCTTTTCACTGCAACCGACTTCGTAGCAATCTCTTCATCACCCAACGTGATGACATATTGGGCATTTGCCCGAGTAGCTGCCTTAAATTGAGCCTTCAATTTACGTTGCTCCACGTCGTATTCCGCGCTAAAGCCTGCACTTCTAATACTTTCTGTTAACTTAATTGTTGGTACAATTGTGTCGTCGCCAACATTTGCAATAAAGAAATCAATTCCTGATTCCGCGAACAATTGTGGATTCTGGACGTTCAAGACTAAGAGAAGGCGTTCAAGGCCAATACCAAAACCGACAGCCGGCGTCTGCGGACCCGAAAATTCCGCGACGAGATCGTCGTAACGACCCCCACCAAGAATAGTAGACTTGCTGTGCCAGAGCTCTTGATCGTCAACCATGAATTCGAAGATCGTACCGGTATAGTAGTCAAGTCCCCGGACCAAATCATCGTCTAGTTCATAATTTACGCCAAGTTGTGTCAGAGTATCAGTAATTAGATTAAAGTTGGCTTTTGATTCATCGTCCAGATAGTCAATAATTTTCGGTGCATCTGGAAGAAATTGTTGATCTGCCTCATCTTTAGAATCGAGAATCCTCAAAGGATTCGTCGTGAGGCGGCGTTTTGAATCCGCGCTGAGTGAGTCAACGAGCGGTGTGAAGTAGGCAACTAGGGCATCATGGTACTTTGCCCGCACATATTTCGTACCTAAGCTATTGATGTGTAATTCGTAATTTTTCACGCCGAGAGTCTGCAACAGCTTGTAACCAAGCATGACAACCTCAATATCCTGCAGAGCGTTACTTGAACCGAATGATTCCACACCGATTTGGTGGAACTGCCGTTGACGTCCCGCCTGGGGACGCTCATAACGAAACATCGGTTCGATGTAGAAAAGCTTATATGGCTTCGCGTATTCTGGTCCATACAATTTATTTTCAACAAACGAACGCACAACGCCAGCTGTACCCTCGGGACGTAGGGCTAGCCTTCTATTCCCCTTATCCAAGAAATCGTACATTTCCTTCTGGACGACATCACTCTCTTCACCACTTGAGCGCGCGAAGAGCTCGTAGTTCTCGAAGATTGGGGTGCGAATCTCCTGATAATTAGCTTTTTGGAAAAAGTTCCGGGTAATCTCCTCCACCTTCTGCCATTGTCTGACAGTCTGGGGTAGAATATCTACGGTTCCCTTTGGTTTTTGTAATTTCATTTAATCTCCTCCAAAATAAAAAGCACCCTTGATTAATTCATCAAGGGCGCATTCCTACGCGGTACCACCTTAGTAATTGCTACGAATAACGCTCGCCAAACGGTTTAATCTCAAAAGTTGTCACGAGCGTTTCAATAGCTTTACACCGACCAGCTACTCTCTGTCTTTTTTGCTCTCAGTCTTTCTCATTGATTAATTACTTAATTGGTATCTAGAATACTTAATTGAACAGGCCTTGTCAATACTCATTCGGTGTTAAACCGAAATTTCATACCGAAGCACCTAAAATTCGTTATTTTGAACAGTTAAATTATTTCGGCCCCGGGCCTTTGACCGGTAAAGCATTTGATCAGCACGCTCATATAAATCCTCCGGGCTATAATCTGCTAGGCTGGTCTGTGCGACGCCAATGGAAATAGTGACGATTAATTCCTCACCATCCACGGAGGTAAAGGTCATCTTATTCAGACTTTCCTTCAACTTTTCTGCAGCACATGTTGCCTCTTCTAAGCTACAATTCGGCAGAACAATATTAATTTCATCACCGCCAACACGGTAGCTTTTGGCACTCTTGAAATAACCTGCTCCATCACGGTACTAGCCTCCGCTAACCGCGGTTACCTGTAAAGTGGCCAAAGCCGTCATTCAGATTTTTGAAGTGATCAATATCGAGGGCAATCATCAAGAGTGGCTCTTTTGTCTTCTGCCAATGCTTAAAATTGTTCGCTAATTGTTCAACAAATGAACCGTAGTTATTTAAGCTGGTCAACCAATCGGTGTTTGCCTGCTGTAAAATGGTGTCCACATAAATATCCTCTGCATTAAATTGTGAGAGCATGAAGTAGACGAGTCCATCGAGGATAATTAAAGAGCTAGAATAGAAAAGAGCTTCGCTCAAGCTAATCATTCCCATTCCGGGCACAACACCATTTTTGAAAGTGGCTAAGAAATAGAAGATACAAAAAAGAATCAATGCACTTGCATGGAGCACAATCGTGCTGACCTTTTGTTTTCTAATTAATATCACCATGATGCCTAAAAACAGTTGAACAACAATGAAAATGGCAACGACAGGAATAGTAAGTCCCGTGTTTGCCAGTGTATAGTCAAAGAAACGTAGTGCAGTTTTTCCTTGTTTGCCAGGAAACTTCTGCACGTGGCCAAACACGTTTCTACCCGCAATGTAACCTTGCTTCACGGCGTTCGATGCTAACGGAATATACATATCTTGTTTTAGTGGATTATAAGTGATTGCCGCTGAATCACCGGCGGCTAAAATGTCCGGTTCAGAGGTCTCAAGCCATTCGTTCGTCAACAGCGCACCAGTTTTGTCCATCTCGACCTTACCAAACAATAATTCAGTATTTGCCAAGAAGCCAGTGCAGACAATTACTAGATCTGCGGTAATCTGCCCTTGCGCGGTATTAATGAGTACCTGCTTGGTCCCATTTACACTGCCAAAGGAGTTTTAACCCGATGACCTAAGCGAACGTCTACCCCATGTTGTTGCAGTGTTTCTACGATTTTAAGCGACATGTCTGCGTCTACGTAGTTATTAAGCAATTGCTTATTACCCTGAATTAGCGTTACTTGGTGGTCTGTGTTGGCATAGGCCTCGGCCAGTTCAATCCCAATAAAGCAGCCACCTACAATCGCGATATGCTGGTTGTCTTTCGCGCTATTATAGATTGCTTTTGCCTGCTTATAACCATACACAATAGCACCTTATCGTTATCTATGCCCGTTAAAGGAGGTACCTGAACATAAGAACCCGTGCTCATAATCAACTTATCGTAAGTATCTGTCACAACCTTTTTGGTGCTCATGTCTTGCACGAGTATGGATTTTTCTTTTGGATTGATCTTTAAAACGTCGTGCATAGTCTTGACTTTTGCGCCAATACTTGCCAGATGCTCCGGTGTTTCGTAGAACATATCCTCAAGTTTGTCGACGACTCCCTCTAAGTATAAAGAGATACCACACGACAGAAAAGAAACGTTGTCATTTCGTTCATAAATAGTTAATCAGTGTCTGGATGATTCGTTATAATTTCTTTCGCGGTTGAAACACCAGCGTGTGTGCAGCCAACTATTACTAACTTCATCTTATTCCCCTTTTCTTTTACTTAATTATCCGGGTCATCATCAAGTAGCTTCAAAATATGTGGCTTACCATAATAGTACCCTTGTCTTAACGTGATATTCATTTTATTCAACAGTTGATCTTCTTCCTCACTCTCAATACCTTCAAGGATAAATCTTAGGTTGTTCTTCTGTGCTAAGTCCCGCAAGAAAACTATTTTGTCTTGAATTTCCTGGTCAAAAACTGACTCTTCAAAGTTTTGTAGCGCAAATTTCAGTTCACTCAAGTAAGGCATGAATCTGTCGACGTTATCCAGCTGGTTCAAGCCAGTGCCAACGTCATCAAGCGAGAGTTCAATGCCCCGTAACTGATAGTTAACTAGTGCTTGTTGTAAATCTTCAAAGTTAATTTCAACAGGATTATCCTCCTCAGTAAGCTCCACGACGAGTTTTAGGGGGCGCAACAGATTTTGTACATAGATAAGCGCTTCATTAATCTCTGACGTTAATAGCTGCTGCCGGTTCAGATTAACGGACACGTAACCCACCTTCAAGGCCAGTTTCTGCATACTGCCAATTAGAATACTAGCAATTGTCTTGGCTGGAATCTTACTGAAGTCTGCTAGCGGGCGCCATCCATCAGCTGTGTTAACCTTCATTAAAAGCTTATAGCCAACAGATGTTATTTTTCCGCTTTTTGATGATTATTTTTTCAGCAGTTTTGATTGCTACAAAAAAACAACCGAAATGGTTGCCTTATTCTCATGGTCCTAGAAAAACTAATAATTATTTATTTAACTAACCCGTTCCTCAAATATAATCGTCACCGGTCCGTCGTTGTGCAGGTTAACCTGCATATCCGCGCCAAATTCACCGGTTTGAACCAAAAGACCGTTGGCACGCAATCGGTCATTGAATTGCTCAAATAGCGGTTCTGCAAGCTCGGGCCGCATTGCTTGTGTGAAACTCGGCCGGTTACCATGGCTCGTGTCCGCCAGTAGCGTGAATTGACTGACAGAGAGAATCTGGCCAGCCACATCCGCTAACGCTAGGTTCATCTTGTCATTTTGGTCACTGAAAACACGGAGTTTCGTGATTTTGTCAGCAAATTTATGTGCTAAGGATAGTGTATCCCCCTGCTCGATTCCGACGAGTAGTAGAAAACCCTTACCTATCCGGGCGATTTGATTCTGGGCGACCGTGACGCTAGCTTCTGTAACGCGTTGAACTACAATTCTCATTAGCTATCAGACCTCTTCGCTTCATAGACATTTGGCACATCTTTAATCCTCGCCAGGATTTCCTCTAAGTGTAAGGCGTTTTTCACTGCTACTGTGACATAGATGTGTGCCATGTTGTTGTTATCAACTTTACCAGTGATACTTGCCAGGTTCTTAGACTGTGAATTCAAAGTTTGGAGAATATCATTCAGCAAACCATTACGGTTGAAGCCATAGATTTCAATGTCGGCGTTATAATTCTGCTCTTTTGCAGCATCATTCACATTCTCCCAGGCAACATCAATCAACCGACCATTAGTCCTGTCTTCCTCTTTGATATTCTTACAATCATTACGGTGGATGGTCACACCGCGCCCACGCGTGACGTAACCCACAATGTCGTCACCAGGTAATGGATTACAACACTTAGCCAAACGGATCAAGAGGTTACCAACGCCTTGGATCATGATGCCGTTGTCGTGTTTGATCTTCATTGGATCTGAAGACTTCTGCCTGTCGTTTTTATTCTTCTTCTGGGCCTTCTTCGGTTCCTGTTTTTGGTCGGGCTCAGAGGTGTTGGTAAGAATAGCCTGCTCCATCGACTTTTGTTTGTCAGATTGCCGTTTGCGCCGTTCCTTCTCTGTCAGCTTATTAGCCACCACCAGTGCGGTAACTTCACCATAACCAATTGCACTAAACAATTCGCTCTCAGTACTAAAGTTAAATTTCATCAGCGCAATCTGCATGTGTTCTTTGTCCATGTAATTCTTAGGTAAAAAGCCTAGATCACTTAGCTGATTCTCAAGGGCAGCAACGCCTTTCTCAACGTTCTCGTCCTTTTCCTCGCTCTTAAAGAAACGCTTAATTTTATTGCGGGCGCGACTTGTCTTGACGATATTAATCCAATCTCGGCTAGGACGGGCATTACTCTGAGTCAACATCTCGACGATATCACCGTTTTTTAGTTGGTAGGTCAACGGTACAATCTTCCCGTTGACGCGCGCACCAACCGAGTGACTTCCGACCTCGGTGTGGACTAGATAGGCAAAATCCAGGGGAATCGAACCCTTTGGCAGCTCGTACACATCGCCAGCTGGCGTGAAGACATAAACGCGATCCGAGAAGATGTCTCCTTTCACGCTCTCCATGAATTCGTGCGCATCAGTACTCTCGTCTTTAATCTCCAGGATCTCCCGGAAGATATCAATCTTTTTGCCGGCTTCATCGAGCTTAACGGGATTCTTGACTCCTTCTTTATACGCCCAGTGGGCGGCAATACCATACTCGGCAACCTCATGCATCTGTTCGG
The DNA here is from genome assembly GCF_001936335.1 of Amylolactobacillus amylophilus DSM 20533 = JCM 1125. GTDB lineage: Bacteria > Bacillota > Bacilli > Lactobacillales > Lactobacillaceae > Amylolactobacillus > Amylolactobacillus amylophilus. Next base: position 1,607,270 of record NZ_CP018888.1, read on the forward strand.
TCCGAATCTGAATTTCTAGTGGCTTAGCGCCGGGTCCAATAATCGTTGTGTGCAGTGACTGATACCCGTTCGCCTTAGGCACCGCAATGTAATCCTTGAACCTACCAGGCATTGGCTTCCATTTAGTGTGGACTGCGCCCAAAACCGCGTAGCAATCCTTGACCGTCTCGACGAGGACTCGAATAGCAAGCAAGTCATATAATTCATTGAACTGCTTGTGTTTGTCCTTCATTTTTTATAAATTGAGTAGATGTGCTTGGGCCGCCCGTATATTTCGTACTTAATACCGAGCTCGTCCAGCGTAGCGGTGATTACATCGACAGCGTCTGCGATATAACGTTCACGCTCGTCACGCTTAGACTTCATCAAATTAACTATCCGGTAATATTGTTGGGGATTGATATAGTGGAGACTCAAATCCTCCAGCTCCCACTTGATCATACTGATACCTAAGCGGTCGGCTAGTGGTGCATATATTTCCAGTGTTTCATCAGCGATTCTACGCTGCTTATCTGGACGCAGGTGGTCCAGCGTGCGCATGTTATGCAGACGATCAGCCAGTTTAACCATGATTACCCGCAAGTCTTGCGCCATTGCGATGAGCATTTTGCGGTGATTCTCAGCTAGTTGTTCCTCATGTGATTTGTACTTAATTTTACCCAGCTTAGTCACACCATCAACGATAGCGGCAACGTCTTTCCCAAATAATTCTGACACGTCACCCAGTGTAATATTGGTGTCCTCGACCACATCGTGGAGATAGCCGCTAGCAACTGTCTCTGGATCCATCTTCAGTTCCGCCAAAATACCGGCAACTTGAATAGGGTGAATGATATAAGGTTGACCCGATTTCCTAATCTGGTCGTGATGCACGTATGAGGCGAACTCGTAAGCCCTCTGGACGAAAGCTAGGTGCTCGTCATTCATATAAAGACGACAAAGTTCAATGACGTCTTCTTGCGTTAGTTCTTTTGGTTTCGCCATTTTAAATTTGTCCCCTTTTAACGATAATTATTATGGTGATTATAGCCCAATACGGAAAGCACCAGGTAAATTAAGCCGAAGAAATAATTATAATCTGCATAACGAATCAAGACCGTGACTGAAAATACTACCGGCCAAAACAGCAACCAGAAAATATTCAATCTCTGTTTTTTGACCCAATAACCAATGAAGTAAGAGATTAAAAAGTTAAGCGCAATAAAAATCCAGCCCACTCGAAGCGGTACCTTAAGTCCAATAATCCCATAACTAGTGCAAATAGGACCGAGAACAAAGAAAGATATACAATTACGGCTGTTTTTGACTGCAAAATATGTTTCATAGTTTGCATCGATTAACTCATCTCCAATTGATATGATAAGGCGCTCAAGAAGTATAATGGGGCAGTTTCAACGCGTAGAATCCTATTACCAAGCGCAGCGGCTTTAAATTGCTTGCTTTCGAGGAAGCCAATTTCCAGAGGCGAAATACCCCCCTCAGGCCCGAACACCATGATGATTCTCTGGCTCGGCCTAAGTGCGGTCAGAGCCTCGCGTAGAGCGGAGTGTTCGTGTTGCTTCGCAGCTTCTTCATAGGCAATCAATCTCGTATCGTAGTCGGTAAAGCTCAACTCGGACAGCTTATCGATTAATCTAACTGTTGGAATATTCTCACGGCGAGACTGCTCTGCTGCCTGTTGTGCTATCTTCTGGTAACGACTTAATTTTTTATCTATCTTATCACTTTTGATGCGTGAAATTGAGTAGTCTGCATTAAAAAAGATGATATGTTGCACGCCCATCTCTGTGGCTTTCTGAATAATAAACTCATTTTTGTCGCCCTTACTAGTACCAACCACAATCGTGGAACTTACTGGTAACTCCGGATTAAGTACCGCTTCCCGGACAACCTTCACGAGCACCTCATTACCCTTTAGTGCCATAATCACTGCCACGTAGGCATTGTGCTCGGCATCAACTAGTTCAATCTCGTCACTGACTTGGCTCCGGCGTACCTTAACGATTCTGTGGGCAATCTCACCGTCCAGAATAATCTGGTCATTAATCGAAGCCGTTTTTTCGATAAAATAATGCTGCATCTCAGCCACTCCTTTATAAAAAAAACCTAATCTTGCTGGCGTTCTATCAGTAAGGCAACCCAACGCTCTTGTGGACCCGAATTGTAATCGAGAAACCATGTAGCCTCAGTGCTCCTCTAATTTAGGCAACTGATCTTGATCAATGCCTGACATGATTACTCGACCTGTTGCTGCTAGGTGTTCCGCTAACTGCTCGGTTAACGGGAGCAACACCTCGGTCAGAATATTAGCGACAATCAAATCGAATTGCCCAGAGACATTGTTTAGTAGGTCACTTTGAACTAATGCTATTTACTACTATTATTCAATCCAATATTCTCTTTGCGGCGGTCATTGCTTGTTCATCGATGGTCTGTCGCTATCACTTGGTCTGCACCTAACTTCTCAGCAGCTATACTGAGAATGCCCGAACCCGTCCCTACGTCTAGGACCCGTTGGCGCGCTCTTAAGGCCTTTTCAATGAGTAAAAGCGCCAGCTGCGTGGTAATATGAGTCCCTGTGCCAAAGGAAAGCCCCGGATCAAGTATGATAGTCTGCTCGTCGGGCAATACTGGCGTGTAGTCCAGCCATTTAGGTACAATCGTGAGGTTTCTGGTCACGTGCACCACGTGATAATATTGTTTCCAGCTCTCGCTCCAATCCGTGTCTGCAACCACCTGTTGCGTAATTTGACGTACCCGTTTGGAGACCATAAGACGCTAACTCTGCTAACTTAGCCTGAACCAGAAGCTGCAGCTTGTGGGCATCCTCTGTAGCATTAAAATAGCCAGTGACCTCGATGTCTTCTGGCAAAGCTGCAACAGAAGCCAAATCAATAGTCTCACCGTGGCTTCTGTTTGGTACGGCAATAAAGTCACTGCGCCGTCTAACCTCCACCCCTTGAGCTAATAACTCGTTGGTAAGATACTCCGTTAGAGCTTCCTCGGCTTCTTGTGCGGTAGCGATAGTTAGTTGTAATAATTTCATGGTGGCTCCTTTTAAAAGCGGTCTATTTTGACAGTAA